>JAYUEN010000001.1:0-24794 GCA_043739185.1 Bdellovibrionales bacterium
CAACACCAACACCAACACCAACACCAACACCAACACCAACACCAACACCAACACCAACACCAACACCAACACCAACACCAACACCAACACCAACGCCAACACCAACACCAACGCCAACACCAACACCTGTGCCTACTCCGACTCCTCTTGCATGCAATACCGGTTTTGTTCCCTTTAATGGAATGTGCTACGAATCGCCTAAGACTTGTGTCGTATCTGGCGGGAGTGGACAGCAGAATTTCTCAGGTGGAGTTTACAGTATGTGTTCTGCAACAACCTGCAACCAGGGCTATCAATTGACGACAAATAATCCAGCGACCTGTGATGCCATTGTTGGTTTTCCGTCGATATATCTGACTGCATATATTTCAACGATTCCTGAAGGCCAAGCGACCGCTGTTAGTTTTGGAGCTTCTAATGTCACTTCAATAGTTGTGATGGATGGAAATAATAAAATTTACGAGTTGAAAAATATCAATTCTGGCGCGAGTGGGAGCTTCAATGTTTCGCCTGCCGCAACCACCACCTATAATGTTGCTGCCACCGGCCCGAAGGGTACAAATAATCAAAAAATTACTATTACAGTTTTGCCAGTAAATAATTCTCTGTTCAAACAGAGCGGCAACTTGTTAACCGCGATTCTTGAAAACCCGATTCCAAATCAAGATAATGGCGCACCATTTTCAAATCTCCTTAGCTGGGTCAATCAAAATATAAATTTACAAATGTTGGTAATTACCGCCAAAACCGCAATTGGCACCAAAGTGATAAATACAGTTTATAACCCTGCGGGCGCAAGCCTCAGTAACTTCAGAAACTTTTCAATGGTACCAGTTACTTATACTATAATGGCAAGTGCCGGCGGATTCTTTAATAGCACTTTCGCAGAAATGTCCTCGATTAGTATCGTCCCGCCAAAGCCTCCGCTTTCTCCTACTCCAGGAGTGGCAGCAGATTGCAATGGGACCTACCAGTACCTAGGGGCTGATGGATATATGCATGCTGGTCTTCTCGATCCTGGTACCGGAAATGTCAATAATACTGGGAGCGGATCCGATGCCGCGGCCTGTGCAGATTTCTTCTCGCAGAAGCAGCAGGAATGTATCGCGCTCAATGGACCAAGTTGTAAGGCCTTTGGCTATCTGCAAACCCGCGAGCCCAGCATCAATAATGCCGTAGTTGTGTTTAGAGTTTTTCCGGTGCCTTCGCAAAACCGAACGAGCTCAGGTGTCTGCGAGCCATCCTTCTATACAGCCAATGTTGCGACACCAATAGTATCTTCAGGACCACAATTTATAGTAAGTACAGATGCCAATTCTTTGATTGAGGATTGCCAAACAATTTCAACCCATGACTATTTAGAAATTGGATATTTGGGGTCTCAGCCTGGGGGAAGTGGCTATGTTCTAACTGCCGTTCAGAGCTTGCAGCTGACCGATTTGCAAAACAATAGTGCCCTTATCAATTATGTAGCGCCTCCGCAGTAAGAAATTATTTACCACGATAGGCCGTGAAAAAAATAAAACTCTTACTCAAAGTTAAATTGATCTTAACTGGCCTGCCTTTATAAGTTGTCTCTTCGTTAACAAATATTCAAACTAGAATCTTGATCCCGCGCCATTCGCCTGTACATGAGTTACTCTTTAGGAGGGCGACTGGGAGGAAGAAATTATTCATGTCATTGAGTTTAAGTGCGGCTGATTATTTTCGCCGTAGAGTGATATCGGCAATGGGCTTGTGGATAGGAATTTTGGTTATTCTATCTGTGGGGCTACGTCATTTAGTGGCGGCACTTAATTATTATCCGGTTATCTTCAATTTGTTTTGCCTATGAAAGAGCGCGCAAACAATCCGAGGATCTCCAAGCCCTCTTATCAACCGCATCGTCTCTCTGAGATAATTGAAGAGGCTATTCAATTGCTTGTTTTTAAAAGAAGATGGCGAGTTCCTACAAATTCTTTTGATGGATTCGGGAAATAGGATTCCAGAAGCCTTGCATGACAAAATATTTCAAGCTTTTTATACCACGAAAGAAGTGGGAGAAGGAACTGGCTTGGGACTATCAATATCAAAAGGCATTTTAGATGAACACAATGCGAGCATAAGACTTGTAGCTGAGCAGTCTCACACCTGCTTTGAAGTACGGATGAAGCACATTGCGGAATCTGACTTGAAAACCATCTAAAAATAATTGAGACTAGGGTCTTAACTCAAGCTGAAGAAATCTGCGGCTTTTTAAGATTGGTAAATTATGAAAAATGAAGTGTCTTGTCCAAAATGTAAATCCGAAAACATCTATCAGGATCAAAATTTGTGGATTTGTCCAGAGTGTTCGCACGAATGGACGGCTTCAGATGCCATTGTTGAAAAAGAAGTCGAACAAGATCTTCAGATTCGCGATGCTCATGGAAATGTCTTAATCGATGGTGATTCAATTGTTGTGATTAAGGACCTTAAGATAAAGGGCTCGTCATCAGTTGTAAAAGGGGGCACGAAAGCTAAGAACATTCGAGTAGTGGATGCCGGTGACGGACATGATATTTCCTGCCGCATTGATGGATTTGGAACTATAAATCTAAAATCTGAATTTGTAAAAAAAGTCTAAGTATCTATTTTAAACTATTTCGATTTTGAAATTTCTAAAATCCAGTTTTGAATTGCCGCGATGGTTTCAGCTTCCACCCCGTTGAAGCCATGATGTGAATAGGCTTCACAAGGTGAATCTTTTTGAGAGCCACCTGAAATTTCAATATAATCGGCTTTAATATTACGAGCTAAAATATCACGAAATTTTTGCGATTGAATTGGTTTGGTCAAGGGACAGCCGTCATCTTTATGACTTACTAATAAAACTGGGACTCGAATGCTCTCAATTGCCGTCTGCTCTAAGTAGTTCACGTGAGTGGAAGTGAGGATGACTGCCTTAATGCGAGGGTCTCCGGCGGCACCAATGTTGAATGCTGAAATGGTGCTGAGGCTGGTGCCCAAAAGTATAAAGTGAGTTGGCCAACGTTTGGTGATCGCATCCATAAGCATTGAAATATCAAGTCTATGGTTCGTCATGCGTCGAAAGGTTTCGGTCATACCACCGGCGTGATCACTGGGGGTATCAATGACAATAATGCGATATTTGCGCTGCCAGAGATCGATGCTTCGCGCGACAAAACTTCCCCTTGTACCGATCAAAGCATTCTTTTCAAAAACTTGTCCCCTGCCACTTCCGCCGGGAAAAATAATCAGTGTATCTGCATTTGGATCGATAGGTTGAAGATGTACAAAGCTCTGTCGAACCCCAGGCCTGGTCTCAATTGTCTCAAGGCTCTTAGTTGAATCATTCTTATCAATTATTAGAGGAGGTCTTGGTGGCAAATGGCCACAGCCGATTAGGGAGATAATAAAAAAAAAGACCGCGCTCGTTCGGTTCGCAGTCTTGTTGTGAAAGGAAAATGAATACTTGGCTATAAATTTAATGGTGGTGTCTCTTGCGATGCTAGCTTGGGCGTTTGCTTAACAATTGGTGCAGGTCTTCCCAACTGCGCTCCCACCGGCCGGCGTCTTGGAAGTGAGAAGGTAAAGGTACTTCCTCTGCCCAATTGACTTTCAACCCGCACCAATCCGCCATGCGCTTCGACAATTGTTTTAACTACCGCAAGGCCAACTCCTGCGCCTTGATCAGCCGTATCGCGTGCTTGCCAAAAATCATCGAATAACATGGGCAGTTGCTTTTCGGGAATTCCGGAACCGCTATCGATAACTGAAATATAAACAAATTGTTGATCACTACGTACCTTCACTACGACCTTGCTATGCTTTGGGCTAAACTTAATTGCATTTCCGACCAGGTTCGAAAGAATTCGTAGCACTCTCTCACGATCAAAAAAAGCCAGCGTTGGAGGATTTACGGTTTCAATCTGCAAACGAATATCTCGTTGTTTAGCTAAAGACTGAAGTAATAGTCGCGCATCATCGAGTACCACATCGACAGCCAGTTGATCTAAACGTAGAGTTAAACTCTTTTGATCAGCTTTGGCTTGGTCTACAATGTCTTTAATATGACTATCAATTACTGCAACTGAAGTCTTAATCGCCTGAATTTTATCTGTTTGATCACTGGCATTCGCCATATTTTCAGCGGTATTTACGATCATGCTCAAGGGTTCATTTAAATCGTGGGCCACTGCGACCAAAATTTCATCGCGCGCATGATTGGCCTTCAAAGCCTCCTCATATAGACGAAGGCGTTCAGCCAATTGCTTTTTGCGTTCACTCAATAAGCGCAAAACTAAAAAGATCATTCCTAAAAACAAAAAGCTAATAGCGCCGGTCAACCAGGTCATATCTCGAGGTACTTGAGTTTCCGCACCAAGTGCAGCTTCCTTTGCGTTTGATTTTACGCGCTCCAATTCTTCTTTGTGCAAACGAAGCATTTCATCTAAGGCTTGATTAATATGGGTTCGAATGGATGACATTTTAGACTGATAAAATTGTCCTACTATTTTCGGCTCCGTATGCTTTTCGCGATACTTCATAGCTTGATCAAAAATTTCTTGCTGTTGGTGCTCGAGAGCATTGATAGACTTTATAATTTCAGGGACTTCGGTCAAATTAAATTGTCTTTCAAAACCCAAAAGAGATTCTTGAAAGCTTAGCTTTTCTTTGCGTGACTCTTCAAGAAGGGCAGCAGAGCCAAGCAAGAAAAAAGACCGACTGTCACTGATCTGCGATTCTACCAAATTTCGCATATGTTCAATTTCAATTAAGGCCCGCGAATCAACTTGTGTTGCGGAATTACTGGCAGAAATCGCTTGTCTTAAGTTGATAGCGTATTTCCATGCAGTTAAAAATACCCCAACAAAGAGGAGGGTAAAGATAAATAATATTTTGATTTCGAAGCCCCAAGATTTATTCTTATTATTTTTTTGTTTCATTTAAATTTCATACCAAGTGAAGCCTTGGCCAGCAATCAAAATATTCTGAGGAGGAATGGATTGGCGCTCGAGGCTTCAGCTAGCACTTTTTTACATACCGGAAGCTCATTTGCCTAATAAAACCAGCTTAAGATGGCATAATTCATGCAAATTTTCTGTAAATTGCAAAAGGGGACTTCCTTTTTTTTTGATTAAGCTCGTTTTAATTTTGGGCCTCAAATCAGTTTTAATGGCAGCCGCGACTGTTAACTGCTTGGCGGTTTCGGTGTTCAGTTTTCTGTGTGCCAGCTGCCGTTAACTGATTCTAGAATGCCAGACCCTTAGAGACTTTCCACAATTGATTTTAGTTTACTAAGACCGACTTCAAAGCTTCCGCCCACCATTTTATCCATATTCATCACGAGGCAAACAACTCTTTGCACAAATAAATTTTGGCCGCGAACGGACCATTTAACTTTTGATTGGGTACCCATAGGTGAAATTGAAATCTCAGCAATCTGCTTCATGGGGAACGGACGCGTGTATTCTAGCTGAGTTCGCACCATTTGGTTCGTAAGGCTTTCGATAACTATTGCCGAACCGGCACCCATTTTTCCGGGACTATCCCAACTCGATGTTGCCCCGACTCCGAACTCGGGGCCAGAATATTTCATTTCAAGTTGCGGATCTATCTCGGGCCAAGGGGCCCAAGTATTCATCATTTTCGAATTGTTGATGTAGGGATAAATAGATTCTGCAGTTTTATCAATAATCACTTCTCTACTTATTAAATATTCCGTCGGTTGATAAAAGGCGAAAATTAAAGCGATTCCAACCAACAATAATAGACCAGCAATAATATATGTAATCATAAAATCTAAATTTGGTTTTGAAAAGCTAATCTAGCTTGTGTAATTTTGTCGGCCTCTTTTCTTACCATTGACAGAAATGCAGAAAAATCTGTCGCCAATTGCTCTGCATCGGCCAAACTTCTTGGGGCTTGAGCATTGATTAAAAAATCAGTAAGTTTGGCGTAGAGGTTTCCGCCAGGCGCCGATCCCTTAAAGTGTCTTTCAACATTTTGCACGAGTTCTGGATGATTGGTTCTCATAAAATCTGAAATGACAGTTTCAAGTGTGCGGAAATCTTTTTTTGTCGTATTGATGCCGCTGCGATTGCGTGACGCGGGATCTGGATTTGAACTAAACTGCCACCAATCGGTCATGTCTGCATCTTTCATATTAGTGCGCGGGCTTCCCCCCGGGGCTTGTTTTGGCAATTTATCTACAAGTTTGCCGTCAAACATCACCATGAATTTCGATTGGCCAGCGTGAAAGGAAGAGAGAAGTGTAACTTCTAGTAAGGCGACATCCCAAGCATGAGTTTTCATTCCGCTCATGAGGTGGCGATCTTGCTCGGCAACATAAATTGCCGTGAAATCGCTAAGTACGGATTGGCCAGCCCCTGAGACCTTTGTCAAATTTGATGGGTCTGAATTTGCGATAATCATAAGTAAGGTCTTATAAAAATCGTCGACATTTTCGCCTGCTGACTTAAAATAATTTTGTAAACTTTGTAAGTAGGATTTATCAGAGGCATCGTCAGCTAAGTGTTCAGTTCCTTCAGAGGTATCGTCAGCTAAGTGTTCAGTTCTTTGGCCAAAACTTCGCCCGGTCATTTCATCTTTGGCTTGAGTACCCGTGCCATAATTGACGTTGAAACAGCAGTCTTGAGAATTCAACTTAACTTCGACACCGCCACCGCTTGCCAAAGCGATAAATGTAGATAACCCATAGCGATCCACTTTAACTTTTGTATCTGCAATCATCCCGGGTAGTGTATATAGGTTTGCGTTTTTACCTTGAAGAGCTTTAGCGACTTGATCTAAATTCTCAGCTCCGCCTGCGGCTTTGAGTGCTTGATTCATTACTTTAGAGCTAACTTTATTAAGGGCCGCGGTGATATCTTCAGCGCTTGCTATAGTAAAACCTTTTTGTGCAAAGCTATCGAGTTCGGGTTTAATTTGCTCTTTCATAAGAGTTAAAAAAGTAATGCCAGTGAATTTACTGACATCGACTACGTCACTATAGGTAAGACCTGCTTTTGGACTGGTTACTGACTCCGCAAAATTTGATCGAATCTGAGCCGATTCATCACTTTTAAATGCGTCTTCGCAAATTGTACCAAGAGCAAAAATGGGCTGAGCTGAAAACAAGATTGACAGTGCAAAGCCTAAAATGAAGTTGCTTTTCATATATAATCCTTTTTAAATGCATTTTAAGTGACTCGCAACTTATTGCAAAGCACGCGCCGTTCGAAGAAAGCATTTCTGATATGCGCCGAAGACACCATTGAAAAGGCACCGGAGCAAAGGATCTTCAAGGAGGTCAGCTCCATCAAGTTCCTTCTCAATTTCGACTGAAAATGTCTGACTATTAATTTGAACATACATCGAACTCAAAGTCTCGCCCTCTTCAAGCGCTCCGTAAAGTTTAGAAATTGGCAATTCTGTAGTCCATGAAAGGGGCAGCTCATCTGAATTCGCTTTAGTTATTTTTGAGTTTTGAATTTCATAGTAAAAATTATGTGCGCTGCCCAAATGGTCATATATTGATAAGCGCCAAATTCTTTTGTTTTTAAAAAAAGAATCACTTGGCGAATCAAGAGAGCTGAAGCGTTCTAAGATTTCAATTTGGCAATACTTAAATACGCGTTCAATTTGACCTAATTCGAGGGCAGAAAAGTTTTTCGCAATTTCAGCACTTGGTAGCGCCTTTTGCTCAGGATAAAATTTAAAATCGACATCTTGGTTTCCAATTGGCGATATCCAATTAAGCGGCGAAGCAGGGGTGAAAGAATTGGCGATGAGAGATATTGTGACCGAGGGGTTCAGCATCACGATATTAGTATATGCAAGAGCGCCTTTGATCTCGTTTGTAAATTGAGCATAAGTAATGGGAAACAGAAAATGATTATACCAAGACCAGGTTTCAAATTGAAATTGGCAGGAGCTGGGTACAATAATTCTCGGATTTAGAATTTTAAGCTGCTCAATCCATTCGGGTGGCAAATTTGTTTGCGCAGGAAGGGCGCGCCTGGGACAGAGTACGTCGATTTCTCTGAGGGTTTGAAAGGGCCAAAGGACCAAGTCCCACGGCGAAAGTTTCGCCAATAGATCAAGACTATCGGGATCTAGCCAGGCATCTACCATATTGAGGATTTGATAATCGGCAACTTGAATTTGAATAACGCAATCCACGTCGTCGTCAAGCGCCTTTCGCGGTATGATTTCAAAAGGCCCCACCAAAATACTTTTATCTAGCTTTAAAGAATGAATATTCTTAAAGCCCAATTCACTGAGCATTGCAAAGAGTTCATCAAAAATGCAGTAAACATAAATCGGGGTCTGACGGTTTAACAGCGACAAGCTTTTAAAAGAGCAGTGGTCATCGTGATAGTGAGAAATGAATATGGCGTCAAAGTGAAGCTTTTTAATTTCAGCCAAGTCGAATTTCACCTCTGGAAAAGCGAAGCAATTTTTACTAAAGGGATTTTCAAAAATCGGATCAAAGACAATTTTTGTTTCTTCAAATTCAAAAATATAGCCAGCATGAAGAATCCGAGAAACTTTCAAAGGCTTTGCTATTGGGAGTTTGGCGCCTAACATTTTATTCAACCCTAAGAATTCTAATCACTTTTAACTTGTGCGAATATTTTTAGCAAAATTCCACCGAAAATAAAAAAGCTAGAAATCACCAGACGTAGGCTCATAGGTTCACCGAGGAATAGAATTCCGTTTACTGCTGCTATTACTGGGACACTCAATTGAATAATTGCAGCGGTGCTCGTTCTTAAGTATTTCAAAACCCAATACCAAAGCACATAGCCTAGCCCAGAACTAAAGACGCCAGAGAGCATCGCCAATTTATAAGCGTTTGTATTTAGAGTGAGAGGATGAAAAAATAAAATCAATAGCAAAATCGGAACAGTGAGTATGAAATTTCTCGAAGTTGAAAAAGTCGGATCAGATGTATTCTGGCCCAAGAGTGAGTAAATTCCCCAAGAAACTCCCGCAAGTCCCATAAAAGCAGAGGATATAGGCGGTGGTCTGTGCAATCCGGGTGAAACCAAATAAATAAAACCGGCTCCGGCAATAAGAAAACCAAGGCCTTCTCGCTTAGTCAGCTTTTGGCCTTTGAAAAGTGAAAATAATATCATTGTAATCTGGACTGCAGAAAACAAAATTAGAGCACCTAGGCCAGCGCTTATTTGAACATAAGACAGCGAAAAGAAAAGTGCGTATGACAAAAGTAAAATGGGCGCTAAAATCGCTTTTGAGTCCAAATTTAACTTATGAGGTTTTTTGCTTTTTATAAAGAAGAGGCTCAAAACTACAGCTCCAGAAAGGAGTCTTAATATGGTGAAGCTAACGGGATCATTTGAGCTGTCGCTAAGTGCGAGCCTGCATAAAACTGAATTGGCCGCAAAGGCCAACATCGTTAAGCTTGTTAGTATTAGTAACTTTGGCGAAAACCGCACCTATCGGCCAGGAATTGGCAAAATTTCCATAACTTCGACGGAGTCGCCAGGAAAAATGGCAAAATGTGGGTGATCGAGAAACAATTTAGCTGCTTCGTCATATGATTCAGCTTGCACTACTGTAAAGGCAGCAATTTGGTTGCGGATATCTGAAATTCCCGAGGCATCGATTTTTTTCGTCTTTCCGCAAGGCCCGCCCATTTCTAAGATTGATTTTTGATTCTTTGCTGCCCAATTTCCCCAAGCTGCCATGCCCGCAGCTTCTTTTTTCTTTCGGGTGGCATCATCCAATGCTTTCCACTTTACATTGTTTGGACTGTCAGGGGAGCCGGTAAATATTGCCAAATACGTCTTCATAAATTTCCTTTCAATTTCTGAAGTTAGTGATAACTTTGAAGTGGAGATTCTAATATTAAAATGAGTTGAAGCGGAACAAAAATTTTTTTGCGGAGAAAAATATGAAAATTGCGAGCGTCATTTGTCGAGTGCTTATGGGTTTAGGGTTTACGGTTTTTGGACTGAATATTTTATTTCCTTTTATGACGCCGCCCCCTCCGGTTGAAGGCTCTCTGACCGCGCAACTCATGGCAGTTATGGTCCCCACGCATTGGATGGCGATGGTCGGAGCGTTTCAACTCGTGGGAGGGCTTTTGGTTCTGAGTGGCCGGGCCGCGCCACTGGGATTGGCACTGCTTGCGCCAGTCCTTGTCAATATCTTGGCTTTTCATATTTGTCTTGAAGGCGGGAAGGGAATAGTTCCTGGACTGGTATTTTCCGGACTCGAGTTGTTTTTAATGTATTCTTATCGAAGTCACTTCTTGCCGATTTTTTCGTTGAAGGCTTCTCCCCAAGTTAAATAGTTAGGTGGTATCACATTTTCAGTAGCGCACTCAGTTGTTCAAAAGCGATTCCCCAGCCTTCTTGAAAGCCCATTTTCTCATGCTTTTGTCGACTCATCTCGTCCCCATGTGTGACTATCGCTTTGTATGAGTTTTTATTTGCAGAGTTTGAAAGCAGAATATGAGCAACAAATGGAAAGTCTAAGCTAGAACTAATATTTGGCCGATAGCCACTAGTCATCATATTCGTCCATACGAGTTTTTGGTTCTCGACGACTTCTAGAAAACATCCGTCATTTGGCATTTTTTGACCTTCAGGTCCTTGCATTAGGGTGAAAAATTCTACGCCGGGACGCAAATCAATTCGACAGTCTGTCACCAGCCAAGGTTTGGGACAAAACCATTTTTTTAATTGGCTAGGCTTAGTCCAAGCTTCCCAAATTCCTTTCACATGAAACAAATCGATTTGAGATTAGGACTTCATTTTACTCATATCCATAAAAAGAATATTCCAACGATGTCCGTCGAGATCTGCAAAGCCACAGCCGTACATCCATCCGTCTTTGTAGGCCGGTTTTGCGTAAATAGTTGCGCCCGCTTCTTCAGCTAATTTGGCTAGGTTATCTACGGCTGAAGCTGAGTCAGCACCGATTGAAAAAAGAACTTCATTTGATTGCTTCGCATTAGTAACTGCGTGGCCGCCAATAAAACCTTGAAAAATATTTTCACTAAAAAGATTTACCACTATCTGATTGCTTCCCACAAACATACTCACCATATGCGGAGCCGAATGGCGTTCATTCATGGTAAAGCCAATTTTGAGAAAAAAATCTTTAGATTTTTTAAGATCTTGAGATGGTAGATTGAGCCACATTGTATTAGTCATACTACATTCCTACCGGGCCACCGGCTTTTTCAGTAAAGCGTGCAAAGCCAGGACGATCCGAACAGATCTTTACATAATTTTCAAAAATGGGTCTTGGCTCAAGTTGTTTGGTCATCAGGCCCCATCCCATCGAAGATGAAATATAAATATCGGCCGCGCTAAATTTTTTGCCAAGAATATAGCCATTTGCGATCGCTTTCTCTAAAGTATCGAAAGTATCTTTTGACGAGCCGTAACCCAAGTGGCTTGACTCAACTTTTTTGGTTCGCGGATTTTGCGTATCCAAAAAAGCTGGTTCAAGGCAACTAGCTGCAAAGAAAAACCATCGCAAATAGGTTCCTCGGTTTAAGTCAGTGAGGCTAGGTGCCAAATCAGCTTTAGGAAAGGCATCTGCCAAATAAACACAAATTGCTGCTGCCTCGGTGATCACTACGTTCTTATGAACTATTGTTGGGATTTTTCCCATGGGATTGATTTTTAAATATTCAGGAGTTTTATGCTCTGCTTTTTTCCAATCTAAAATTTTAGTTTCATATTCGGCGCCAATTTCTTCGAGCATCCAATGAACAATTCTTCCGCGTGACATTGGATTATAATAAAACGTAATTTTATCTGTCATAGAATGCTCCTCTTTTAATTTAAAAAGTGAAATCAATTGTATCGTTGAATTTAAAGACTAGCAAGAATTCGAGATCTATTAATGCCCGTGTTTAGGATGCATCAATTTAAGAACATTGCCGTCTGGGTCTTCAAAAACTAAGATATGGCCCCATGGTTGGTCTGCTTCACCAAGAATTATTGCGCCATGAGACTCAAGGTGTTTACGATCATCTGGTATATTATTTGATTTTAAAGTCAGGGTGGCTCCTGCAAGAGCACCATGACTATCACGAGGGATTCTGGGAATAGACTTAGGTTCGGGATGAAGACCAACAGTCACACCGCAACAATCTAAAACAATCCAATACTCATTTTCACTTTTAAGTTTCATCCCGAGAGCTTCAGTATAAAACTTGATGGCAAGTTTTGGATTTGAGGTG
This sequence comes from Bdellovibrionales bacterium, assembly GCA_043739185.1. Taxonomy (GTDB): domain Bacteria; phylum Bdellovibrionota; class Bdellovibrionia; order Bdellovibrionales; family JAMPXM01; genus JAYTQQ01. The sequence continues at coordinate 12,212 of JAYUEN010000001.1, forward strand.
CTGTAATAGATATCTTGAATTCCACCAATCATAATTGTCGCTCCCGCTTAAACTTTTTGAGTAATGCTTACCAGATAAAACTAAAACTTATTTGAGTCAAAATGAATTACTATTCGGGGTGTTCACCGCATCAACTTGCGGTCGTCTTAACAATATCCCGGATAAGAATAATGCCAAAAGTGTATAAGTTAGAAAAATATAGAAGCCGGGCTGTAGAGAAGTACCATTTGTAGTTAGGATCACCACTTCTTGATCAGTAGAATTTAAATTTCCGAACTGACTCGTAATAATTCCGTTAAATCCGATATAAGCCATAAAAATTGCGACAATTAGCACATCAGTCATCGACCATTTTCCTAATTTTAAAACTAAAAACTGAATCAGCAGATTGGTCCGCGCCTTGTGAAAATTGTAATAATAGGCGAGCGACGAAAGCATTTTTAGTAACGGAAAAACAATACTGAAAGCGATCATCAATAAACCAACGAATTTCATTTGAGCTTCTTCGTTGGTGATCATAATCCAAAACACATCGAGGATGCTTTTGGTTTGAAAATATAAAATCTGATTCACAAAAACAATTGGGTGATTCAACAAAACCAATCGCATCTCTGAGATCTTTGCCTCCATATCGATCATCGGTGTTGTAACTCCAGCTAACAACAATGTGACTAGCACCAAAAGCAAAAGGACATATTGCGGGCCAGCCAGAGCCCTCTTGCTGACCCCTGCTACTAAAAAAAGGACAATTGAAAGAGTTATGAATAGATATGTTTCTTGATTAATTACTCTTTGATTGATTGAAATTTCCTGACTTAGTTTGTGTCTGGCAGTCTCAATGTCAGGTGTACCAGTTCTTTGCAGAATATGGTTCAAGTGGGACAAGTCTTGAAGCTCAAAAGTTTTATCAAAATATTTTTCAATTCGCCTTTTCACGATATTTTTTAAGTGATGTTCTGTTTGGGATTTGGTCATTTCGGTAATAATAGCGTCTGCATATTCAGGGATCCCGTCCTTAATATCCTTCATATTAACAAATGCATTTATGAACGACTGCTTTATCCACCCCTTCGCGGTACCTTTATTGCTGGCCCTGATTTTTTTATCGACATTATCAATGAGTCCTTTTAATTGAATCTCGATATGCTCTTTTAGCTGTAGCTCATTGGCATTACTCAAACTCAATTTGTTAATTTCTTCAGCTATAATGACTGCCAGCTGCTCCTTCCATTTATTTATGCTGAAAAGACCGTATTTGATGCTGTTGATCTCAGCCGAATCTTGTTTGTTCTGTTGATTGAGAGCGGAATTTGAAATGATTTGTTGGCAAAGTGTCGCCAAGCTTGCGAGTACAATTAGAGATAAAATCACATTTAAAAGCTTCATCGATTTTTATAATAGCTGAACTCGCGGATACTTACGAAAGAAAATGAGTCGTTATGAGAATCAATTTCTGGCTAGTATGTTGCATCTCTGATGGGGCCTTCGCCCAAACCCACTCGTAGTCTTTTGTTTAGGGGAAGTTTGACCCGCACTTATAACCAATGAGGCAATTGTGGAGATTTCATAAATTCAATTCATTTTCTAAGGGAGGCGCAAACTAAAGTATTCCGTTCATATCTGCAATGGAAGTATAGAATCCGTCACCGGCGCTTATACAGTTGCTATGAGCAGTTCTTCTCCACTTGATGGCCTTAATTTATCAGACCTTCCTGCAAAATACTTTGGTGTCAGACTCGCTGTGGACAGGTGTTCGGTTTTTTTAAAGCCAGCTTCATGGGCAAGTGCTAAAATTTCTTTTGGAGTAAAATAGCTGATGAAAGGCGTGCCTGAAGCTTGGGCTCCCTTTGCCGCCATCTGGTAGCCAAATTGATCTTCAGGATCAACTTGATCAATTGGTAACATAAAAGTCATAACAAATTTAGAGCCAGGTGCGAGGCTTGCCATTTCGCAAAGTGTTTCTTTTATTGCTTCTTTGGTCAGATACATACTGACTCCTAGCGAAGAAACGAGACTTGGTTTCGCTTTGCTAAATCCGGCTTTTGCAAGTTCCGCCCATAAAGACATTTTAGATTCAAAATCAACGGGCACAAAGTGCAACCACTCGGGAATTTCAAAGCCGAGTTCTTTGAGGCGTCGCTGCTTCCAAATTTGAGTCCCCGGCTGGTCGACTTCAAACAAATTCAGCTTAGAGGCAATTTCTGGTCTGCGCTGAGCAAAGCTATCTAAGCCGGCGCCGAGAATAAGATACTGACTGAGGCCATGACCTATTTGATCAGTGACCATATCTTCGATGAAGCGGGAGCGGGCAACAATCGAAGCGCGGAAGCGGCTCGTTCCTTCTGGGTGCATATCAGGACGACTGCGCCAATTGTCATCAGGCGCGATAAGTTTAAAACCAATATCATCTTCTAGTACGTGTGGCGGATGATCGATCTGAAGATGCATCGCGCGCCATAGCGCGACTCGCACGGCAGTGCTATCAGGCGCGATTTCTGATTTTTCTTTCATGAGATCCTCCTCGAGCTATCTAAGCTAGAAATTATAACCCAAATGTATTGAGTCAATCAACCCAACAAAACCTGGCTTAAGTTTTTCAATGGCTCGAACTCATTTGCCTATCGCGGATTTTTCAATAAGACTCACTTTCAAGATGTTAACTTTGGAGTAACTCATTGTGAATGTGAGTGGCAACTTAAACGAATGTATAGTTCACGTGGTCGTAATCAAAAGGAGTAAAAATGGTTCAAGGTATTCGAAAAGAAAAATTAGTTGCTGAGATCGTGTCTGGGACGCATAAAATTATTTCGGACGTTTCAGAAAAACTTGGTGGTACCGATTCGGGCCCAGGTCCCCATGAAATTTTAGAAGCTGCGCTGACCGCGTGTACGATCATCACTTTACAAATGTATGCGGACCGAAAGAAATGGCCGCTCACTTCAGCGAATGTTAAAGTTTCAATCGATAAAGAAGGGCCTGAGTCTCATATCACGCGAGAAATTTCGCTTTCTGGCGAATTGGATTCAGAACAAAAAGCTCGCCTGATTGAAGTCGCAAATAAATGTCCAATCCATAAACTATTAATGAGTCAAATCACGATTTCGACGACCGCTTTGTAGCACTCGTTTAGAATTTAAGTAGCACATTTAAGTATTGAAAGACCAATTGCTGTTCAATTTAAATTCATAATTCTGTAGGCGGCTGCGAAATTAATAAATCAGATTTAATTTCTAAGTATTGATCGGGAAATGAAAACTCAACGGCATCTCTCATGAGGCGACGAGCCTCTAAAGATGATTCCTTCAGCTTACAGTTTTCGCGCGTCCTCTTGTCTGGCCACTGGGCATAGCCCACATACTCGCCATTTTCAGCCAAATGCAGACGCGAGCCGTAACTACCGCATTCATCGAGAATGGCTTTGGTCACAAGCGCCCAATTAACCTCAAATTGTTTTTCTTTTCCTGACTTAATCTTCCAGCGATATAAGTAAATAATCATTTTAGCCTCTTTATTATGAAATCAATTTGCTCTTTTGTGGTCATTGGCTTTTCAAATTTCACCAAAGGCGTATTCAGTTTTTTAAGATATTCAAGATGCGCCGATAATAGATTGGTGCCCTGAGATTGGCCTGAGTCATAGCCTTCGGTCCATTCTATAAATTCTTTGTGGATGCTTTCCATATCGCCACCCTGTTGAATTCGTTTGCCGTAAAGTGTGCTTTCTCTCTCCTTCAGGCGTTCGAGTCTTATATTAGGCGGTAAATAGAGAAAAATAACCAGTGAAGGATCTAGCTTGACAGAGGGTTCCCAAGTGCCAGCGCCACCAGACAAAATCCAAGACGAGTGTCGGTCGAGTGCTTGTGACAGTAAGCGAGCGCGCGCCTCGCCAGATCGCTGCTTTAGAAAGGGTGGATCCGTTGGGTAGTGATAAAAGTCATCTGAGTCAAAATGAACGCATTGCAATTTAACTGAGAGTGCTTTCGCTAAAGTTGTTTTACCTGTCCCAGAGGCACCGATTATGTAGATTTTATAGTTTAGCATAAATGAAGTTTTTTTGAGTGATCGATAAATTCTCGTAACTTTGGTTATATTAATCAGGACCGTTACTATTAATACTTGAGAGCGATTGGGGTAGTAAAGATAAAATTCAGCTTGGCTTACCTGAGATAGGTATGATTCAACTGGATTCACTATTTTTTTTTACCAGCTAAACTATAAATTCTGATTTAGCCACTAATTAAGTTGGCTCGCAAAGAAAACCACACTAATTCCCGAAGCTGCGGCTCTACCATTGTTTCTGTAAGAATGCGGCTTGTCTCCTGGGAAGCTTAGGACATCTCCTTTATTTAATATATGAACTTGCCCCAAAACTCCAATAGAAATCTCACCGCCAGTACACGTGAAATACTCACGAGTTCCTTCAATATGGGGAACGCCTGTCATGGTTGCACCTGCTTCGAGCCGTATTTCATCCATTTCTGTCGCAGGAATTTTATCTGGTAAAAGTTTTCGCAAAACAACGCCATTTTTCGAACGACGGTCCACGGGAACGTCATTAGCTTTGATATGAAAACAATCAACATGGGGTGATGATATCAATTCATCGATTGAAATTTTCAAAGCTTGGGAAATTTTAAGTAATACTTCTAGCGTGGGGTTTGAACTTCCTGACTCTATCAGAGCCACTGAGGCTCTTGTGCTACCGGCCATTTTAGCCAACATACTTTGTGAAAACCCCCTCTTCTTTCGAAGGGTCATAACATTTTCAGCGATGTTTTTTGAAACCTTGTCTATCCCGGTAACCATATGTCATTAAAATAACATTATGGTTACTATAATGTCTATTCCTTTATACATAACTATGCAGGAGGAAATATGAAAATAAAATTAGACCACATCAATTTAACAGTTCAGGACATGCAAGAGAGCATTGAATGGTATTCAAAAATATTTGGCTTTAAATTCGTAGAAAGTGGGATCGGAACCCGCAACCAGCCATGGGCAATCGTAGCGTTAAATGACACTATGATTGTGATGAGCGAATATAAAGATCGAACTAAGGCAGATCAGGAAAGTGAAACAAACATTCATAAAATTTGCCATTTTGGGCTTCGAATTTCTGAATCCACTACTTGGGAAAAAACCATACTAGAAAATAAGCTACAGCTCTATTATGGCGGTGTAGTAAATTATCCATTTTCTCGATCTTGGTATATTCACGATCCAACTGGGCATGAAATCGAAATTTCACACACAGACGGACCTGAGCTAAGATTTCCAAATACTTAGAATCAAATCGCGTTGGCGATTTTGGTTGGGACGGGGGGGGGTGACTCGGGCTCATGCCCTCTTCCGCTGGGTAAATTCAGCGGCGCCATTTGGTCGCTTTAAAATGGCGTGCCGGTATTTTGATCGAAGACCCAGCTAGATATTTTAAATTTGGGGCAACGAAGTTTGACGTTTATCTCAAGCGGATCAAGGCAAATTCCGATTCTTTCGGTTTGAGCTCGATATTGAGTAATGAATTCAGATGGTACGACTGTGATTTGCTATCCAGGCTCAGTCTTTATTTAAATAAATATTCACATGATGCCGGAGCCGGATTTCGCATATTTAAGAGAGCTTGCCTTGCTTCGTTTTCGACTTTTCTAAAAGATTTTGCCAAATTAAATTTAAAGGTCTTACCCAAAGATTGAATATGGCTATCAACTTTATAGTGCAAAGTGATAATCTCATCTGCCATTATCCGATAGTTCATTATCTTTGTAACTAAAACCAAATTTTTCGCAAAGCCTGTATCGTATCTGCCGTTCTCAATGCGAGCCTTATCCATTTGTTCAAGAGCTTTGAGAACTTTAAACTTGATGCTTGAGCTTAAATCAAAAGCTTCTTGAAGTTCTTCAGAACTCATTTTTTCAAGATTCAAATGGTTAAATAAGTTATCGAGGTCAAACATTTCGTCTGGTGAAAATTCGTCAACATTTTCGTTGATCTTTCGAAGTACCCATTTCAGTGACAAGATCAATTCACGAGGTGTTGATTGAGGTTGCTTCAGAAGACGGTTCTCTAAGAAAAATCGAAGCATTTCACGACGCACCGGCTGACAGCCTTTACAATGTATTGAAATTGCCGGGTAATGATCCAACACCGGATCTACTGGTTCAGAAGAACTCTTACGCAAAAATTCTAGCTGAGTCGGTGTAGCCAAATCAACTTTCCAAAATGCATTTTGGGAAGCACGATTGAGCTTTTCGATCAATCCGGCAATCATCTCCTTATGAAACTCAGTGCCACTCATAACTAAATGCGCGATCCTTGCATTTCGATAAAGGCTCTGTGGAGCTTCGACATAAGGATTAAAGCTATGCATGAGGATCTCAACTGAGTGCCCTTCGAGCCAAATTTCAAAACCGTAGTCTTTAGCAAATCTAGAAATTTCTTGTAAGCTATCATCTTGCAGCACAAAAAGGTTCAAGCGACTCATCAGTAACTGTACATCGCCCTCAGTCACTTCGGTCTGCTGTTGAGGATTTTGAAAAGGTCCTTCACTTGCAGCAAATGAAGGCGATACTGCGAACGAACTCAAAAGAATGCAAATCGAAGAAATAAAGTTTCGTTTTGCTTTAGCAAGATCATTCAATTCAAACATTATTATCCTTACTTTTTGTTTGAGTAATCTAAGTAGCAGTACTTTATGAATGATTAATAGAGCAAGGAAGGCACCCTGGTATTGAGAGCCCGGCTAAGGTTTTATTGATTCTGAACCCATCACATATGTCTATATATTGATCGATGACAATGCACGCACGGGCCCCAGAAAATGGCGTTGTTGAAAAGTGTTTCAGCTGTTTGATCTCAGGGTCGCACCCCAAGTTTTAAGGGACAGATTGGAAACGGTGCCTCGACGGTTCAGGACGCGACAATGGCCAGCGCCCTCACTAATACTGTCGCCGCCCAAACTCCCTGAGCCAGAAACGATAAAGTCCGGATCCAGTTCGTGGTATTGAGAAGGGCGATCCTCGCCGCGTCTTTACCTACGCTTTCCATCTCGGACTGGAGCCGCCGCTGCCACTTAAATGTTGAAAAGAGAGAAATGAGGTTCAGCACTAGAAATAGGACCGCTTCACTCGTCCCGAGAAACGTGGGGTGCAGTGGAACCTGGAGGATTGAAACGACTAACAAAATCATCCCGGGAATTACAGCCGGCACGGTGGCCGCACGGTTATTCGCAGCAATATACTCGCGAAAGCCTTCAGAGCCAACGTATCGATAGATACCGTAATGCTGGATCTGAAGCGTCAACATGACGCCAGAATTGTAACAGGATAGAAAGACAAAAACCGCGAAAATCAGAAGCGAAATCATCATAGTATTAGTACCCAATAAAAGGAGATTTTCGGATCCATTCCGAATTTTGAAGTTGAGCGATCATGAAATCCGCCAGATCCTCCCGTGTCATCTCAAGCTTAAGATTCTTAACGGTGAATTGAGCTTTTATACCGCCGCGGGCAGGGTGATTCAAGAGCCGCCCAGGCCGTACGTTCACGAATTCCAGACTGCTGGCGAAAAGAATGCGTTCGCCGCGCTCCTTGTCAGCATACATGCGACCCAGAAATAGAGGGACGAAGACGTAGCGAAGGATACCGGGCATCTCGTTCAACGAATCACCGACGCCTGCCGCCGAAAGATTGATCAGTCTCCGCACGCCCGCAGTCCTCATCGCGGCCTCCAGATTTCGCATCATCGATTCCTGAATATCATCCTTCTTCAGAGATCGCGGCCCGAAAACTGAAATCACTGAATCAACTCCGGCCACTGCGCGCCCAAACGAAGCGGCGTCCCGCGCGTCGCCTTTGACCACGTGAATCCTCGAGTCTATCTCGGCGACGTCTTTTGGATTTCGAGCGAAGGCCACGACTTCGTGCCCAAGGAGTGGAAGCTTCCGCAGGAGAATTCTACCAGTCTGGCCTGTCGCTCCAATTAAAAGTATTTTCATTTTCCGAGGTTAACACGACTCAGGGACGCCGTATAGCAGGTTCGCTCTCTACGGTCTCCGACTCTCAAAATTTGTCTCGTAAACATACTGGACCGCAGAAACTGAATACTCATCAGTTTTTTCAAAATCATAGTGAATATTAATTCCGTAATGAAAAATCCACCTTTGTATCGCAGTGACGATTTGACATCAAAGTCACAAAACGTGAAGAAGAAATATTGTATGTGTCGCGTCTTTAAAAGGTCTCAATGGTCAAAAAATTTAAGGCATGTTAGGTTCCTAAGGCATTTTTTAGATCATTTACCAAAGGAAATAATTATGAAATATATTTATGTTATTGCACTTGGCCTACTAAGTTTTTCTATGGCACAAGCACAGTCCGACGCGAAATTAGATTTGGATAGGGGCACGGTAAGAACCTGCGATTCTGATTCGGGTGACCTTGGCGAAACTGCTTTCAGAGCCATCATTAAAAGAAGTTCGGATCTTAAGGGTGGCTTATTGCTTAAAATTAAAACCCAGTTCGTCCAATGTGCACTTTTGGCAAATGGCGAAAAAGCCTGGATGCCTCAAACAAGCTTGTCCACCCAAATTGGCAACCTCGTTTACAATTTTGAAAACTTTCGATTGATCGTTTCAGGAGACCGCGGACAACTGATCTCCCAAACGAACTTGTCTCTAAATGACGAGCAAAGCATTCGAATCTCAGCACAACAATTGATCAAAATTGGGCATGATTCTTTAATCGAAGTTGGCGCCTCCGCATTCAGGCACAGCATCTACAACGGAGAGGAAATTGATCAAGAAATGATCTTCTTTGGATCATATTTAGTTCAGCAGTTGTTTTAATAAATAGGCCGAAATGAAAACGTAACTGATCTGGCTTGATAGTTTTCTGAGTTAGAAATTTTACTCAGTATAACGTGTAAGATTCGAAATATTTTTATTAAGAATCAAAGGCTTTGTTTTTCTAATTTCAGAAATTATATCTCGAATTACGCTCATTAGTTTTGTACCATCTGCATTCAATTTATTGCGATCATCACTGAGAAATTTAAGGTCGATTTTCTTTGAATCACCAATCTGCAATTTGATCTGAATGATAGTTTGATCCGGCAAAGCTGTTCGCTCCATTGGCTCTATCAAATTCGAGGTTTTTACTGTATTGAATTCGTCCTGAATGAGCTTCCTTTTTTCACTATCTAAAAGCACCAATAAACCTTTGTCCTTCAATTAATTCAATTGGGATAACTCAAAAGAACAAATGAGCGGCGATGAAATATGTCGTTGCTCTCGAAAGCATTTGAATGCCTTCACTTCAGTCAATCCATTATTTCAATACAGCATGGGTGGCCTCTTGCGCTGATTCATGATCAATCCAAATTGAAATGGCGGAGTCGTCTTTTTTAAAATAATGAGCAGAAAAAAGAGTGTGCTTTCCATTCTGGTCGAATCCAGGTCCACCCCAATGGTAACCCGAAAAACGCTCTTCGTTATTTTTGGCATTTGCAAAAAAAACCATCGAAATCATTAGCCCCGCTAAAATTAATAATCTTAAGTTAATCATTGTATCGGATTTTACGTACCTTCTTCAATCAGGTCAGTGAATATATGACTGCCTAAGGGTGATTTTTCAAGCTTTAGAACTATAGTCCGCACATGATCGATCCATTTCACATATTTTAGCCTGATCTCAAGGTCTTGCCAAGATATGCTGCCGAGTCACCAAGCCAAGGCTCTCGGGCTTGAAATACACAGTCCCCGTTTGACCTTTTAGCTGGAGCTCTACTTTAAAGATATGCGAAGCATAGCTTGGGGATAAAATCATGATTAACTGATCTTAGTTTGGGGTCTGAGTGAGATCATTTCGACTGTATTTTGTAAACCTTCGGTTATGCCATTGGTTTTTGAGAACCTAAACATGCGCGCGATTTCTTCATTCAAGTTTTCAAGGGTGTTACCCGGCTCATTTTGAGGCGAAAAATCCCGGCTATTCAGATACCGAATAGGATTTAGACATAATGGCTTAAATCAATCGAAAACCACAAATACTTCAAATTGCTTTTAATACTTAAAGAAGATGGAAAAATTCTCAAAAGCGAACGACAGCTAAAATAGACATTCTTAGTTTAATACGCTTCTAGCGTTTAGATCTTGGCATTTCGAATGCAATAATTAAATTCATCTTATGAATCAAGAAATTTTTAAATCCTGAGGGGGATCAATATGAGACAAATTGAGCTAAAAATATTTGTAATGGGGTTAGTGGTAATGGCCACATCGATCATGGCTCAAGCACAAACACAAGTCTTCTATAGTCCATCCCAAAATGCTGCTTTATTAGGTAATCTTAGGGCCGTGAATACACAACTAAGTGCAGCCAAAGCAGCAGGAGATACTAGAGCTGCGGCAGATTTATGGAACTTCAATGCTTGACGTAATGACAGAGAATCTTCCAGCGAATTAGGCTTACTTTTTTTTCATAACTTTAAACTCGATCGGAATCTGTGTAGGCATGGTACCTCCATCTGGATCCGTTCTTGTAAAGGTAAAAATCCAATTCTTCCACTCAAGGCTGAGTGGCTTGTCGAGAGGGGCAGGAACGTTGAGTCGATAACTCTCGCTTCCCATTATAACTTTAATGATGCAGCTCGAAGTAGTGCCGGATCGCTTTTCGGTATCCATCGTATGAGCGTTGACGTATCCTTCGTGCACAATCAAAAGATTTTCGGGACCTTGAATCTCATCCCCAGCTTTCAATGTGTTCGAAATTTCGCCAACGGCAAGTATCTTAAGGGGAATGTTTTCGATTTTAATTTGCACCTTGTAGCCGCTTACGTCAGGCTCAATCGAAACAAATGTGAAGCGGTGGCGGCCGACCTCGGTCGTTTGCTGGAGGCTGGTTTTTGTAATGTTAAAATGAATCATTTTGGAGCCATTTGGGCTCATTATTTTCAACAAAATTTCCACTTCGGTCGGCAACTTGATTGCGACTACTTTTCCACCCGGGGCTCGTTCGTAATCAATACCTTGAACCGGAAGCAGCATAAGCTCAAAACCTTTTTCAAACTCAACAATAGAACCTTGTTTGAGAAACTTGGTGTTCGACATTTTTGTCTCCTGTTTCGAGAAGGCATATGAAGGGAGTAGCAGCAGCATGAGAAAGAAGATAGGCTTTATCATTTTAAGCTTTCATTAGAGTCAATTTTTCTCGATTGTCGATATGAAATGTCGCCTCGTCACCAAATAAATCTACGGGCAGCAGTTTTTTTAGCAATTTCCAAATCTTTTATTCGGCAACAATCGCGATACTTTTTTTTGCTTCCACATGGGCAAGGACCAAGCTTAGCTGGCGAGGGCTTGTCCGGATTCGGATTTTCACCGTTCTCGCCTGCAACTTGTGGGTACTTGTTTTCAAATTCATCGGGACTCAGATCCTTGCGATCTTTTTCTAACTCAAGCAAGGAGTTTTTCCGGCTATTGTTTTGTTGGCGTTTTTTCACTTTTCGATCTCTATCTCGCTTTCAAGGTCAAGTTTTACAAGCTGGATTTGCCAACGGCGTGCGGAACCAAGCCACTTATTTTGAGCTCTGATTTTATTTTTTCTTTTTATCCTTGCCTGCTATTAACTTTTCTACTTCTAGCCTGGCTTCAACGCTCTCTTCGGCCGAAAGGATAAAAACGCCGGGATATTTTTTGTACGGCTGCAGAAAAAGTATTCGAGCATCCCCTGAGCTCAACTTGTGTTTAGGACTGTACCGGCTAACTATAGGAGATTCGATCTGGTTTTTCTCATGATACTCTCGCACCGATTCTTCTCCATAGGCCGGAGCCTTCCAAACTTTGACGGGGCCTTTTTTAATCAAGTCTGACTTAAGAACTTCGGTAACCTCATAGATCTCAACCATCTCCGTGTAAACCGTTTCTTTTTGCTTAGAATAATGGGTTTCTTTAGGGAAAATAATCTTTTTAAAGATTTCGATTTTTGGTTTTGCGGCCGAAACCATGACCACGTGGGGAGAATATTCGAGAATTGCGTCTAGGCCTTCTCCAGAATCCATTTCAAAAACCTGCGACACAAGGGCCTCCTGAGAGAAATGAAGGATAATTACTGATATTAGAAATGCTATAATCGGTTTCATAAATATTTCCTAACTCACTATTCTAAGTGCATAATCTTAATTTATCTAGTTCTTCTGTTTGAATTGTCTTATTCTTGGCCTCAGACCTGCTCGTTTTTGCATTGGTCAAATTAGCGTCGAGCAAAATCTTATACTGCGCCCAAAGAGCAAAAGAACCATTCAAAATAACCCCCATTCCGAGGGCTGAACCATTACCAAAATTTCTTAAAGACGGGTGTTCGAACACCTTGAGAAAGAGTGGAGGCGGGGGGAGTCATCTCGCACTTCGTGTGCTCGACCCTTCGGGCTCTTACTGCGTAAGAGTGTAAAAAGGCCGTCGTGGCCTTTTTATCGAACTCCGTCAGTGCTTCGCAACTTTGAGTTCGATTTCCACCGACTCAAATTTTTTAAAAGAGAATTTTCGCAAGCCCGTTTGGCCTGAGAAAATTCTCTTTTAAAAAATTGGA
>JAYUEN010000002.1:0-24765 GCA_043739185.1 Bdellovibrionales bacterium
CTGTGGAAAACAAGAGCCTTGCCAAAGTTCTTAATTTTAAGGGCCGGAGGAATCGTTCTAAATTGTCGGTCGAAAATTGCCCAATGGGCGGAATGGTGACGACGGGCAGGATTGAACTGCCGACCTAGAGTTTAGGAAACTCTTGCTCTATCCAACTGAGCTACGTCGTCTTGAGTTTTAAGAGGACGCTATTTTTCTACAACGGCTAGATGCTTAGATGCAAGCTTGGTGTTGCAATGAGTGGGGGTGAGGCGAATTACCGACCGGTTTCGAGTCTGTCTTGTACGATGCGGCTATTGTTGGGAATGCGGATGTCATATAATTCAGCTTGGGATTGTGTTTGAAAATAAGGAAGATTGCTTTCAATTTGTTGTCGGGTTTGAATGAAAAAGCCTAAAATTGTCACCAAAGAGATGATGAAAAGCCAAAATTCCCACTCAATTCGATCGATCCGAATGAGTTTTGTTAGGAGATTGGGCTTTAAAAGCTTCGGCATCGTTTTCTCCTTAAGTTTAGTTCGTGGCAAGTGATGCCACGGGATTCTCTAATTCAATTAAGATGCCAAACCTGTGAACTCAAAATAAACGCAAATGAACAAGCTACACTTGTTGGAGAGGGTCTTAATTGATTTTTTGCTTTTTAGCTTGGCGAAGTAAAGGAAATTGAACTTTCGAAAAGTTCTCATTTTCTTTAGCCACGGGAGCTTTGGCTTCGGTTTTTTTTGAATGTTTCTTGCGATAACTTGATAGTTCGAGATGTCCATAAGTTTTTTTACGATACATTTCAAGAACTTCTTCTTTGAGGTCCTCTTCAAGAGCCTTAATAAATTTGGGTGGAATGAATCCTTGAGTTTTGAGTGCAGTTATATAGGCCTCAACGACTCGATTGATCAATACAGATTCGGTATCGTCTCCGACAAGTGAGTTCTGCAGTTGTTGTTCAAAGATACTAAATAAAAGATCACGCTTTGGACGCATGAGGTTCCTCCGAAATGAGAGCCAAGGCTTACCCCTACTTTTTCGGTGTCTTTGCGAAATAATTAAAGTACAGATCCAAATGTTTTTGGTTTAGGCTATGGCATATGAAGGGTTTAAACCAAATTGAGCTTGAATTGCTCTGTGACGAGATTCAGACCTGGGTCGGGTCGCAACTACAAGAAATAGTCGCCAGTGAGAATCAAATTGCACTAGGATTCTATCATGAGCGCCAAGTTCAATGGATGTTGTTTGATTTTGCGACACAGTCTCCGGTTTTTATTTTGCTGCCTGGCCAATATGTCAGACGCCTTAATAAGCAAACCAAACCATTAACGCTTTTTTTGCGCGCTCATTTTGAGGGAAAACGAATTTCAAAAATCGAATTAGGCAAAGACCAAGGTCGGGTCCTTAAAATATTTTTTCACTCTGAAGCAAATGCTTCGGAGACAAACTCTCTTTATCTTGAAGTCATCTTATTTTCGTTTGCTAAAAATTTTCTGGCGATCTCAGGTGATAAAAAGATTCACTTCTTTAAGCCAAAAGAAGTTGCACTTCAAAATCAAAACTCGACGACAAAGGCAGAGCTGAGCGCTCGAAGTTTTCACGCAATTGAAAGAGAATGGCTGATTGAGAAGGGCTTTTTGCAAGATGAGAATTTAAAGCTTCAGCCGACAGACATCGATGCAAAGCTCAATAAATTAATTCTCAAAAAATCAGTGGCACTCGAAAAAATGCGCGCCGATATTTTAGAAAAAACTTCGAATCGGTGGAGTGAAGCGGGCGAATGGCTCAAACTTCATCAAAATTTGAAAGCTCCAACTGAGTTTACTAAACTTATCGATGCAGAAAAAAGCCTAAGCCAAAATATACTATTTTGTTTTTCAAATGCAAAGGAGCAAGAACGTAAACTCTCAGTAGCCAAGCTGCGTGCCGAGGAATTGCACTTTGAAATTGAAAAGCTTAAGAAAAGTTTGGATCAAGCAGATCATTTGAGGCGGCCACAAGCTCAGCCTCCCATTAAAAAAAGTTTTTTGCAAAAATTAGGAGCGCAGGCCAGAACATTAAAGCTTGACGAGAATTTACAAGCCTTTATTGGCAAATCTGCCAAAGACAATTTAGATATATTGCGTCGGGCACAAGCTTTTGATTTCTGGATGCACTTGCGGGATACGCCCAGTGCTCATGTCGTAATCAGGCGAACCCGTGACCGGCAAGTAAGTGAATTGGAGTTTCGTAAAATTGCTCAGTGGCTTATAGCTGAAAATTTTGGCAAAAAAGCCAAAGAGAAAGCCGGAGAGAGCTTTGACCTTATTATTTGTGAATGTCGCTTTGTCAAACCGATCAAGGGTGACAAGCTCGGACGAGTGCATTTTCAAAATGATCATACGCTACGAATTAAGTTCGATCCAAATATGCATTGAGTCAGCACCTCGAGCTTGACACTAGACCAGGGGTGCATAGGATTTTGACTTAGAGCTCTCAAACAGGCTCTCAGCTATTTTGTGAGGAGAAACATCATGATTGAAGTGCAGGATTTGACGAAGACCTATGGTCAAAGAACAGCGATCAATAAATTAAATTTTTCAGTGAGCAAGGGCGAGGTCGTTGGCTTTTTGGGCCCTAACGGCGCAGGTAAGACAACCACAATGAAAATCATTACCGGCTTTATGGCGCCGACTACGGGGTCGGTGCGAGTTGCGGGATATGATGTCTTTGAAAATCCAATTGAAGTGAAAAGACGCATTGGATATCTTCCTGAGACTCCACCAGTCTATGCGGATATGCGCGTGCGCGAATATCTAAAATTTGTTGCTCAACTAAAAGGTGTGGACGACTCAAAACTTACAAGCTTGGTCAATTCCGCAATTGAAAAAACTGATTTGGGCTCGGTTTCAAATCGACTCATCGGAAATTTATCAAAAGGTTACCGACAACGAGTCGGAATTTCGCAAGCACTGGTATCAGATCCCGAAATTTTAATTATGGATGAACCAACTGTAGGATTGGATCCCCGGCAAGTGGCAGAAATTCGAAATTTAATTAAAAGTCTTGCTGGTCAGCACACCATCTTGCTTTCAACTCATATTTTGCCCGAAGTTCAAGCCAGTTGTGAGCGCATCATCATTATCAATCAAGGTATAATTGTTGCCGAAGATACTTTGGCCGGAATTGCGCAGCGAATGTCGGGTTCTGGTAAAATCATTGTGCGTGTTCAAACTTCTAGTGATCAACTTGTCACCGCACTTCGCAAAGTAAATGGTGTGAGAAAAGTAGAAGTGACAGCCAATAGTTCGCTTGAGATTGAAACCGACGGAAAAGACGGGGTCTCGCAACAGATTGCTTCACAAGTGGTGAGCAGCGGAGCGGGCTTGATTGAAATTCGAGCCGAAAATATGAATCTTGAAGATGTTTTCTTAAAGTTAACATCGAAAGAAGAGCAACAAGGGGTCACAACATGAAAGCCATTTGGATCATTGCAAAAAAAGATGTGCGTTCGCTTTTAGCAAGCCCACTCTTTTACGTGATAACCGGAATCTGTAGTTTTTTTTGGTCACTTAAATTTGTCAAAGACCTCGGTGATTTTGCGGCTCACTCTGCCATGTCCTCAATGCAGGGTGGAGGCGAAGATGCTGGGCCCAATATCATGTATCAAGTTTTTGCTTCGCATCTGTCGTTTGTGAATTTTATTTTAATTTTAGCGGTAGCGGGCTTCACCATGAGGCTTTTTGCTGAAGAAACGCGGAATCGTACACTAGACCTCTTGCTCACCAGTCCGGTCACCAGCACGCAAATTACGATCGGAAAATTTTTAGGTGGACTCATCGTCGCTTGGACTATGGTTGCAATTGCGGCGATTTATCCAATTTCAATAGCGCCGATAGCAAGTTTTGATTGGGGCCCTTTGGTGACTGCATATCTCGGGCTCTTTCTGACCGTGGGCTGCTATGTAGGTGTAGGCATGATGATGTCTTCATTTACCCAACACCCGGTTCTGGCCGTTATTTTCGGACTGATCGGAAATGTGATGCTTTGGTTTGTTGGTCTTTTTTTAGAAGGGGCCGAAGGACCTTTTTGGACGGGCGTTAAAGACCAAATGACTCTCGGCAATCACTTTTCAAACTTCATTAAGGGTGGAATCAATTTATCGAGTTTGGTTTATTTTATGAGCGTTATTTTTATTTGTGTATTCATCACTCAACGAGTTGTTGAGTCGCATCGCTGGAGATAGATTATGAGTAAACTTTCAAGAATTTGTTTAGGCGTTGGAATTTTATTTTTAATAGTCGCAGGTATCGCACGCATTATTTTAGCGACCATGCATCCCGCTTTGTACGGCCCGTTGGTTTTAGGTGTGCTTGCAATTTTATCTATTTTTGCTATCGACTATAAATTTTTCTACGAATTCTTTACGCTGAAGACTACCAAACATGGCATGAATATGGGCTGGCTCATCGTAATGGCATTGGTAAGTGTTTTTATAGTTAATTTTTTGTCGGTACGATTTGAGAAAAAATGGGATCTGACCAAAGAAGGCTTGAATTCTTTAAGTGAGCAAAGCACTAAGATTCTTACGACCTTGAAGGCCCCGGTACATTTCATTTTGCTTTACTCCAAACAAGAGCAAGCAGAAATGAATAAAAAGCGCGTGGCCGACTTTATTCAACTTTATCATGAAAAAAGTACGAATGTTGTTTTTGAATCCTATTCGGCGCTAAATCGGCCGGACTTGGCGGCAAAGTATGATTTTAAGAGTGGTGAAATCGGTTTGTTCGCTGAATATCAAGATCGACATTTGAAAATTGAGAATGTCTCTGAAGAAGGGATCACCAAAATCCTTTTAAAACTGACGCGAGATCAAGCGACCCGAAAAAACATTTATTTTACCATTGGTCATGGCGAAAGAGATATTCAAGGTGAGAAGCCTGAAAATGTTTCGAATTTTAAAACCGATTTAGAGACGACATACAATGTTAAAACTCTGAAGCTGATTGAGTCCGACATCCCTGCCGATGCATCAGCCGTTATAGTTTTAGGCCCAAATCAAATATTTTTACCTGCCGAAATCGAGAAAATAAAAAAATATACGGCAACAGGGGGGCATCTTTTTATAGCGGCAGATCCTGGTGAGAAACACAATATTGCCGAAATTGATAAAATCTTTGGGGTCATATTTCAAGGAAACTATGTTTTAGATACGCGCGTACAGCTCAGTCAAGTAGGACCTATTATCGCTCTTGGTAGCACGCACTCCAAAACCAGCGATATTACAAAGTCGGTAGCTGATCAGTTATTTTTGCTTGCAAGTGCTCTTTCGAAAGCCGGCGATGCGCCCGCTGATTTTAAGTTTGAAGAATTGGTGCAAACCGGCTCAACCACACAGGCTGTAGACAAACTTGAGAAATCCCCGAAGGTAACTTCAACCGGTCCGCATACGATTGTCATGCAGGTCAGCGGAAAAATGCCGGGAGCAGAAAAGGAATTTGCGGCGATATTTGCTGGTGACAGTGATTTCTTGTCGAATCAGCTTTATGCTCAGTACGGTGATCGTGATTTAGCTTTGAATGCAATTTCATTTTTAGCCAAAGATGAAGATTTAATTGCGATTCATCCGAAGACGCCGCGTGCGACCAAGCTCAATGTATTATCTTCTTATAAAAACTATTTAGCCGTATTTCTCATACTCTCTCCACTCATTATGTTGATGTCGAGTGGGGTCATCTGGTGGAGAAGGCGGACGGCATGAAGTCCTTTCGAGGTACTATTTTATTTACTGTGATTGTGATCGGTGCCGGTCTGTATTCTTATTTTCAAGTTTTTAAAAAGGGCAATGAAGAGTCCGAACAAAAAGAAAAGAGCTCTCAAGTCTTTAAGCTAAAGGCCGAAGAGATCTCGCGGATTGAACTTCACAATCTTGAGCAAATTATAATTTTGCAAAGAGATAAAGAGAATTGGTCGATTGAAAAGCCTTTGGCAGATAAGGCCGACGCCACTCAGGTCAAAAATTTTCTGGATACGGTCTTGCGTGAAAAATCAACGGATGTGGTTGAAGAAGGCGAAAAGCTCAATTTGAAAACCTATGGGCTTGACACACCAGCCTTTCAACTAAAGCTCACAGGTGTTCAAGCTAGCTCAAAAGCTCCGTCTTTAACTGAAGATGTAAGTTTTGGTTCAGTGAAGGCTTATGATGGTAGCGTTTATATTCGCTTTGGTCTTGAGAACAAAGTTATCTTAGCGCCTAGTTATTTCAATTCTGTACTCAATAAAAAAGCTGACGATTTCAGAAATAAGAATTTATTCACTTCTGGCATAGGAGAGATCGACCATTTTAAAATAGTGGGTAAAGAGAAGCTTGAACTAAAAAGAGATCAAACTAGTTGGACTATGCTAGAGCCTAAGAATTATTTTGCGCCCACTTCGGGCGATAATGTTCAATCTTTTTTGGATTTGGTCCGAAATATAAAAGGCACCGAAATCGTCTCAGATAGTAAGGTCGATGCGGCCATTCTTAAAAAATATCATTTAGACAAGCCAGCTCTGACCTTAAGCTTGCATCGGGCGCAAGCGCCTCAAGACTATGAACTAAAGATTTCGGATCCCAAAGCTGATAAAGATCAAAATATCTATTTGATGGGAACGGATGCGACCAGTATTTTAAAGGGAGTTCAGTCTAATTTAGATACCTTAAATAAACAGGCATTCGATTTTACTAATAAGCATCAGGCCTTTACTTTCAGTACTCTTGACCTTGTCCATTTGAAGATTTCGACTACTCATTTTAATGCACAAATTGATCGGGTCGGAAACGCCTGGAAGAACGTGATTGAATCTGAAAAGCGAGTACTAGACGGCGTTAAAGTTGACGAACTGATTAGTAAATTTAGTCATCTAGAAGCCAAAGGCCTTGCCAAAACTAGTTCGGCCGCTTTTAAGAATGAAATTGCGGCTTTAGATTCTAATAACAAGACGCTCTTTAATATGAGTTGGAGCGAGCCCTTTGAAGACGAGAAATCAAAATCTCCTAAACACTCAGAAAAGGCTGTGCCAAAGGGATCGAAAGATTCAACCACAATGGTTTATGTTAAAACCAGTAAGCTAAAAGAAATATTGGTCCTACCTCTTGCACAAATTGAAAATTTAGCAATTAAAAGTGTTTTTAAAAATCCAGATCCAATTCAATTTTCAGGTGCGCCGCCGAAAGATAAAAATGAGTCTTCGAAAATAGATAGGCCTACAGCCGCTGCCCTTGATCAGAATGTGCCAATATTAAACGAAAAAGAGAAAATAAAATAATGCTGTTCGAATGTGTAGAGAGTTCACCAACGCGAGTTGATTTAGCCGGAGGCACTTTAGATTTCTGGCCAATTTATTTGATGTTAGATCATCCCCAAACTATCAATGTGGCCATTGATGTTTTCACGCATTGTCGCCTGAAAGAGCGCGCGGACAGCAGAGTCCTAGTTTATTCAAAAGACTTAAAGAAAAAGCGAGAGTTTGCCAATTTAGCGGCTTTTATTGAAGATTCAGATCCCGATCTCGATCTTATCAAAGCGCAGGCTGAGTTTTTCAATCCGAGCAAGGGTTTTGAAATTGAAACTGAATCAGAAAGCCCAATTGGTGGCGGCCTTGGCGGAAGTTCTTCGCTTTGTATTTCGATGATAAAGGTTTTTTCAAAGTGGTTGGGGCGAAATTTCGAAGTCGAGCAAATGGTGACGCTCGCCCATAATCTTGAAGCCAAAGTTTTGAAAAAAATGACCGGTACCCAAGATTATTTTCCGGCAATATTGGGAGATATTAATGTCATTGATTATACGAGCCTTGGTCCCAAAGTAAGGGTGCTGCCTGTCGATATGGATTTATTTAAGAAGAAATTCTTGCTCGTCTATACCGGTAAGTCTCATCATTCCGGAATCAATAACTGGCATGTCATTAAGCAATTTATTGAAGGAGACCCCCAAATCAAACAAGCCTTTGCAAAGCTGGGACGGGTTTCTCACGAAGTCGTAAAAGTTATGATTGATAAGAAATATTCACAACTACCTGAGCTCTTTATGCAGGAATTTGAAGCGCGCTGTGAGCTTTCGCAGGAATTTTCAAGCCCTGAAATTGAAAAATTATCACAGTTGGCTAAACGCCATCATGCAGTAGCAAAAATATGCGGAGCTGGCGGCGGCGGCTGTGTCATGATTTGGTGCGAAGATGAAAATCGCCTGCAAGTAAAATTAGATTGTGAGAAAAGCGGCTTTCAAGTTTTAGAGGCCAAGGTTTTTTCATTTGGATCTTCATGAAAGAAAATTTAGAGGTCTTAAGATTTGCCGGAGTTTCTTTGGGTGGTGGCAAGACAGATAAAACGGCAGTTGCCCAAATTGAATACTTTGCTAGTCAAAAGCGACTCTTCCTGCGAAGCCTCTATACCAATGTGACCGCACTTGAAGAAAAATCATCAGATTTGGTTTTATACGATTTATTAACCGAATATAAATTTAAATATATTGCGGTGGATGCGCCCCTGCAACTTCCTCTGTGTATGACCTGCACACTTAAATGCCCTGGCTTTGAAAAATGCAAACAACCTCATATTAAGTGGATGTGGGAATTTCATAAGAAGCGCGAAAAGATAAAGCGCCCCAATAAATTTTTTACACCTTATACCGAACGCTGTTCAGAAATGTATATCAGCAGCGCACTTGAAGAGAATTTTTTTCCTTCTCATGCCTTGGGGGCAAATGCGGCACCGCTCACAGCCCGAGCATTCTTTTTAAAAAGACGTCTTAAAAAATTAGCTTTTCTTGAGACTTTCCCCAAGCTTTCATTGTGGAGATTGGGTAACAGCCTTGATATTCCAAAAACCTATTTGAGATTTCATCGTCATAGTGTGGATGGCGATGAAGCTCGATACTACATTCTTTCTCGGATCGTTGAATTGAATATTGCTTTTATTTATCAACAGGACTTAAGAGCGATGGTTGAAAACCCACAGGCATTTGATGCCTTTATTGGCGCTCTAACGGCATATTTGAAATTTCGCGGGGAGTGTGAGAAAGCGCCAAAAGACTTTCCCAAGAGCGAAGCTTGGGTTGAAATACCCAAGCAAAAAATCACTTGGTTTTAACTAAAACGGGCTCGGTAAAAACAATTTGAACATCTACAGCATGATTTGATTCATCGAGAATATTAGAGGCTCCGCTAAATGCTTTTATAAAGCGCCCCGAAGAATCAAAGCTTAGTACGGCTTCGCGAATTCCTGATAAATTGCGAATGAAAAAGCTTTGAATCTTAAAAGCAAAGCGAACAGTGAGGTCCGTTGATTCTTTATTGGGGCGATATTCAAGTATCATGCCGTAGTCATCCATAAGGGCGGGAATCACATATCGAAAGCTCTTGCTTTCAGTTTTTGCTTTTTGAAAATTTTCGCGAATATAGTTAATGAGTCCCATTGAATTTGTCATATTATTTAAATAATCGAGTTTCTTGGTTTTCATAATTTTTGGATCTGCAAAATTCTGTGATACCGAAACGAATTTTTGGTCGTCTGTGAGTATAATTTTAAACTGAGTTTTTTTTCGATGATCTTCAAAACTGATTTCGGGAAAGTAGGGTTTTTTTGAAAAGTCTGAATGCATTTCGACGATCAGCTTTGAGTCTTTATCTTTGTAAAGACTATCTATTTTTAAAATGTGATTTTCTTTGATGCTAAAAGTATCTTCTTCGGTATAAAAAAAGAGGTTCTCTTTATACAGGGCTGTACCAATTATTTTTTGCGTGGTAATCGCAGTTTGAGCTTGTTCCGCACCTTGTAGTCTAGAGCTGAAGCAAAGCGCAGCAAATGTGATTGCCATTATTAAATGCTTGGCCATTTCATACTCCGGTTAATCCTAGATTAATTAATAAAGTTAAGTTTTGGCAAGTACGGCGCTTCACAGTAATACTTCAAAAATGGACCATTGGTGAGACGAAAATTCTTGAATTCATGGCTTAAAACAGCTTTGATGAGATATGGCCAAGTTCAAAATGAGTTTGATGACATTCAAAGCAAATCGGATAGTTGGAGTGCTGCTTTGCCTGCTTGTGATTTCATTGATGACTTCTTTTGCCAGGGCAATTGAAATCGAACATCAATTGGTGAGAAGGCTAGTGGTGTTTCCATTTCAGGTTTCGAGTCGTTTGGCACCAAAGGCCGACGAGGCCTGGTGGCAAATTCGCCAAGAACTCACCCAGAATCAAATTTTTCTTTTAGCGAGTAAGCAGTTTTTATCAAAAAACGAAGTCTATCAAGCTCGAGGCGAATTGCAGCCTGCTGATGCAATCTTACTCGGAAAATTACTTGATGCTCATGCGCTTATAACAGCGAGAGTTGAGGGGCACCGCCTCACTTTAAATGTATACGACGCAAGCTTCGGACTGCTGCTGTGGCAAAATCATTTGGATATGCATTTGTCGCGGCCGTTAGAAGATCAAATTGTCGAAACTTCAAAAAAATTAATTCATGATTTTATGGCATCAATTCCTTACCAGGGTTTTCAGGTAATCGATTCGCTTCGTGGTAAGGCCACCTTTGAAGATGCCGATGAAGTCCGCACGGAAGTTCAGATTGGGAGTCAAAGTCAAATTCAAGTCGGCGACATCGCACAATGGATTCATGTTTATCATAAATCCACAGATGCGCTTTTTCAGGGTGGTGGCGAAACCAAGGCCTTTGCAGAAGGAAAAGTGGTACTCATTGATAAAGGCATAGCAACTATCCAATTGATTCGAGCGACTCATTTAGATGATATAAAAGAATATGCTCTAGTACGTTTTCCTAAAGAAGCTGAGCGCATAAAGATTGAATTGGCTTTGAAAGAATCCTTGCCAGGCAGATTGTCGACCGCAATCGTGATTACGGATCTTGAAAAAATGAAGTCCTTAGCGAAGGAGCGACGTCCCTTAATAACAACTCTAAGCTTTGTCGGAAGTATATCTGCAATCTTACTCTTGGCGCTTTGATCATCAAGCTGGTATTTACATTTGAATAGGTTCAAACAATTCTTTCAGACCTTCAACTCTCATCGGATGAGCTGAAAAATTTGAAATCCAGGTTTCAGGACTTTCCATACAAAGAAAAACTCGCCAGTTGGGATCTAGCTTACGAAATTGAGATATAAGGCAATCAAACATTTCGTTTCTGAGATCTAAGTCGTATCGAAGTTTGCCGTCATGACCTCTGAAGACTTCGCCCTTGGTAACATAAGAATTCATGCCGAATCTCTCGCGCATCATATGTCGCTGCTCGGGCTGAAAGCGTAAACCACCGACAGAAATACTTAAAACCTGATGGGGCCTAAAGCGTGCGTGAATTTGGGAGGCAAGATTAAGATAGTTTTCTTTCCAATTCGGATGCCAAATCATTGGGTCAATATGAAAACTAACTAAAAAAGAATTCTTCACACTCAATTCTGCGGCTTGCAGACGTTCCTCTAATGAGGCGGTGCCATGTTCTTCAGAACTTATGATTTCTTGTGGATTGATTGACCAACTAACGACGACATTGCCAGCATGAGACTCGTTTACGAATTGCTCAATAAATCGAGATTTGGTTTTAAATTCCAACTTCCAATTGGGCATTTCCTTAAAGGCTGAAATCAACTTTTGAGAATAGAGAGTGAGCGGATCAAGACTTAAACTGTCAATGGTTTCGCCAGTGCCGACGCGAACCGCTTTTGACTTCGACTCTTGATACATGGTTTTTAATTCTAAGATTGCATCATCAATATTGCTGTAAATGGTTAGCATTGAAGTATTGATAAAACTTTGCAGATAACAATAAGAGCAATTCATATCACATTGCAAACCAAGGTTCAAAACATAGTAATTGCAACAGGCAAGTCCTGAACCATTTGCGCCGGGACACCTTTTAAAAAATTGGCCTTTGAATTTCGTAATGAAAATATTTTTTTTACTTTTGTTGAACTCTTGAGCTGATAGTTCGCCGGTAGGGCCGCTCAGCTGGTCAACAAAATGAATTTTTTCTGATGCGAAAATTTCACAGAAGCGAATCGCGACCTCGCTCCCTCGGGCGGAATCATGAATATAAATATTCTCAAATTTTTGAAGCAACTCGTTCATCATTGAGTCAGCTTTTCATTCATTTGTTTCACAGCAGATCGAGCTTCAAATTCAATTTGAATTTTTTGAAGGGCTTCAATATTTCTCTTGAGTTCACCCTGCGTTCGAAACTGCATTCGGACTTCGTTCACCAGACTTGCTTCACTCCCAACGACGCGAGCGTTAAGAAATTTGGGCCAAGAAAATTGCGCGAGATCATTTTGCTTTTTCTCTAATTGAGCACTGCGCATTGGGTTTCGGAGTTGCTCAAGTCTTTGAGACCAAACTTCATTTGATTCGTTTTTTCTAATAAGTAATTGATCAAGATCCGGATTCATTAAAAACAATTCACAGGCATTTTCAAGAATTTGAATTCCCAATTGTCTGGTGAGGGCGCGCTCCGTAATTTGCCGCAACAGAATTTCAATGTCCGAAACATTATTTATTGATTTTAAGACGAAAAGCTCTCGTGCGCCGAGTTTGCGATCGCCTACCCAGTTTTGAAATTCAAGCGGGGTTTGAGAGAGTTTCAACAATAGTTCAGAAAATGATTCCGAGGCCCGCAATGAATTTTTTTCTAAAAGACGATCAAAGTCAAATTGCGGAGCCAATGAGGTTTGTAACTTAAAAATTCTCGCAAGCTCTGGTAAACTAAGAGTCTGATATATATCAAAGATCAATTCAGCAATTGAAATACCAGGAGCCTCTAAGTTTACAACTTCATGATCAGGGCCAACTTGAAATCCACATAAGAGTTCTTCGCCCCAGGCATAAACTGGTAGGTTTGCAGGCCAAGCCTTTAATGGCTTGAAATCCAAGTTCTTTTTGCATTGCGAAACTTTTAGTGTTTTCATGAGCGCATGAACTATCAAATGGCTTCAAAGAAGTCTATGTTATAAAATGAAGCGCACTGGGAGGCAGGAGTATGGCAGATTGGAAATCACGCGCCCAAATTGTAGAAGACGTCGTATTCTTTCGCTATATTGCTGCGGATTTAGAATCCAGTTTTGAAGAAGTCTATGTATGGGATCTTGATAAAACCTATTTAGATACGAGTTTAGCAAGTTTACGTGAGCTCTGGCGGACCATCGCCGAAAAAGCTTTTCAAAAGAAGAATGTTCCCGGAACGGGTTCCTTGGTTAGATCCTTAAAGCAGGCTTGGCAAGAAGAACGTGGTCAGAAGGCCTTTCCGATTTACTTTATTACCGCCTCTCCTCCTCAAATGGAGGCTAAGATTAAGGACAAGCTCGAACTTGATGAAATCTTACCTCTCGGAGCTTTTTACAAGGACAATCTTAAAAATATAAAGCCCTCAAGGTTGTGGCGACTGACCAAGCAAGTTGGCTTCAAACTGCAAGCTCTCTTGCAACTTAGGATGCGCTTGCGCTCTGATGTCAGGC
This sequence comes from Bdellovibrionales bacterium, assembly GCA_043739185.1. GTDB lineage: Bacteria > Bdellovibrionota > Bdellovibrionia > Bdellovibrionales > JAMPXM01 > JAYTQQ01. The sequence goes on from JAYUEN010000002.1 coordinate 13,460, forward strand.
AAGTCTTGTGGGGTGACGACAGTGAATCAGATGCAATCATCTACTCCTTGTATTCTGATATTTGCGCAAGACGGTGGCCAGAGCGCGACCTCTTAAATATTTTGCGAGCGCTTCATGTTGTAGGGGAGCAGACCGAAGTCATTTTGGATTTGCAATCGCAAATTCCTATTCATGATCCGGTTGAAAAAATTTATATCAATCTCGCAACCGATACCGATCCTGAATATTATCTCAAATTTGGGCGCCGCTTGATCGCAACCTATAATACCTTTCAAGCCGCACTTGATTTGATGCAAGATCAGCGCTTGCCAGTCGAGCAGGTGATTCGAGTCGCGCAAGATATGATTATGAATTTTGGTTTCACCAGAGAACAACTCGAATTTAGTATAGACAATCTGGTTCGCCGCGAACTTTTAAGTGATGTGGCAATCGATGCAGTTGTTCCGGACTTGAAACTTGCGAAATTAATTTCAAATGATTTCAAGCCAAGTATTGATCCCAAAAAAATCAGCGAGCAAGAAGGCTCTCGTGTTTATGCACTTGAAGGCACCGATGAGCCGTGGGTCCCAGACCATATCGAATATCTAAATGAGATTCGCTAATCTAAATGTATTGGATAGGCCTGAACTAAAATCGCACGTGAAGAAAACTCTTTAAAACTAGCGCGCCCGATGACATCGGTCAGGCAACGATCTAATTGTTCATCTTGAATCGGAGATGAAATGACTTTTGGACCAGTCACTTTGCCGGTGGGCTGAATCATAAATGACAAAACCACTTGGCCACTCAAATCAAGGCGTTGGGATCTCAACATATAATTTATATAGCAACGATGTAAAAATGAGGTTTGGTTGCGCATCACGCGATTGATTTCTTCTTGATCAAGCGAGTTTGCATTTTGCGCCGTCTTTTTCATATTCGTTGAAGCTTTATCTGGTACTTTTTCGGGAGTAGAAGCCTGGGGTGCCTCAGTGCTTTGAATTTGCGAAGGCTCAGGCAAGCTAGGTTTGGCTTTTAAAATATTGGTTTTAAGTTCTTCAAGACTTATGATTTTTCCTTTTTTGCTTACCTCAAAGCTATGGGTATTTGAAGAATTTGAAATCAATTGAATTTGCCCTTCGAGAATCGTGATTGAAATATTGGCGCCATCTTGTCTGCTCAAGGTTTCAAAAACCAATTTGGTAAGAGGGGCCATTTCAAATTTGGCGCCGCTTGAAAGTTGAAAGCGTAGCGTGGCGTTTTGATCTGTTGAAAGCGTATAATTTTGAAATATTTTTGACTGTGAAGTGAGCATTGAAATTTGATCTTGGCTATCTTTTAGGGTGGCCAAACCTTGAACGCTTTCAACCTCGGCAATGCTTGTATTTGCCTGTGAGCCATCTTGTTTGAGGCCGCCTGAAAAATCGTATTTGAAAAGAAAAAGGATAAGGACTCCGATAAAAATGAGTCCAGAGCCTGTGACGAGAATTCGCTTCAACTATTTTTTCTCAGATTTTTCGGCTGCCTTAGGTGCTGTATTGACCGGGGCAGTTTCGGGGGCTTTAACTGGTGCCGTAGCATTCACTGGAGTGGTGATATCTACTACCGAACCTGTATTTGATTTTGACAACAAAGAAAGCAAAATGCAGGTAATTCCGAAACAAATTGCACACCAAGAAGTGATTTTAGTAAGCAAATTTGCAGCACCTGTGGTGCCGAACAATTGGTTGGCTCCGGCGCCGCTAAAAACCCCAGCTGTTCCGCCGCCTTTTGGATCTTGAAGCAGAACAAAGCCAATTAATCCTGCGCAGAACAATAAGTGAAGAATTGCAATGAGCGTTACCATAAAACCTCCAAAGCTTAGGTTTATAGTAATTTCAGCTATGAAAGTCTAGGCTTGAATGAAAATTTGACTAGGAAAATGAATTTAACCGGCTTTGCGAGAATTTTGTGCAATGTGATGTCTTTGAACCACCAAGGATATTACATGAGAAACGAGCATAACAAATTGAATTTCAATGTCTTCAAAGCGTCCTCGGGACTCGGGCATTCGAGTTGAGATCACCCCCCAAAGACCTTCTGCGGTTTCGATTGGGGCGACGATCATTGAAGAAAAATGAATCGATTTCGACTTTTCTCCAATGGCTTTCATGGTCGGATCTTTCTCAAGATTATCAATGGCTAAAATTTTCGCGGTATTAAGGGTATAAATAATTTCAGGATACTTTTCGAGCTTGAGCTTGAGCTGCTTCACATCGCGATTGTCAGATGATCCATGTACCACCCCAATGCGATTCTCAAGATCGCACTCCACCACGGATACACGAACGGCCTTCATTGCCATTGCAACCATTTTGGTGAGATTGTGCAAACTCAAATCAAGGCTCGTCGATTTCATGGCTTCTTTGAGAGTTAAATCAGTCAAATGCAGGTAATATTGCGCCTCATTCATGAGCTGCAATTCATCTTTTTGGCTGAAATCTTTTACTTCGCGCTTTTCTTGAACGTGTAAAATTATGCGCGATAGAACATCCAAATGCTTAAGCGGCATGATCAAGTAGTCACTTGCTCCCCACTTTAGGCATTCTTTGACATTTTGTGTATTATTGTGAAATTGCGAGGTCACAAATACTTTGATCTGACCGCGATTGGTTTTTTCGTTTTGCCTAAGAGTTTTCAAAAGCATTAAGGCGCTTAAGTCCGCATACATTAAATCAATAATAATAAAATCAGGACGCCATGACCAAATGAAGTCTTTTAGTTCCTCGCCATTGCGCGAGGATCTACAGAAAACCCCTTCCTCGGCCAAGAAGTTCAAAAGTTTTGTCGAAGCGGAGACGTCCTCCATAGCGAGCAAAACTTTTACTTCTTTTTGTCTAAACAGTTCATTCATATTATGTTGATCGGCAGAAGTTTAAGTTTGATTGAAGTTTTTTTAGCTTTAGTCCTGATTGACGCCACGCAAAATAGATTTTATCTCTTCGGACTAGCGATTTAAGAAAAACAAGTGCTTGCGCTTTTTTATAGTCGAATTGGCGTTTTAAGGATAACAACTAGTTGCATAGTTTCGGCGGTGATTTTGTTGGCTCCAAGTGCCAGGGAGATAGTGAATGCCTTTTATTGCATTTGAAGGACTCGATGGATCGGGCAAAAGCACGTTGATCAGGGGGCTCACCGAGCACCTTAAGCAGGCCAAAGTCCAGTTTGTCTTAACTCGGGAACCAGGTGGTACCGGATTAGCTGAAGAGATTCGAAATATTCTTTTAAAAATAGATGATGAGGTTCCCGACGCTCGCACCGAGGCATTGTTGTATCAGGCGTCTCGAGCGCAACATGTAGAACGTGTCATTTTACCTGCACTTAAAAAAAACCTGTGGGTAATATGTGATCGTTTTTCAGCAAGCTCAATCGCTTTTCAAAGTTTTGCAAGAGGATTGGCGCGAGCTGAAATCGAATGGCTCAATCGTTTTTCAACGCAAAATACTTTTCCTGACTTAAATGTTTTGCTTGATTTGAGTGTTGAAGAAAGTCAACAGCGAATGGCAGGGCGAAATTTGACTCTCGGTCAGGAGCATGACCGATTTGAAAGAGAACAAAGTGAGTTTCACCAGAAAGTTCGTGATGGCTTCTTGTTTCAGGCAAAAAGCGAACCCAATAAATGGCTGGTTCTGAATGCAAACCAAACAAGTGAAAAGCTCACTCAGCTGCTCATTCAGGATTTAAAGACGCGAAAATATTTGTAGGGAAAAATGAATTTAAGAGATCAAATTGTCGGAAATCAAAAGCTTTTGAATTCGCTTTTTGAAAGAGCAAAGCTTTCTCAACTGGCAAGTCTTATGATTTTTGCTGGCCCAAGTGGAATTGGCAAGAAGTTGAGCGCACTCGCCCTTTCACAAGAACTCATTTGTCCAAAAGGTCCTCCGGCCTGCGGAAGTTGCGGCGCCTGTCTCAGAATAAAAGATCTCAAAAGTGAAAATGTCTTACTCATTGAGCCCGAATCCAATTCGGCGCAAATTAAATTAGAGCAATCTCGTCAAATTGAAAATTTTGTTCAACTCAGACAGTTGGGGCGCGCGCGAACCATTATAGTCGATCAAGCGCATCGTCTCAATCCACAATCTTCAAATGCTCTGCTCAAACTTTTTGAAGAGCCGCCACCACAAACATATATTTTCTTAATTACACAGAGTCCGAATACCTTATTAGCGACCATCAGGTCGCGTGCCCAGCTCTTTCGTTTTTCTCCATTGCCAGACGAAGAAATCAAAAAATTGACTGGCGCTGAAGATTGGATTTTGAAAATGGCCCGTGGCCAGATCGACTTCGCTTATCGCCTTAAAGAAAACTCAAAAACTTGGACCGAGGCCAGGACCCAAGCTCTCAATTTTATTTCTCAGGCCTTAAGTGATCAGGGAGATTTATTTTCGAAGATGAAAGAAATTTCTGGCGATCGTGAGACGAGTCTGCAGAATATTTTGGTTTGGCAGTCGCTTTTTCGCGACGCCTTGCTGTCAAGTCTAAGCCCAGGTACAAAGTCTGAATGGATCAATGAGCAGTCCGAAAAGCTGATTGCTGACTTGAGCGCGTTTGGTTCTGAGAAGCTTTCTCAAATGACTTCAGCTCTTTTAGAGATGGAGCAGGACCTCAGCGCCAATGTTGATCGCACTTTGCTTCTTGAAAATTTTTATTTTAAGATGAGTCATCTCAAAGACGAAAGAATTTAAATGCATGCTGAGCAAACAAAAGAATTAAACTGGATAGACGTTCACACGCATCTAAATTTTTTAGACATAGCTCCCGAAATTGCTATTGCCGAAGGCAAGAAGTTGGGTGTTAAAAGATTTTTTACTATAGGCACAGAACCTGAAGATCATGAAATAGTTTTGGGGCTTGCGCAAAAATATTATCCAGAAGTCATGTGTACTTTAGGCATTCATCCGCACGAGGCGCAAAAATTTGATGCACGTGTTGAAAATTTTATTTTAAAAAATGCCCCAGCCAAAGAAGTTGTAGCTGTCGGAGAAATTGGTCTCGACTATTTTTATAGCCATTCCCCACATGATATTCAACAAGCGGCATTCCGAAGGCAGCTCGAATTGGCGGAGCAACTGAAACTACCGGTTGAAATCCATACGCGAGATGCAGAGGAAGATACTCTTGAAATTTTGCGTGAATTTAAGGGGCGAGTGACTGGGCTGATTCACTGTTTTACGGGCACTCAAAAATTGGCAAATGGCGCTCTTGATTTGGGTTTTGATATTTCAATAAGTGGAGTGGTGACCTTTAAAAAAGCAGAGGAGCTTAAGGCCGTTGTGAAGAGCCTGCCACTAGATCGAATTCATGTTGAAACCGATGCGCCATTTTTGGCTCCAATGCCCCATCGCGGAAAGAAGAATGTTCCGGCATTTGTAGTGCATACTGCGCAAGTAGTAGCAGAATTATTAGGGGTAAGCCTTGAGCAGCTTTCTGAGCAAACCCAAGCCAATGCGCGTCGTTTGTTTTCAAAGTTACAAAGTATTTGATATGGTTCTTTGATCAGAATTTTTATAAAAAGTGATTCATAGAAGGGATCCAAATGGCAAAATTAAGAGTTGGAATCAATGGCTTTGGTCGCATCGGGCGCGTTGTTTTAAGAGCCGCGTTTGAAAAATACGCTCAAGATTTTGAGATTGTTGCGATCAATGACTTAAGCAAAGCAGAGCAATCAGCACATCTCTTAAAGTACGATTCAACCCACGGCATTTTTTCAAAATCAGTTTCTCATAGCGAAAACGCAATGATGGTTGACGGCAAAGAAATTAAATTAACTGCGATCAAAGATCCGGCACAAATTCCCTGGAAGAGTTTTGGAGTGGATGTCGTGATGGAGTGCACGGGCGCATTTAAAAATAAAGAAGACTTTATGAAACATATTGCCGCCGGTGCGAAAAAGGTTTTGGTTTCAGCACCTGCAACCAGTGATTTGACAGTGGTTTACGGAATCAATCATACAAAATATGATCCGTCTAAACATCATGTGGTGAGTAATGCGTCTTGTACCACCAATTGCTTAGCGCCGGTTGCTAAGGTTCTCAACGATAACTTTGGGATCGATCGCGGGCTCATGACTACCGTTCATTCATTCACCAATGACCAGCGCGTACTCGATGCTCCCCACAGTGATTTGCGCAGAGCTCGCACGGCGACCTCATCAATGATTCCGACAAGTACAGGTGCCGCAAAAACCGTGGTCAAAATTTTGCCAGAGCTTGAAGGGCGAATCGATGGCACCAGTGTGAGAGTGCCGACGCAAAATGTGAGTTTAGTCGACTTTACTTTTACTTCAATGAAGCCAATGACCGTACAGAGTATCAATCAAGCTTTGACCGACGCCAGTTTAAAATCTTTGAAGGGCATTTTGGCCACCGAAGCAGCACCCCTGGTAAGCGTTGATTACAATGGCAATACCCATAGTTCAATTGTTGATCTTGAATGTACAATGGTTTTAGGGACCAATTTCGCTAAGATTTTTTCTTGGTATGATAATGAAACTGGATTTTCTCATCGCATGTGTGATTTTGCAGTTCATATGGCCAAAACCGGATTTTAAAAGAAAGAGATAACATGACCACATCTGTTGGCTTAAAAGGTATCGCGCGCGTCACAGACTTTGAATTCAAGGGTCAAAATGTTTTTTTGCGAGTCGATTTCAATGTGCCGCTTTCTCATGAAGGGCCAGCAAACAAAGTGGTCACCAAAATCACCAATGACAAACGCATTCGCGCCGCCATTCCGACCATTCAACATATTATAGATCAGGGCGGACACCTCATTTTGGCGTCGCATTTGGGTAGGCCCGAAAAGCCAGAAGAGCGCCATCTTTATACTATGGAGCCTATCGCTGCCCATTTAGGCGAATTATTGGGTGTCGAAGTAATATTGATTGAAGACCCAGCAAGTGATGCTCCAAAAGCACTTTTGCAAACTTTGCGTCCTAAACAAATATTGATGTTAGAAAATCTACGCTATGATGAGGGCGAAGTTGCCAATTCAACAGAACTTGCCATGCACTGGTCAAGCTATACGGATATTTATATCAATGATGCCTTTGGTGCTTGTCACCGCGCGCATGCGAGCATTGAGGCATTACCAAAGATAGCAGCAAAAAAAGGCATCGGTTTTCTGATTGAAAAAGAAATTTCAAATTTAGATGCGGTTATTTATCATCCGCAACATCCCTATGTGGCGATTTTAGGTGGAGCAAAGGTCTCAGATAAAATTCCGGTCATCGAAAAACTGATGGATTTAGTCGATACTTTTATTGTGGGCGGAGCGATGGCCTATACTTTCTTGGCTGCAAAGGGCGTCAACGTAGGAAAATCAAGAGTCGAAAAAGACAAAGTGGCATTTACCAAAGAAATGCTTGGGCGCATTGAGGCTCGTAATAAAAAGATTCTTTTGCCAATTGATCACCTCGCAGTTTCAGAACTTTCATCGAAAGTTGCAGTTGCCACTCCTTCAAACGCTATTGCTGCTGATTTGTTGGGAGTTGATATTGGACCAAAGAGCATTGAGCTTTTTTCAAATGAACTTAAAAAAGCAAAAACAGTTTTTTGGAATGGCCCGATGGGAATTTTCGAACGCAGTGAGTTCTCTCAAGGAACATTTGCAATTGCCAAAGTTCTTTCTGAGCTTGAGGGAGCGCAAACTATTGTGGGTGGCGGTGACTCAGCTTCTGCGGCAGAAGCTTCAGGTTTTGCTGACAAGATGACTCACATTTCAACTGGTGGCGGTGCAAGCCTAGAATATCTTCAGGGAGAAAAGCTGCCAGGTTTAGAAATCTTGCGCGCCAGAAGATATTGAGTTTCGACAATTGTGCCCGCTTAAGTAAAAGGATCGGTTTCAGTCTGTTTTCCCCCACGTTGAGTTGGGGGAAAACGAAGTCAAAGTGAAAATGTGAGCCAGAGAAAACTCTTGGTGAAGCTCAAGTTTTTATTCACTTATCGAGTTTCTTAAGCAGGCAAGCGACCTCTAAAGACCGAGACCGAGACTGAAACTGCCAAGCTGCTAGCCGCTGCGGCTGCCGTGAAAACTGTTATAAATCCTTAAAAAAACAAGGCCCAAGTCCTGTATAGGTTTTGGTCAGTCGATAATTTGTTGATCGGCTGTTAAAAGTTGTAAGCAAAAATAAATATTTAATCATCCGCAAATCTTCGCGCTTAGCGTTTTTTCAATTTATTATCTCTTTGAAACATTCGCAAATCGTGAAACTTCAATGACTTAGGGCTGTGAGCTTGGCATTGGTCTTGAAATACCTGAGCACAGAGCCAGCAATTTAAAGACTAAATCAATTTTTTATAGCGCCGATGTTCTAAATATAAGTTCTCATTGGAGTTTTGAAATGAAATTACAGCAGTTGCATATCAAAAGAATTAAATTTCATTTGGCAACTATCTCGCAGCTTTTTCACGATCGTCGTTCTAAAATCACTGCTGGGTTTCTTGCTCTAGGTGCTATCGTGACTTTAGGATTTGAAAATTGTGGAATGAACGGCAATGGCTTTGAGACTATAGGTGATGTAAATAAAATTTCAGCATCTTCTGTGATCAATCAAAATACTTTTCAATATGCCTCTGCTTCCATGCAATTTACCGCGACCTTGCCAGTGTATAGTATTAAGCCAAGCATTACTGGCGGAAATTTCAATTCATTTAAAGTATCACCAAACTTACCTAGCGGAATGTTTTTAGATTCTAAAACTGGTATGATTTCAGGAATTCCTTCTCAGGCTCAGCCCATAAAAAAATATACAATCACGGGTCAAGGTAGCAATTCATTTTCGGTGGATATACAGATTGCGATCATTGGTTTTCCGGTGACATTTACATATGGATCTACTTCAATGGCATTACCAGCTAATTCAGCAATGGCTTCTCTTTCTCCAATCAATGTATCGGGCGGCCCACTTAGCTTTTCGGTAGCTCCGAATTTACCGACAGGTCTTACGCTTTCAAGTACGACTGGGGCAATTTCAGGAACTCCAACTATGTTACAGGCTGCGAGTCTTTATAAAGTCAGTGCTGTTAATTCAACGGGTGGTGCGCAAACGGTAAATTTAACAATTGGTGTAATTAAAACTCCAGTGAACTTTGCTTATAGTTCGGCGGCAGTAAGTGTGGTTGCAAATTCGGTATTTGCGAATCTGACTCCAATGAATGTCGTGGGTGCTCCTAATAATTTTAGTGTCACTCCGAGTTTGCCTGCGGGCCTGAGTTTGAATGCCACGACCGGAGTGATTTCTGGCACACCCACGACAGCCCAAGTTGCGACTGCATATAATATTACTGGGATGAATCTGAGCGGTGGTTCTGCAACTCTTAGTTTAAATATCACGGTCACAACAATTCCTGTGAGTTTTGCCTATGGAACTACTGCCGTTAGCCTGCCTGTCAATTCGCTATTTTCAACATTGACGCCTACGACAGTTGTCGGAGCGCCCTCGAGCTATAGTGTATCGCCAAATTTACCGGCCGGATTAAACCTGAATAGTTCGACCGGGGTCATTTCGGGAACGCCATCAACTGTTCAGGCCTCTTCAAAATATTCGATTACTGCGACGAATCCCAGCGGCGGAAGTTATTCTGTAGATTTGAATATTGCAGTTACAAGTATTCCGGTGAGTTTCGCCTATACTTCAACAAATATTAGTGTGGCAGTGAATTCTGTTTTTCCTACACTTACACCTTCAAACCTGAGTGGGGCGCCCACGAACTTTAGAGTGAGTCCTAGTTTGCCAGTGGGACTTGTTCTAAATAATGCAAACGGAGTTGTGTCAGGGACTCCAACGCTTGCCCAAGCCTCAGTAAAATATAGCATTACCGGAAGCAATACGAGCGGCGGCAGCTTTATTTTTGACATCAATATTGCGGTGATCATTGTTCCTGTTGATTTTTCATATTCTTCGAATACTTCATTCACGGTGACTGCCGGCTCAGCCTTTCCGACGCTAACACCCACAATTAGAGGCGCGGCCATCAGTTCATTTTCAGTGAGCCCGTCTTTTCCGAGCGGAATCAATCTGGATGCTAGGACTGGAGTAATTTCAGGAACGGCACTAACCGCACAAGCAGCGACTAAGTATAGTGTAAAGGCAGTAAATGCTAGCGGCGGAAGTTTAACTGTCGATTTGTTTATTACGATTACTAGTATTCCTGTAACATTTGCCTACGGGACAACAGCGGTGACGGGTTTAGTAAACTCGCCGTTTACTTCATTGATACCAACGGGGGTAACAGGTGCTCCGACTGCATTTCGAGTTAGTCCGACTTTACCTAGCGGAATGGCTCTAGATTCAGCAAGTGGAGTCATTTCAGGTACTCCAACCGCGGCAATCAGTGCTACCAACTTCAATATTACAGCTGTAAATGCAAGTGGTGGAAGTCTGACCGTCGTACTCAATATCGAAGTCAAAACGATTCCTGTTAATTTTGCCTATCGTTCATCAGCAATTAGCTTTCCCGCTTTTGATAGCATTTCGAATTTGAATCCACTCAATGTTTCAGGTAATCCAACTAATTTTTCTGTAACGCCGAATTTGCCATTTGGCATAAGCCTCGACTCGGCAACTGGTGTGATTTCAGGTGCTCCGACTATTCAGCAGGCGGCAGCAAATTATAGTGTTACAGGAAACAACTCAAACGGTGGCAGCTTCACATTTATTTTGTCGATATCGATAGTGGTGATTCCGGTAGACTTCGCCTATGCAGCAGGTGCCGCAATATCAGTGGTGGTGAATTCTCCGCTCGCCAATATTATGCCCGACTCTCTGAGTGGCGACCCTAATAGTTTTTTAGTTAGTCCGGCCCTTCCTTTGGGAATTTCGCTCGACCCATCAAGCGGTTTGCTATCGGGAACACCAACCGAAGTTCGTGCTAGTCAAACCTACTCAATAACGGCAAGAAATAAAAGTGGAGGGAGCAAAACCAGCTCAATTCAAATTGCAGTTACGCAAATTCCGTTGCAGATTACTTATTATTCTAATTCATTTGTCTTTCAAATTAATGCTCCTTCAGTTTATTTGGGCCCTTCTATAGGTGGGGGCACGCCTGCTCTCTTTGAGGTTTCTCCGGCATTGCCGGCGGGTTTGCAGCTTGATCCAAACTCTGGTGTCATTTCGGGAAACCCAACAACGGTCACAGCAACTGCGGATTATACGATTACCGCAAGTGCAAATCCGGTTTCGTGGGGGAAAACTTCGGTGATTTTAAAAATTGCCATAACAGAACAGGCGCCGAGATTTGATTATATGTCCGGCATAGTCAATGGGACCGTAGGGGTTTCAATTGGTA
>JAYUEN010000003.1:0-8293 GCA_043739185.1 Bdellovibrionales bacterium
GCCCTTTTAGAACGCGGAGGAAGTCGTCCAGCGATGGCACTAGGTGGCGCGGCGATATTAGGCATTGCCGGGATGATAGTGAGAGGAGAGCTTAAGAAAAGCGAGATCGAAGAGCACACCTTTAAATTACGATCAGCATTGATCAATTATAAAGCCTCTCTTATGGCAAAAGAACTTCTTAAGAAACCATAGTGTTTTAGTTCTTAAAAAGGAGCTTTTAGATAATGAAAAACTTAAAAGCTCTAGTTTGTCTCATCTTTATTCTATCCGTCGGGATTCATTCTGAAGCGCAAACTTGCTCTGAGTTATTCCGAAATCAAGATTTCTTTCAGAGTCTAACAGAGAAAAATACCGTTACCGAAACTGAAATCTTACGAGCTGCTGAAAAAGATATTTTGGGCGATAGCAATATTTCAAGCCGAGCAAAAAGTTGGGCACGAAACGTATTTGCGGTAGTGAATTTAAGAAAAAATTTACGAACACAGTCTGAGATCGAATTGAGAAGACGTACTTACAGAAACATGCTTTCAGATATGGGCGTCCCTATCGTCAGTGACTATAATTTTTTTCTTTACAAATATAAGCCGTACATTCAAGCGGCGTTCGCGCTCGGGGCCAACGGAGCGGTCAATTACCTAACCTACCGCTATCTGTCTCAGGTCGGGTTTCTAGTTTACATTCCGCAGGTTCGATTTTTTAACCCTCGTGACATTCCTAATGACGTTCTTGTAGAACTTGCAAGCACAAATCTTGAAGACGATGCACCCAGAACAAGAGCATATGTATTTGCTAATATAAAATACGGTGCACAAAAAGTGTATGATAGTATCAGAAACATCGTCTACGCGGGAGTTATTTCCACTTTTGTAATTACTCATGCAGACTTAATCACTGACCCTACATCGCATACTTTGCATGAAATGGATAGGGCAAGTCTTGAACTCAATCGCGAGAGCTATGAAAGCAATCTCGAAACTCTTAAAGCCCTAGGAAAAAAGAAACTAATCTTAGAAAAAGCAGGTCAAGTAGATGCTGCGGCTCAAATCGATTCAGACATCATTGGTTTAACACAAACAAATTCTCAGATTTTGGCAGAAATCCAAAAGTAATTCTTTGTGAAGCCGACAGCGGCCGGCATTTTGCTATCGTTGAATATTTATCACCGCGATCTTGAGCGGTGATTTTCATTGAAATTCGTCAGGAACTCTCCCGACTGCCGAGCGCCTCGAATTCAGAAGTCACTACATCTGGCACACTCAAAACAATTTTTCAGAAAAATTCGCATCAAAAAATTTCTCAAAAACGTCTACAATTGCCAATAGATGAAATCTCAATCCACGACTTCACTGTATAGGAATCAAATGCTCCTGGGCTCACCCGCGCTTAACTGAATCTAGAGCTTTGGAGATGGCCAGTGGGGATTTGGCGGCTACGAGGGTCTACCAATAACCATATCCCCGCCGTCATGCTGAAAACCTAGTCCCAGGATCTCTTTAGCTTCAAAAGGCCATGGCAATCGTGCTCAAGAGCACGAAAAGTTTGGCTCTCTAAAGTCAGTGCGCGGACATCCGTGTATTTTGAATATTTTTCAAATCGCCTAAAAATTACACACCTTTTGTGAATTACTTAACAGAATCAGGTTTTTAAAGCGGTTAGGTGGGGCATTTGGTATAACGGATGTCCGCGCAAAATGGGGGCACGGTACCAACACGATTTGCACCACCTGACACCAACTTTGATTAAACATCTCAAGAGCTTACTCCCAAATGGCGCGTCGTCGGCATGTCGGTTGCTATGTCATACGCGCAAGAAGGCATTGTGCCTTGGGGGGGGGTAAAAAATGGCATTTGAGATATTGATAATGGACGACAAACGGGAGGATGCGAAGGATGCGGCCCGAGTTTTATCTGAACTGGCTAAAGTGAACATCACCATCGTTACGGATCCGGATGAGGCGCTGGAGCTTATCACCAGGAATCCGTCTAAATTTGCGCTGATTCTTCAGGACCTCAATCTGAATCTCAAGCACCTGGATGGGATAGGGCTTGCAAAGAAAATATGGAAAATCAATCCATCCCAGCTCATCGCGATCTTTTCGGGTGAAGAGAATGTTGATTCACTGATCAAGTGTGTCGGCACTCCAATTGTTGAATTCATTCGAAAGGGTGGATCTGGTTCACTCATGCAAAAGGCAGTGAGCAATCTATTGCAGAAATATGCTACCAATTCGCCGGAGATTAACCTCTCGGCAAAAGCCGCTGAATACCAAACCGTTTGCGAATCTGTCGGCTTGATCTCGAGATCGCCAATGATGGCAGCAGTCGTCGGTGATCTTAAAAAAATTGCCGCAAGCGAAGCGACCCTGCTGATTCGAGGGGAATCAGGAACCGGCAAAGAACTGCTGGCTAGAGCGACCCACAATTTGAGTCCCCGAAAATCAGGGCCTTTCGTCGCTCTCAATATGACGGCACTCACTTCCACTCTGATTGAAAGTGAGTTGTTCGGCCACGAAAAGGGCTCATTCACGGGCGCACAAAGCCAAAGACAGGGGGCTTTTGTTCGCGCCAATGGCGGGACCATTTTTATGGATGAAATTGGTGATCTACCAATGGATCTTCAAGTCAAACTTCTTCGAGTAATCCAAGAAAGAGAAGTTCAACCCGTGGGAGCTAATCGGCCAATAAAAATCGATGTACGAATTATTGCTGCAACCCACGCGGACTTAGAAGCGCGAATCTTGTCAGAACATTTTCGGCAGGACCTGTTTCAACGCCTGAATGTTTTGAATCTCAATTTGCCAAGCCTCAGTGAGCGCGCTGAGGACATCGACCTGCTAGCAAGCCACTTTATTCATAAATACCGTTCCAAAAAGAAACTCAGTAAAGAAGCGATTCGTCAGTTGCAAAAATACGATTGGCCTGGAAATATTCGTGAGCTTGAGAATGTGATTCAAAGAGTAATTCTTATGGTGGATGACAAAGACATTCTCATGGATCACCTTCCGTCAGAGGTTTTTGCAATCACTAAAAAATCTATTTCGCCGTCAGGATTTGATTTTTCGGCGGGACACGCCGCTTTGATGGAGCAAATGCAACGCATAGAAAAGGAATTCATAATCTACAACCTCACCAAATCAAAATCCATCAGAGACGCAGCACTCAATCGAGCGTTGATGTCGCCCTCAACTTTGAGAGACCGCATGGACCATTTTAACTTATCTTTCAACCAAACGGGATCCGAACAGAAAATTAATAACAAACAAGGGGAAATGAATGAAACAGCAATCTAGAAAAATAATCGCGCTTTTGGCTTTTATGTTATTCAGCGCAAAAGGCCGTGCAGAGATGCAAACAGCCAATGAAAATGACAGTTCAAATTCCGTCATGGAGAAAATCCAAGCGAAGCTGAGAGCCCAGCCTGAGCTTGCTTGTGCGATACCGGGTTTAGAAAAGTTGCAGCTTGAAAACCTAATTCAACAAGAAATGTCAGATGAAGATTACGCATCAATTCAAAATTTGCTGACAAATCTTGCCAATGAAAATGTACAAATGGAATTCGTGAATCCGAAAGACATGACTCTGGCTTCACAGGAAGTCAGTGGCGGCTCTTCCAAATGAAGTCGAAAAGGTCTATGATTTTTTTAGGGATATTGGCCGCAATAATTATTGCGGCCATCTCAATCGGCGGCCCAAAGGAGAAAACTATGCCAACATTCGTAATTACGGAAACAACCAAGTACGCCTCCCTCGATCCGCTTGATGGCGACAGCTCGCAGAATCTGCCAGTGGCAAGAATGATCTATGCGACCCCAATTGAAATAAATGCTGACAACACGTTGGGAAGCCGTGTGTTGGAATCGTTTTCTTATGACCGAAACTCTAAAACAATTCATTGGACTGTTCGAACAGGATTAACTTACAGCGACGGCACTCTGATCACTCCCGACGACATCGCCTTTTCTGTTTCAAGAATGACGTTCACCAGACCGAACTTTCCATTGATCAAACTGATTCGAGGAGTTGCTGAGTGGATGAAGCTGCCGCAGCCCTTATTGAGCTATCCGGCAGGAATTAAAGTTGCGGGCAATGAAATCACAATTGAACTGACTGAGGATTATCCTCACCCACTATTTCGCTTTTGTTTGGAGCTCTTTAGTATCATTCCAAAAAACCTTGTTGATCTAAAAACAAATAAAATCACGTCGGAAAAAATTCCGACCAGTGGTTACTATGAAATCAAAGACTCAAGCACTGATTCTGTAATATTTAAGAAGCGAGAGGATATTGCTACAATTCAGGGTAAAGTTTATCCGTCACAAATAAGATTTCTCTATCGGGAGCCTACGGCAGCCTTCACGGATTCGTCTCTTGCAAATGACGATACTGTGATTTTAAGCAGCGAAGCCCTCTTGGGTCGAGAACAAATGCGCCAAATAGGTTCTGATTTTCAGATTGGCTTTACACCAGCCGCCTGGTTCACCATGATGCTAATCAATCCCGAAGTTGCACCTTTTCAGGATGCAGACTGTCGACTGGTATTTGCAGAGGCCTTTCGCAAAAGTTTTGAGAAATTGTCAAATGAAACTGCCGAGGCAAGCGTCTTCACTAAAATTGTTTCCGGTTATAAAACTCATGAAAGCCTAACTGAAGCCGCCGCACTGAAATCAGAAGAGCGGATCTCCTGTTTGGCCAAGTTGTCGCAAGCAAAAATTCCATTTGGTTTTGAAGTTAATTCGCCAAAGATATTTGTCGAATCCGTAAATAGAACTGCAAAGGACCTGGGAATTGAAGTCACTGGTCCTGCGAAATACGCCGACCGCAAGGAAGAAGTGAGTGATTTTCTAATGGGAAAATCTGCATTCTTGTATGTTCGCACAGGTTTCTGGGCAATGGATCCGACGGGGGACATTCAAATGTTATTTACCCCTAACTTGCACAAACTTCTACAACACTCTTGGCAAGATGACCACCTACAGGACCTCCTACGCCGTATCGTCAAAAACGGAGTGGTGGACTCACCTTCAGTAGATGAAATCAATTCTTATATTTTTACTACTGCTAAGTTGAATGTTTATTCTCATATTCGACGGTTTTATGCTTCACAAAGTAAAACGCTGGTTCAAGGCCTGCCAATCGGAATCACAAATCCATCTCCATGGCATTTGTTCGGAGGTCGCCAATGAGTCGTGGTTCTTCGGTGTCCCTTGTAAGAGGCTTTCAAGCTGCTGGCATAAAAATGCCAAAACTGCAAATTTCAAACTTAGGTGGACTTAGTTTTGTTGCCGCATTTGACGAGACACCCACAAACATCATGGTTAACGAAGCGTCAGCGGGAATGGATTTTGATCCGGATCTGGCAGTCACCAAGGCCTTAGTGGAATATCTAGAGCGAATGGCGTTTCTAGAAGGAGTAGGTAATCAGGATCCTATTTGTGATCGATTCCATTCTGATGGCATTGCGGCTTATCCTCGATCCAATCCGGATGCTCTGGCTCTTGCTAGGAGAAATGCCTATTCAGAAGCTCTTGAGCGCCAAGTGTGGGCCAGCTGGTGGGATAATGAAAGTATTGGGCATCGTGCAACCGACCTGTCTAAAGGTGAATTTAATGATGATCCAAAAATAAAATTGACCATGGCCGAACTGGAAAATATTCTGCCAATTGAGTCGACGACAGTTATCGAGCCTTATTTTGATGATCCAGACCATACCCTGATTATTCTATTCTCAAAAATCGAGGGCGCTGGATATATTTCAGGAGGAGCCGCTGGGCCAAAAAATAAAAGAAAGGAAACGTTTGTTCGTGCGATGTCAGAGCTTATCAGGCATGGAATTGCAATGGCCCGGTTCACTTCTACAAAAGCCGACCCAAAGACATTTTACGAAAGGCGATTATTGTTTTTCGGCTCCGGCCAAGGAAATAAAATTGTCGAACATCGCCTCAATGTCCAAGCAAATGAAACTTTGAGGCTGCCACCGCTTGAGATTGATAGTGAGATTAAATCTAAAAAAACTGACAAGCTAATAGTGACTCATCGTTGCTTGTTCCGCGACCAGCCGCCATTTGTTGATGGTAAACTGGAGAGGCTATGTCTCTAAGCCGTCTATGGACAGCTTTCTTATTCTCAGTTTCAATTCTGTTTTTAGCCTCGGGGCTGTATTTTGTTTTTGACCAGTCTTTAGGCAGCACGGGCGATGAAATTGTTAAAGCCTGGTACTATGGTGAAATGGTCAATCTTCAGGAAGGGCAGGTTCTTTCGGCAATTGCAAAAAATCAAAGCCTTCTGCAAAATTCGCCGTATATCAAGGCAGTCGTATTGGTTGACGTGAAAGATCCAGAGCGCCCATTGTTTGCAATTGGTGAACTTTCGCACCCTATTTCAACCGCAGACCTGCAAATTTCTAGTCGATCGGCTGAAAAGTTGACTCGCCTCAGAAGCGGGTTTTTGGCTGACATTATCATGGCAAGGCTGCCGGGTAACAATAATCTGGTTATCACCTACGAGGTGACATCCCGCTTTTTGATCTGGTCATATTTCTTAGCCCTGGCAATCGGCATTTTATTTGTAGTCTATTTGATGGGTATAACTCTGAGGATTTCCAACATTGAGCGCAGAAAACGGGAATCACTTAGAACCGACCTCCTGGCCCGATTGTCACATGATTTGGGCTCTCCCTTGCTGGCGATTTCAAGTTTGTCTCTGGAAATTAAGAAAATAGACATTAAACTCCACCAGCGATTGGAGCAAACTGCGCAAAGCATTCGGAGTCTTCTGTCACAAACGAATAAGACCGACAAAAAACTAATGAAGGATTCTCCCACCGTCACCGCTGCCATTGATGATGAGCGCCATGAGGTTCCAATCCTCGCTGTATTGAAAGACTTTATGATAATCAAGCGCGCTGAGTTGTCTGGTTATTCTGGGCTCAGTCTGGATTTTGAGATTTCGGAGGGATGCCAAGATCTTTTTGTGAAGATCAACCTGAACGACTTCAAACGGCACCTATCCAATATTTTTAAAAACTCTGTCGAGGCAACGGAGAGCTGTGCCGCACGAAATATTAAACTCAACGTCGCACGCTATGAATCCGATGTGACTCTTTCGATCACGGACTCTGGGTGTGGAATTCCGCAGGACCGACTTCAATTGATTGGCGGAAAAGGTGTCAGTCTTAAGGGTGGCGAAGGCTTAGGCCTGCATTTTGTGATTGAATCCGTGCGCCACTGGCAGGGCACATTCAAGATAGAGTCGGAACTAGGAGTCGGCACCAAAATAACAATCACATTGCCAATCGTTGAAACCCCGCACTGGTTCATTAGTAAACTGTCTTTTGTTTCAAATAAAAAAATGATTTTCATTGATGATGACATATCAATGATGGCGCGTTGGAAATCTCGCCGCGATTTTCAAGACATCAACTTTTTAGAGTTCAATACCGCTGATCAGTTCCGGAGATGGTTTCACGGTGGCGGCCAGCTTGAAGACGATTTGAGGTTTATTTTCGACTTTCATCTTGATGGTGAAAACACGGGCTTGGCGCTGATCGATGAACTGGGAATTGCCAAAGAATCGACCTTGGTAACGTCGGCATATTTGGATGAGAGCATTCTTACCGAGGCGACTCGTTTCAATGTTCAGGTATTGCCCAAGGTTTTGGTGTGATAATAAATGCAGTGGCATTTTGCCAAACTCGTTTTCATGGTTTTGGATTTAATCCAGTTACTTGAAAAGATCGAAATACTGCTTATATTGATCAGCACGAAATACAAGTATTCCTACCTTGGGAGTAAGCTCGAGGTACATTGTAGGCTTACCGGCTTCGTCGGTTTGAATTACGATTTTATCTTTATCAATTCCCTTTCTTTGGAATTGAAGAGCAACTAACCCATTTCCTATAATTTTTTTATTAGCGACGGCAACACGACGTACTCCCACGGAGTCGGTCGCCAACAGCTTTTTCTTTCCATCTTGAAATTTTAGATTGAGTCCAGCACGTTCATAGTCAGCGACAAGGCCTGAGTTCACCTCGCCTTTCTCATTGCCTTGAACTAACTTAAGTAATTGGCGGATTCCATCTTTTTTGGGGTCGATTATATGTTTAGGTTGCCAAATAAAAAACATGCCACCCAGAGGGTCGCCGCCCCAGCCCGTGCGACCTACAACAGCCAGTGTTTTAAATTCTCCGAGTTGAGATTTGAATTCCTTGCCAATTTGCTCGAGGGTTGATTTTTCAATCATACGGCAGGCTTCTTGGTAGCCCCAGCGAGTAACCTTTGTTTCGTCCCAAACCTCAA
>JAYUEN010000004.1:0-2753 GCA_043739185.1 Bdellovibrionales bacterium
ATAGGTCGGCACTTCGATTGGTAGCGTATATTTAATTGTGTCTGCTCAAAAAGCCCATAAGAAAAGCTTATGGGACAATGAGGAGAAATTAAGCTATGACGTTATCCATGAGCATTATCAAAGTTGAAATTAAGATTCCAGAGTTAGTAAAAGCAGTCGAAATTTTCAAACAAAATAATCAAAAATTATTTGAAGTAATTACTTCTGAAGTCAAATCATCAGTATCAAATACATTGAACCAACTTTTACAAACTGAACTAGATTTATTTCTTGGGCAAGCCGATCAATCAAACAATAAGCGAAATGGTTTTTACGAGCGTGAGTTTGCAATTAAAAACATTGGCTGTGTACGCATCAGAATGCCACGGGATCGCAATAAAAAATTTACAAGTTCTTTAATTCCAAAAAGTGAACAAGTAGATTCAAGGTTAAAAGAAGATTTAGCAGTTCTACATTTGGCTGGAATTTCAAATAGAACTTTGGCGATGGTGTCGAAGAGAATTCTTGGCGTTGAAATTGGAAAAGATACTGTTCATAAATCTTTGGCTATTGTTGAAGAAAAAGCTTTGAAATGGCTCGATCGTGATTTAACAAAAAAGTATTGGTGTTTGTTTATTGACGGTACGAATTTCAAAATACAGCGCCGTGGTTCAACGGAAAAAGAACCCACGCTTGTAGTTGTTGGGATCGATGAAAACAACTGTACGAGCCTATTAGCGCTTCAGCCAGGCCAAAAAGATAACGCTGAATCATGGCGAGTTGTTTTTAAAGATTTAATAAATCGTGGTTTAGATCCAGATCTAGTTCAAATCGGCGTGATGGATGGACTACCTGGTTTAGAAAAAGTATTCAAAGAAACATTTATTAAATCAATGACTGGAAGATGCTGGGTTCATTCAAAAAAAAATGCAATGGCAAAATGTTCAAAGCGATTATCTGAGGCATTTGAAAAATTATTAAATACAGTGATGTACGCAGAAAGCGAATCACACGCCCGAGTTAACTTTAATAATTTAAAAGTGCAAATGGGTACAGATTGTGAACGCGCAGTTCGTAGCGTAGAAAAAGATTTTGAATCGTTATTAACGCATTATAAATTTGAAAAAAGATTTTGGCGCGTACCAAGAACAACGAATCCAATTGAACGTGTAAATAAAGAATTAAAACGAAGAACAAAATCGATGGAAGGATTAGGTGAAAAAACATTAAATATTTTACTAGCATTTACAGCAATGAGGCTTGAATATAACTGGCAAAAAACACCAGTTGACTCAAAGGCCCTTAATAATTTAGAACACATCAAGAACAAAAACCAAATCGAAGATGTATTAGAGAATCTTATACATTAAACCTGCAGACACAAAAAAAAAGACGCTACCCTTCGATTTGCGGACCTTTGGTCCGCCTGTTTTTGTCCGCGAGCAGGTCCGAACCTGGCCCGAGTGTCTCCTTGTTCAACGACATTCAAAGAAGGAGGATTTTCGATGGAAAATTCATTGGCATTCAAAAAGCGGCTGCTTGAGCTGGATTTGATCCCGCAGAGTCATTGGTTCAAGCGCCAATGCTCAAACGGTAACAACCGAAAAATCACCGTGAATGACCTATGGGAACTTTATCAAAAAGACCATCTGACGACGATTTCAGAATCCGCCTGCGTTTTGACGGTATTCCGATGCGTGCGATTTCTTCCGCCGCTTTTTGAAATCAGGCTTTGTGACCTGAATCCCCAGGTCATTTCGGAGTTCATCCGGTTTTCAAAAGAGATCGCGACTCAAAAACAAAAATCTAGGTGCTTCAATTTCGACAAAGAAATTCGGGACCTGAACGCTATGCTGAATTGGTACAGAGATTCGGTGGATTTTCAGTACGCAAACCCGGTGAAGCAAAACCACTTCAAGCTTGCGGTCATCAGAGAGATTCCAAAGAAGCAGCGGCAGATCACCATTCAGCAATTTCAAACTTTTTTGAGCCATCTACCAGATTTTTTTTCAAGACCTTGCGAAGGTGCAGATTTTCTGTGGCGCTAGGATCGGCGAAATCGCGGGGCTTCAATGGAATAATATTGATTTCAACAAGCGGGTTTTAAAAATCCAAGAAGTCTTGGTTTGGATTCGCGGAACTCCAAAGGTGAAGTCATGTCCTAAGAGTGGCCTCTCGCGCGAAGTCTATTTGAACGACACACTGATTGAAATTTTACGGCGAAGATCGGAGTCAAGAGGCGATTCGGAACTGGTTTTTGATTTCGGCGGCAAACCTCTGCGCTACGGAATCATCTGCAACAACTTCAATCGCGCTTGGCGCAAAGCCGGGCTTTCAAATTTTGCGGGAACTCATCAACTGCGCTATACTGCGGCTCAAATGAGTCGGATTTAACAGGCAGTATTGATGGAGCCCAAGCTGTGACGGGCCATCAGAGCGTAGCACTCGCGAACAAATATTCGGACTACACATCAATTGATCAAAATAGAAATTCAGTTCAAAAACTTGAAGAAGCCCTCAACGAGAAAAAGAAGGCGTCATAGGAGAAGCATCAAGTGCCGCCGCTACCAGCTGGTCAATATTTTCTGCCGAATTGCAGCTCGATTTTAGCAATACTTTGTCCTGCTCCTCTTACACAGAGCTGTCCGGTTGATTGTGTCGGAAGCTGGGGAGCTTGCGCAGGTCCGCCGCTTGCGCAATTTAAGACCTACACTTGGACAACTCCACCACTTAATGGGGGTTCGGCAGCAACTTGCACTTATCCAAACGGACAG
>JAYUEN010000005.1:0-8272 GCA_043739185.1 Bdellovibrionales bacterium
TGGAGCTTTAAAGCATATTGCGATAATTTTTCTTTTTGCAATTGAGCCAGTTGATCGCAAGCGCAGGCGATTGTTTTTTATTTGATACTAAAAATTAGGGCAAGCAAAGAACAACGAGGCCGCCGCCGCCACTTCCGCCAGATCCTGAGCCTGCTCCTGCGCCGCCTGCTTGTAGCAGAAACATCGCACTCACTATATTGATTTTGACATGAAGTTCACATTTATATAAATTTGTGAAAAATAGTCTTTTTTTGAATCAGATTTTAAAAAGATTCTCATTTTAGCCAAACGCTAGTTGTTCGGAGATCTGGTAATCTAATAAAAGTTCGACGCTTTCTTTTAAACTCTAACCCACGAGGTATGTATGTTGAAGAGTACGATAGTAGTTTTGGCGATGTTTGGTTCGGTTTCTGCAATGGCTACTAGTCCTCTTTACCAGCAGGCAGTCCAAGACCAGAAAGCTGTTGGTGCTGTATATACTTATAATTGGGATGCAATTCAAGATCAGAAGGCAGTCGGTGGTGTCTATTCGTGGGCAGTTCAAGATCAGAAGGCTGTGTCAATGGAGAGCCAAACAGAAACGATTCAGCTCTTAGACCTCAACGAAGGCTTCTAAGCATCATTTTCATCGCAACATCCAATTAAAATTCAAATAAATCACTTACACTAAAACGACCGCTCGCAAAGGCTGTCGTTTTTATTTTTACATAGTATGCTCAAAAGACAAAATGACTTGAGTTTGCCCACCCAAGCTGGTGTCACCTTGGTAAACACCTAAAGACCCTTTCATAAAAAATAATTGACCTAAGGTAAAATCTTGATAGATCTCCACGCCCGTACTCCATGGATAAAGCATACCAGAAGCAGTATCAGCCCTTGCAATTTGGCCTAGGATTCCGCCTGAAATGCGTTGTAAATAAAGCGGCATCCACGGTGCAAAAAATCTCTCAACTTGAGAAAACGAAAACGTTAGGCGCTGAGATAAAATTTGAGCATTGGTGGCTAAAAATTGATTTGGCGGATAACCAAATAGATTTAATTCTGTTCCCCAAGAATAAGGGAATGACAATTTACTCCCAATCAATAGCCCATTATTCGCATCAAGCTGTGGTGCCAAATATGTGCCTGCATCAAATGAAAGATGGTAAATATTTCGACCTGCAATTTGAAAATGTCTACGATATTTTAAAAACACATTGGTAAACTCTTTGTCAGACGAAGTCCCAGCAAGGTAACGAGTTGTATTAAGCTCTAAGTAACTGCCACTTTCAGGAAAGCTTAAGCCCCACTGAGTAAATTCGGTATCATCTATAAGTGCTAATCCAGGGCCATAATTTTTTGTCTCAATGTCAAAATCAATTTTGCTATAATTGAAATGAGGCCTTACAAAGAGATTTCGAAAAAAAGACTTTATAGGAA
Source organism: Bdellovibrionales bacterium (assembly GCA_043739185.1). Taxonomy (GTDB): domain Bacteria; phylum Bdellovibrionota; class Bdellovibrionia; order Bdellovibrionales; family JAMPXM01; genus JAYTQQ01. The sequence continues at coordinate 1,420 of JAYUEN010000005.1, forward strand.
TCATCATGCCAATCTCAGCATTGAGTTTTTGAAAAATGAGTCCAGAAGCGCGATCTGGATATGATTGCTTATTCAAATCAAAATCCCAACTCGTATCATTTGCACCATTAAAATAATATAAACGCCCAACCGGATTTTTAGTTGCGGCATCTTCCCGCAAAGTGAGTTCATAATGATGCAAGAACAGTGGATCAACAGCCCCGATTGTCGCTCCAATCTGGTAAGTATCTGGTAAAAACATCATGGATGGAGTGATATATTGAGGCCTTAGATGACTGAAACCTGAGTAGGCAGTTCCATTCAATTTCATAATCACTTCTGCCTTTAACTTTGCCTCAGAGGTATTTGCAGATTCTGACTCAATATTTGAGGACCGCAAATAACTAAAATTTTGTGAGGTCACTAATTTGCTAGTTTCCACGGCCCTGGCAGTTGACAGATCAAAAGGGGTTTCCGCAATGTCGTACCCACCAGAATGATAGCTCACAGTATATAATGTCGATAAATCTGGTGCTACGACGGGATAAAATAAGCCGCCAATGACATTGGTAATCTGAGTGGCTTTGCGAGAATCTAGGTCATACAAATAAATATTAAATACACCTTCACCAAGATCGCTGCTAAAAACAATTTGATTCTTTCCTGGCACCCAATTTGGAGAAAAATTAAGCGAGCCATTAGCTACAAGTGGTGTCAGCTTAGCATCAGCATATAAAACCAAATCCTCGCCACCAGTGTCTTCATTATGAATGCTCATTATAATTTGGCTGCCATTTTGACTGAATCTCGGAGTTGAAATTCTAGAGAAGCCAACGTCACCTGAAATATCGACTGGGCTCTTCCAAGCGGTATCCGTAGTAAATAGTCGATTTTTACCTTTATCATTAAGCACAAAAACCATGTGCTTGCCGTCCGGGTGAATGTCCGGATCTCTAGCCCTGATATTGGGGCTAACCGAAGAGTAGTGCTTCTCTTTCAAATCATAAATCGCAATGTCAGTGAAAACGTAGTATTTTTTTGCTTTGGCTGATTCATCAAAGGCAATAAATCGATTTGATTTTGAAAAGCTAATTTGCGAACCCGTTGACCTATCCAAAATAAATTCTTCATCGAGTAAAGTACTTTGGCCTTTTTCACTCGATTTATCTCTTCCTAAATTGAGGCGAATGATTCGAGTCTCTTTTTCAGGAACTACCTGAGTCGATAAAAGCCATTTGCCATTAGGCGCAAGTGTCAGACCATTTTTATAAAACCCACTATTGGTCAAATACTTAAGAGATGTTAGCTTTTTTAATTTTAAGAATTCGATTTCTTTAGTGAATTTAATTTTCAAATCGTTTTTAAGTTCTGCCCAGAAGTCACCTAAAGACATCAAATTCACTTTTTTAAAATTACTTTCAAACGTATAAGGAATGGCACTCGCAACTTCTTCAACCAAGTTTACTGAGCGCGGCTCTTTGGCTTCCATTTTATTAACCATATAATAGCCAAAGAGATAGGCCCGCAAAGTCCAAGGCCAGGTTGGTGACAAATGATTATTGATTGTGTCCAAAGACACAAAATTCTCATCTTTAAAATCATCATTCAAAACGGCTTGCCTTATAAACATACGATAAAAAGGGCCATCACCTCGACCACGCTTGGTCAGTTTAGTTTCTAAATAAGTCGACAAGCCTTCTTTAAACCAGGGCGGCACTGTCATATTTGGCTGTGCTGTTGCACCCACTATATTTTCAAGAAACTTATACGCCCCGGCCTTGCGTTCCATCTGATAAACGTGACCAAACTCATGGGTCAGTAGCCATTCGTACCAATCTGCATACTCCGTAAGGCCAAGACTGAGAGGCGGGAGAGAAACGTCAAAAAAAATCTGTTTATGCGGAAAACCTAAGGTAAATAGACTTACTTGATCGGAGCGATCGGATACGACAATATGAGTCTTGTCCGCTAGGTCCCATCCAAAAAAGCCACTCACTTTGATGTAGACGCCTTCGCAGACCTCACTTAATTTCTTGGCCGGACCAGCTAAATGCTCAGGAAAGTGAATTTCGAAATGTGACGTTTCAATTGTGAAATAGTGAAGCTCAGGATTCAGGCGACCTTCGATCAGCTCTTTACGCTCATATGAATGCGCAAAACGCAGAGGCGTTAACCAGCCAAAAGCAAAAATTAAATAAATTAAGTATTTCATATGAGGTTAGGACAAGAATATGTCCGAATTAAAAATTCAAACGTACTTAGAATATAAGACCACAGCAAATGGTTTAACATTGATATCCTCGGGATGAGCAAAAAGGATATTTCTAGCCGAAGCAAACTTCAAGTCTCATTTTTTGCCAATATTACACTCTTGCTGAGAAATTCATGACACGTGTGAGTCCTATTTTGATTGAAATAATTTTTCATTGTGGTGGAAAAGGATTTTAAAGACCCAATTTTTTCGAGGTTTGATGTTGAAAGGGCAAATGGAATGCCATAGTTTGATAGAAAGTGGATTTTACGTCCTGGCTGCATGAAAGACCGAGAGTTGTAAAATGAAGATTATTTGGATTTATCTTATTAGTTCGCTTTGCATTGCAGTTGCGAGGCCGTTACTCGCCGGTCCCATTCAACTTGATAAAATTAAACTCCCTCCTGGCTTCAAGATGAGCGTCTTTAACGAGCACGTGCCTGGAGCTCGGTCGATGTCCTATTCGTCAAAGGGGACGCTGTTTGTTGGGACAATGGAGCAGGGAAAAGTTTACGCCATAAAGGATGATAAAGTATACGTGATTGCAGAGGGTCTGAGTATGCCAAATGGGGTTGCGTTTCATAACGGCTCTCTGTATGTTGCAGAGACCAGTCGGATCATTCGATTTGACCAAATTGAAATTCAGTTAAACTCTGCGTTTAAGCCGCCAGCAAAATATGTTGTTGTGAGTGATGCATTTCCAAAAAATGAAAATCATATGTGGAAGGTGATGCGCTTTTCCCCCGATGGGTGGCTGTATGTTTCGGTGGGGGCCCCTTGCGACTCTTGTAAAAAAGATGATCCTCGTTTTGGCTCTATTATGAGAATGAAGCCTGACGGCAAAGACCTTGAAGTTTTTGCAGCTGGCGTTCGCAATAGTATTGGTTTCGATTGGGACCCTGACTCTCGTGATTTGTGGTTTACAGATAACGGCAGAGATCGTTTAGGGGATGAAGTTCCAGCTGACAAACTCAATCACGCATCTAAGCCTAAGATGAACTTTGGATTTCCCTATTGTCATGGTGGCGACATTCCTGATTCGACATTTGGAAAGGAAAAGCCTTGTTCAGAATTTACTCCACCTGCGCAAAAGCTCCCGGCACATGTTGCGCCGCTGGGTATGAGATTTTATTCTAAAAATCTTTTTCCTAAAGAATTTCAGAACCAAATTTTTATTGCGGAACATGGTTCATGGAATCGAACTAAAAAGATTGGATATCGAGTCACCATGGTCAGTTTAAAGAACAGCAAGGTGGTGGGCTACAGAGATTTTGCCACGGGTTGGTTGCAAGGCGAATCCGCTTGGGGAAGGCCTGTTGATATTGAATTGCTTCCCTCGGGTGAAATGCTCATTTCGGATGACGAGGCGGGCGCGATCTACAAAATAACTTATCATAAATTGCATTAAGGTAGTGGTATTGGAATTGCAAATGAGTAAAGCATATGAATATTTCAATCGAAAGAGCCATTGGAGCGAATATGAAGCGGCGTCTGCGACTAACTTTTATGCGTTTTGCCGTTTTTGCAGTTGTTTTACTTTCTTGTGGAAGAGCAATTTGTGCTTGCCCCATTGAATCGGATGCGTTTATTTCAAATAGTAGCGAAATTTTAAGCGCCTCTTTGCAAAGCTTAAACCTGAAAATGCAGGAGCTTTATCAGAAATTCTACTGCCTTGATCATCGTCTTTATTTTGAACATGCAAACTTTGAAATGAGTCAAACCGAAAAGTCTCTTGCAATTTTTGAAATTCGAATGCTTCAAGACTTTCGCAATAAGCATCATATTGGCGAATACAAAAGTGAAACCCGTGATTCAGGAGGCGACTTAAGACGGCAGAATAGTTTCTTGCAAAGCTACGAGAACTATATTCAGCAAAACTCTTTGCCAGTTGCAAATACCAAACTCGCTGATTATGAAATTGTTCTGGTCGCAGGTTTCGGCAATGAGTCTTTTAGGGCTGAGTACTTTTCAGATATGCGCTTTGTACTAATAAATGTTTTCGGCTTGCCAGGAAATCAAATTCATTTAATTTACACCGATACATACGCCGAAGCTGGGGTTTCCGTCAAATTGCTTATCACTCAATACCAGCAAATAAAAATCACGAATCCTCAGCATAAAATTATATTCGTTGGGCATAGTCGTGGAGGCTTAGTGATCGTCAACAGTCTAATTGAGCATCCTGAAATTTTAGAGGACCATATGCTACAGGCAGCGGTAACAATTCAATCGCCTTTGAAAGGGACGCCGACTGCAGAGCTTCTTGAGAAGCAGCTGAGTAAACTTAGTGTCGCATTTCAATTCTTTTGCAAATCATGCGCGCCCAAAATGTTAAACCAAGTCGCCGCTGGTGCAAAATCTATGGAGAAAAATGAAACCCACCAGGTAGTTAAAACCGTAGAACACCTAAGTGAAAAACAACTTAGCCTGCTATCGAAAAAGCTCTTCTATATTTCGGCTCACTCAAGTCATCAGAGTACAAAATTAGGGGCTCATATAATCAAAGAAAGCAATGACGGAACGGTCCCGTTTTCAAGTCAGTACATTCGAAGCTTTGGACGCAAACTTGCTTTGTTGCCAGAAGTCGGACATACGGATTTGGTCATATCTGGTAGTAAGAGTGGTCTGACCGAATTGGCTAGAAGGAGCTTCGCCGTTGTTTTATTTGAACAACTTCTCAAGCCAGAAACTTACTTCGAAGACGGCATGGATTAGGCTTAGGCAATTGCAGCCTCGGCAGAGGTCCGTACGTACCAAGAGCAAAAATTCGTCTAAATTCGAATATGTCTGGTCTAAAAGCATTGGCAGTAGATGGGGGTCGCTCTCCGACAAGCGACATTGTTGTCGTCGATCTTGAAACCGGTAAAGCTAAACTCCTTACAAATGACTTAAACTCGAATTTTGTATTTCCTACTTTTAACAGTGACGGCACAATCAATGCTTTTCAGCAAAAAATCGTGAGTGGTAAAACGCAAACTTCAGTTCTACGGCTCGATCCCTCGCGCCCAACTTCCGTAGCACCCCCGCGCTCACTTCACGCTAATAGATGTGAAATGCATGGGGCGGAAATGACGTCAAAACTCTCTCCACTTTGGACAATCTTAGAAACCTTGTGCGATAACTTAGATGTGCCTGGTTCCGTCCGACTAGATTCGCTTACAAAATCACAATGTGAAGGCCTGATCAAAAGCCTATGGTTCAAACCTGGTTTTAAAAATTTTCTTCAATATGAGAACCTTCCTCAAGATCCATTTGGTAGAGAACCAAAACCAAAAAAGGCTTTAAGCCAAGATGACATGCTCGAGTTTTGTCGGTCCAATTAAAACTGTTTCAGACAAAACGAGAGGCTTTCAGCAAATCCACCATATGGGTTCTTGTTACTTCGAAACAAATTTGTACAGCACCCTAAAAAAATCGAAACTCTTCGTGAGATTACCGCACTTTTTAAACTGGGACGGGGACTGCTTCAAAAAGCAAAACGACTAAATGTGCAAAGACTTCAAACTCGGTGTAAAAAACCTTGGGCACATTCTGTAGTTGCGGGTATTCTTAAGCGGATCAAAGTTAGGCGCTACCCTTACGATCATTTAGATCTTTGAGAAGCTATTTTTAATAGCGATTTTTAAATTTAATATCTCATTTGAAAAAAAAGTTTAAAGTTCAACCTCGATTTCGTCCCATATTTATACTTAGCTTATTACGGAAGTTCACATTTATATAAATTTGTGAAAAATAATCTTTTTTTGAATCAGATTTCAAAAAGATTCTCAATTTAGCTAATCGCTGACTGATCAAAAGTCTGGTAATCTTATAAAAGTTCGACGCTTTCTTTTAAACTCTAACCCACGAGGTATGTATGTTGAAGAGTATGGTTGTAATTTTGGCGATATTTGGTTCGGTAGCTGCAAATCTGGGATTTTTCATAAAGTAGTAAAAATCAGCAAAATTTCGATTTGATACCATGGGTTTTGAGCCTTTTTATGATTTGAAGTTCTTTATGGTTTGGTTGGCTAGTTTTTTTGGTTCCTTAGCTTTGTTTTGATATATTTTTGTCGCCGATGAGATTCTCAAGATAAAGCTCGGCCCTTGTTTTTTGTGTGGATAACTTTTTTTGTTCGCTTAATTCAAGATCGGGGGATCAATGACCCACGATTTGAAACTTTGAACTTTCAAAATAATTTGAGCCATTATTTTGTGAGTTACAAAAATATTTTGTAGATGTGTGAACTCTCTTCTTGCCCAATGTACAAGGCAAGCCGGGATGTTGAAGACCTGTGTCCTAAGTGTTGATAACCGAAGGCGATTCATTTTTGGAGGCAAAACTTCATTCTTCATAATCTGTACCAGCATATAGGCGAGCATCGTCACTTGGGTGATGATGTCATTGGCGTCAAAATTATCAGTCACTATCCGCCCAAGCTGATAATCTTCTTTCAATTCTTTAATCGCATTCTCGATATGTGCTCTTTTATTGTAGATCTCAAATGCCTCAGATTCTTCGACTAAAAAGTCATTCGTTGCCAAGCAGTCATATCTGTAACCAGCAATCTCGCCAAGACCAAGCTGGCCGCCGTTATCAAGCCTTGTGCGCTTAAATATTTCTCTGAACTTAGTGCCGTTCTT
>JAYUEN010000006.1:0-24575 GCA_043739185.1 Bdellovibrionales bacterium
GGATTCAAGATTTCGATCTTATCCGAAACTTGAATGTCTTTAGCAGTAACTGTTCCTGGGCCGTTCTTTACGATTCTCAAAGTAAGTGGCTCTGGAGAAAACTGCTTAAAGCGAATTTCTTTCAAATTTAAAATAATGTCAGTAACGTCTTCCATTACATCTGGAATCGTCGAGAACTCGTGAAGAACTCCATCAAACTTTACGGCAGAAACTGCTGAACCCATCATTGAGCTCAATAGAATACGGCGCAAAGAATTTCCGAGAGTGACTCCATAGCCTCTTTCAAGCGGGCGAACGATGAAACGTCCGTAATCCTCTTTCAAGGAATCACGATCAACTTCAAAACCCTTTGGCTTAATCAGATCACGCCAGAATTTGTAGTAATGTTCTTGCATCAGTTGTACCCCTATCCTTCTATTCCCTAATTATCGTGAGTAATACTCAACGATCATGTTTTCTTCGATTGGCAATGTCACATTGTCTCTTGCTGGAAGATCCTTGATCGTCCCTTTAAAATGGGCATGATCAGCATCCAACCAAGACGGCATCTCTCTCTTTTTTACAGACTCGATTGACGCCATGATTTTAGTCATTGCGCGGCTCGCTTCTTTCACTTCAACAACATCACCCTTACTTACATTAAAGCTTGGGATATTTGTCTTCTTGCCGTTAACAATAAAGTGATTGTGCTTAACAAGATGACGAGCTTCTCTTCGTGAAGAGGCAAAACCCAAATTGTAAACCACATTATCAAGTCTGGTTTCTAATAGAGTTAATAATTGCGTACCAGTTACGCCTCTCATGCGATCCGCTTCTTTGAAATACAAACTAAATTGCTTTTCAGCGACGCCGTAATAGCGTTTTGCTTTTTGTTTTTCTCTCAACTGCAAAGCAAATTCGCTAAATTTCAAACGAGATTGACCATGTTGTCCTGGAGGATATGGACGTCTTTCGAACGAACATTTATCCGTATAACAACGATCACCCTTCAAAAACAATTTTACGTTTTCTCTTCGGCAAAACTTACAAACGCTATTAGGAATGCAACTCACAAAGTCTCCTTAAATCTTGGCTTAAATTCTTCTTCTTTTAGGTGGTCGGCAGCCATTGTGTGGAACCGGCGTAGTATCTCTCATTGTCGAAACTCGAATGCCCGCAGAGGCAATGGCACGAATTGCGGGTTCACGTCCTGCGCCTGGTCCCTTAAGGAAAATGTCAACAGATCGAAGACCTGCTTCCATTGCCTTTTTAGAAACGTCTTCAGCAGCCATTTGCGATGCAAAAGGGGTCCCTTTACGGCTGCCTTTGAATCCCAAGTGACCTGAACTTGACCAAGCAATTGTCTCGCCAGTCATATCGGTCATCGTAATGATCGTGTTACCAAATCCAGCTTGAACAAAGCACTTCCCGTGGGAAACTGCTTTTCTAACTTTCTTTTTTACGTTCTTTTTACCAGCCACTTTAACTCCCCAGATTTTTTAACAGATCTCTCAATTAATTAATTAAACAATTTTCTTTTTGTTCGCGACTGTCTTACGAGCACCCTTACGAGTACGAGCATTCTGTCTTGTGCTTTGTCCTCGAACCGGAAGTCCCTTACGATGGCGCAAACCACGATAGCAACCCAAATCCATAAGGCGTTTAATCGCAAGACCAATATCTCTGCGCAAGTCACCTTCTACTTTGAATTCTCTCTCAATTACTTCTCTGATTTTTGCAACATGAGTATCAGTCAAAGCATCTGTACGAAGTCCTGCTTCCATACCTGTGCTTTTCATGATGTGGTTAGCACGAGTCTTGCCAATGCCATAAATATAGGTGAGAGCAACAACTACTCTTTTATTACGTGGTAAATCTACTCCAGAAATACGAGCCATTGACTATCCCTGCCTTTGCTTATGCTTAGGGTTTTCGCAGATTACTCTGACGACGCCTTTTCTTTTAATAACTTTGCACTTATTACAAACTCGTTTTACCGATGCTCTGACTTTCATCGCTTCTCCAAAACCCTTAAACTTTTTCCTGCTAATTAGTGGGAAATATAAGATTTAAAGGTCAAAATTAATATCATCTACAAAAATCTAAGTCTAGCCATTTATCAATATGCCCTCAAAAAATCAAAGACAAAAAATAAATAACTTGGACCCGATCCCATTTTCACTTCACTTATCAGCCAAAATACTTTTTACCCTCGTGAAAACCGCTTTAGCCTCTCCTGAGCCGTCAATCTCAGCTAGCAACTTACGTTGCAAGTAGAAATCTTTCACAGGAGCCGTGCTGGTCTCATAGGCCAAAAGACGCTGAGAAATGACTTCCTCTTTGTCGTCTGATCTATGCGAAAGTTTCGACCCGCACTTATCACAAACGTTTTCAGTCTTGGGCCGGTTGGTCTCAATGTGATAAACCGACCCACAACTGTCACAAACTCTTCTGCCGGTTAGGCGTCCCAATAAAACTTTTCTTGGAACCTCTAAAAAAACTACTTTTTTCAGAGAGATTTTAAGCTTCTTAAACAATCCCTCAAGCGCTTCAGCTTGTGGAGGAGTTCGCGGAAAACCATCTAAAACAAAACCCTGATTACCTATCTTACCCAAAATATCTTCAACTAAACCTATAACTACATCGTCTGGGACCAATTTGCCAGAATCCATAAAGGACTTGGCTTTCACTCCCAACGGGGTCTTTTCGGCCACTGCTGCCCTTAAAAGATTGCCTGTCGAAATATGGGTCATCTTCATTTGCTCAACCAAAAAGGCAGACTGAGTTCCTTTGCCTGCTCCTGGTGGTCCGAACAAGATGATGTTCAAAACTGAACCCTCCGGCTCCTAGCATTGGCACCCTTGAGTAAGCCTTCATACCTCTGAGTCATCAAATATGAACTAATTTGGCGAGTGGTATTGAGTGCCACGCCCACCAAAATGATCAAGCTAGTTCCGCCGAAATAAAACGGTGTCTTCAATTTATCAATTAATAGGCCTGGCAAGACACAAATCGCACTGAGGTAGATCGCTCCACCTACATTGATACGTTCCATAATGCGTTGAATGTACTGAGCTGTCGTATTGCCTGCTCGAACACCTGGAATGAACTTGCCCGACTTCTTCAAATTATCGGCAATTTCAGTCGGATTAAAAACAAGTTCAGTATAAAAAAAGCAAAAGAAAACAATCAAAGCCACGAAGAAAATATTATAAAGCGCACCTTGTGGAGATAAAAAATCCTTAATACGCGTGAGCCAAGCTTGATTACCGAACTGTGCAATCGTAGCCGGAAACAGCAATAAGCTACTTGCAAAAATCGGCGGAATAACGCCAGACAAATTGATCTTCATTGGCAAATGACTTGTCGGTGCTACGACCTGTTTTGCGCCTCTTTGAGTAGAATGCATCGGAATACGACGTTCGCCCACTTCTAAAAAGATCATTAATCCAACCACGATTACCATGAAAATAAGTAAACCAATTGCAATAAGTCCGCTCAATTCATGATTCGATACAAGAGTAAAAAGATTAATAGCTCCCTTAGGAATACCTGCTGCGATACCCGCAAAGATAATCAACGAAGCACCTTCACCAAGACCACGTTCAGTGATTTGCTCGCCTAGCCACATGATAAAACATGTACCAGCTGTCAAAGTGATCACAGTCATGATTCTAAATGGAATGATGCCAACGATATCTGAAGTCACCAAGGGGTGGCCCTCAAAATTTGAATTCATTAAATAGGTACTAATCGCCCAGCCCTGAACAACTGCCAAAACCACGGTGCCGTAGCGAGTATATTGAGTGATTTTTTTTCGACCCTGTTCGCCCTCTTTTTTAAGAGCCTCGAGATAAGGAACAACAGAAGTTAGAAGCTGAAAAATGATCGAGCTCGAAATATAAGGCATGATCCCGAGTGCGAAAACACTGAACTGATTCAGAGCTCCACCCGAGAAAGTATTAAAAAGGCCGAAAATTCCGCCTTGATTTTGAAAAAACTTGAGAACCGTTTGGCCATTAACTCCAGGAGTTGGCACATGAACGCCAAAACGGTAAACAGCAATGAGAATAAGAGTGAAAAGAATTCGCTTACGAAGTTCGCTATGCTTGATGATTCCGCCAGATTCTGCCACTACTCAATTACCTCAACCTTTCCGCCTGCTGCTTCAATAGCTGCTTTTGCCGCCGCACTAAAGCGGTGAGCCTTTACAGTTAAAGCCTTAGTCAGTTTACCAGTTGCTAAAATCTTTACTTTATCAGTTTTAAGATTCGCAACTAACTTTAAGATCTGAGGATTGATCTCATTTTTCTGAGCCAATTTCTCAAGAGCTGAAAGATTAAATACATCGTATTCAGTTCTAAAATTTTTATTATTAAAACCAAACTTTGGAAGTCTTCTCATCAGAGGCGTTTGACCGCCCTCAAAGCCCCAACGAACTGTTCCGCCCGTTCTTGCTTTTTGTCCTTTATGACCTTTGCCAGCGGTTCCGCCTTGGCCAGTCGCGTGTCCACGACCTTTTCTTTTCTTTGTAAAAGTCGAACCTTTTCTGGGTCTTAATGTGCTTAGTAAACTCATAACTACTCCGGTTTCACAGTCAGTAAGTGCTGTACTTTGATAATTTGTCCACGATTAGCAAGATTATCCGAAACCACTATCTCGTGCTGGAGTCTTCTCAGACCCAAACAACGAACAGTATCTCTTTGACTTGCGGTACAGCCAATCAAGCTTCTTACCAGCTTAATTCTAAATTTTTTTTCCATGACATCCTCACTTCATTCAACTAACAAGCTTCAAAAATTCAATAATTATAACTAAACTTGCAACTACTCAGTGACAGTTTCACCGTGTTTTTGCATTTTCAATTGCTTCAATCCATCAAGAGTTGCTCGAACCGCATTGTGTGCGTTTCTAGTTCCGATACATTTTGTCAAAATATCTTTTACGCCAACAGACTCAAGAACAGCTCTTACTGCTCCACCAGCGATAACGCCAGTTCCGGGAGCGGCAGGTCTCATAATCACTTTAGCTGCGCCAAAGCGACCAATGACTTCGTGAGAAATCGTTCGTCCTGCTAGCAAAGAAACGCTTCGGAAGCTCTTCTGAGCTGCTCGACTTGCTTTACCTATGGCCTCAGGCACTTCACCCGCTTTGCCAGTTCCAAATCCGACTTCGCCGGCTCCGTTACCAACAACCACAAGTGCTGCAAACGAAAATCTTCGTCCGCCCTTTACAACCTTTGCCACACGTCTAATTGCGACGACGCGCTCTTCGAAATCAGACTTTACCTGTTTAGCATCCACAATAATCTCTCCTTAAATTAAAACTCTAGGCCCGCTGCTCGTGCACCATCTGCAAGTGATTTCACTCGTCCATGATACAGATATCCGTTGCGATCAAAAACCACTGACTTAATTTTCTTATCTATAGCGCGTTTGGCAATGGCTGCACCAATTTTTTGCGCAGTCTCTTTATTCGCTCCCTTTAAACCTTCAACGTCTAAAGTAGAAGCTGCTACTAAAGTTTTGCCGTTAGCATCATCTATGATTTGCGCATAGATGTGTTTTGCACTTCTAAAAATACAAAGTCTTGGCTTTGTAGCATCTCCAGAAACTTTCTTTCTGATCTTCAATTTCTTTTTCATACGCGCAGATTGTTTTACGCTGGTATGTTTTTTTAATGTAATTCTCATAATAACCACCTAACAAAATTTTAAATTCTCTCAACTCAACTGACTTATTTACCTGCTGATTTTCCTTCTTTTCTTCTCAATTTCTCATCCGAATACTTCACGCCCTTACCAAGGTACGGCTCTGGTGGACGAAAACTGCGAATTTTAGCAGCCACTTTGCCTACCAAGTCCTTATTTGGACCATTGACAGAAATATTGGTCTGCTTCTCTACTTTAATTTCGATTCCCTCAGGGATAGCAAACGAAATAGGATGGCTATAGCCCAAAGAAAGCTCTAATTTTTTGCCTGCAACAGAAGCTCTATAACCTACCCCAACAAGATCTAGAGACCTATTAAAACCAGTGGTAACACCAGTTACAGCACTTTGAAGAATGGCGCGATAGAGTCCGTGCAATGCACGCGCATTTTGCGAATCATCTTTTCTGGCCAATACGAGAGTTTTTCCTTCAACTTTTGCAGTGATCTCGGGTCGCATTTTTAACGACTGCGTGTGCTTTGCACCCTTCACAACCACTTCATTATCTGCAGTGATACTCACTTTCACAGAATCTGCTAAACTTATTGGAGCTCTACCGATACGAGACATATTTCACCTTTTTAATTCGCTTAATATTTAAAACAACCAACTCAATCTACTAATAAAGTGTGCACAGCAATTCGCCGCCCAAATTTTCCTTAATAGCTTGATCTCCGCTCATAATTCCTTTGCTAGTACTCAAAATAGCCACACCAAAACCAGATCTAACATTTGGAATTTTATCCTTAGGCACATAATATCTGCGACCTGGTTTTGAACGTCTCTCGATTGCTGTAAAAGCAGGAGATCCGCTTTGGTCGTAGCTCAAATACAAGCGCATAATGCCTTGTTTGCCGTCTCTGACGACTTTGTAGCTACGAATGTACCCAGTTTTCTCGAGTACGCCGGCGATTCCTTCTCTGAGTTTTGAGCTCGGAACATCGACTTTTTCGTGCTTTGCAACGCCTGCGTTTCTAATTCTAGTTAAAAATTCACCAACTGTATCCATTTCGGTCCTCTTACTTAATTTTCAATTTTTAAAACTACCAGCTCGCCTTTGTAACACCAGGGATAAGTCCCTTGCTTGCATTTCCGCGGAAACACAAACGACACATTTTAAATTTTCTCAAGAAGCCACGCGCTCGCCCACAGCATTTGCAGCGGTTACGTTTACGAACACCAAACTTTGGTGTTGCTTCTGCTTTCACTCTCATTGCTAATCTAGCCACATTAACTCCTCAAAAAAATAGACACGTATTACTTCAATTTACTTTCGAAACGGCATTCCCAATGACTCAAGTAATGCTTTACCATCTGCATCGGTCTTAGCTGATGTACAAATAGTAATATTAAGGCCTCTTACTTTATCAATGCGGTCGTAATTAATTTCTGGGAAAACAATTTGCTCTTTAATTCCTAAATTGTAATTGCCACGACCATCAAAACCCTTTGTGGCAAGTCCGCGAAAATCTCGTACCCTTGGAAGGGCCAAATTCACTAAACGATCAAGAAATGCCCAAGCTTTTTCACGTCTCAAAGTCACGCGAACTCCGATTGGCATACCTTCTCTTAACTTAAAGTTAGAAATCGCTTTCTTAGCCTTGGTGATCACGGCTTTTTGGCCAGTAATCATGGTCATTTCATCAACCGCAGTATTGATCAACTTTGGATTTTGAACGGCGTCAGCCAAGCAAGCATTTAAAACAATTTTTTCAAGGCGGGGAACCTGCATGGCTCCTTTAGCTTGAAGTTGTTTTACCAAAGCCGGCACGGCTTCCTTATTGTATTTTTCTTGCAAACGATTCATGTGTTTTGTTTTCATTACAGCACCTCTGGCGCTAGAGAAACAATTTTAACAAACTGTTTTGCTCTTAGCTCTCTTGCAACTGGTCCAAATATACGGGTTCCAATTGGTTCTTTTGCAGCATTAATAAGAACAGCAGAATTATCATCAAAGCGGATATAGCTTCCGTCAGCACGCTTCAATTTATGAATCGTACGAACTACAACTGCTTTTGCTACTTCACCCTTTTTTACTTTTGAGTTAGGTAGAGCTTCTTTAATAGAAACCACTATGATGTCTCCGATTGCAGCAAAGCGACGTTTTGATCCGCCTAGTACTTTGATGCACATTACTTCTTTGGCACCTGAATTATCGGCTACTTTGAGCCGAGTCTGCATTTGAATCATGATTGAGCTCCGAGATCAGCCCCAATTTCAGGAGCATTCATTTTTGATTTTAAAACTTCAGCAAGTATCCAGCGCTTGGTTTTGCTAAGTGGTCGAGAATGAACCAATAAAACCGTATCACCGATTTTAGCGACATTCTTTTCGTCATGTGCTTTGAACACTGAGCTGTGGCTGATGAATTTGCCGTATTTTTTATGGCGCATTAATCTTACGATCTGAACTGAAATTGTTTTTTGCATTTTATTGCTGACAACTTCGCCAATCACTTCAACTCTGCGTCCTCTTGTCGACTCAGTAGTTTTACCAGTGGCCTTGCCTGTGTTCTGGCCTGTCGCTTTTGCTTCTTGCTTTTTCATAAACTTCCTCAACTTAAATAAATAACTTTATTTTTTCTTCAATTTCAGAGCAGTGAATATTTTCGCGATATCGCGCTTCATATTTTTGATGCTGGCTGGACTTTGAAGTTGTCCCATTGCATTTTTCATTTTAGCCTCAAAAACCTGACCTCTGAGTTCGTTCTTCTTTTTTCTCAATTCAGTAGCTGATTGGCCTGAAAATTCTGAATATTTCATCGATTACTCCCTAGCCAAAAACTTAGTTTTCATTGGCAATTTGTGTCCCGCCAAACGAAAAGCTTCTGCGGCTTGCTCTTTAGTCACACCGTTAATTTCAAAAATAACTGTTCCTGGTCGAACTACTGCAACCCAAAATTCAGGGTTACCTTTACCAGATCCCATTCGCACTTCAGCTGGCTTTTTAGTTACTGGCTTGTGCGGAAACGCACGAACCCAAACTTTTCCGCCGCGCTTAAGGCTTCTGCTAATTGCAATACGACTTGCTTCGATTTGACGTGATGACAACCATCCGTCTTCAACTGATTGCAAACCAAAATCACCAAAGGCAATGTAGTTACACTGGCTAGCAAAGCCTCGCATTCTGCCTTTGTGCTGTTTTCTATGCTTAACTCTCTTAGGACTTAACACGACTTGCCTCCTCAACTTCTTTCGCTGACATCACATCGCCTTTGTAGATCCAAGTCTTAACACCAATGATCCCGTAAGTAGTGAGGGCTTCAGCAGTGCCATAATCTATATCTGCTCGTAATGTATGAAGTGGTACGCTCTTCTCGGTATACCATTCTGTTCTTGCGATTTCGGCGCCATCAAGACGACCTGAAACCTGAACTTTGATACCCCGAACGCCGCCGCGAATAGCCGCCGCAATGGCCTTTTTCAAAGCGCGTCTCCAAGAAATACGCTTTTCTAGTTGAAGAGCGATATTCTCAGCTACCAATTGTGCATCGATATCTGGCTTTCTGACTTCTTGAATATTCAAATAAACTTCGTTGGGAGTGAGTTTTTGAACATCGGCCTTTAGGGTGTCAATTCCTGAACCTTTTTTGCCAATAACTACTCCTGGGCGAGCTGTTGAAATAATGATCTTCAATTTTTTAGCAGCTCTCTCCATCTCGATACGAGCAACACCCGCATGCTTGAGCTTTTGAGACAAATATTTTCGAAGTCTGATATCTTCGTGTAAGTTCTCAGCAAACTGTTGTCCTTTGGCGTACCATCTTGAATCCCAAGTACGAATAACACCTAAACGCAGACTAATTGGATTTACCTTTTGTCCCACTCTGATTACCTCTCGTCCAATGTAATGTTGATATGACTCGATTTCTTTAAAACTGGAGTCGCGCGGCCTTGAGCTCTTGGTCTGAATCTTCGCTGTGATGGGCCCATATCAACAGTAAGTGTCTTTATAAATAAATTATCTACGTCGATGGTTTTTTGCTGTTCGGCATTTGCCACCGCAGACTCAATGAGTTTCTTGAGATGCAAAGCAGTTTTTTGCGGCATGAAAGTTAAAATGCGAATGGCATCATTAACATCCTTACCACGAACCATATCGATGACAGTTCGAGCTTTTTGACAGCTCACTTTCAAATTTCTTAATTTCGCATTAACCATAAATTCCTCTAAGCTTTTGCCGGAGCAGGTTTAGCAGCTTTTTTCTCAGCATGACCGTGAAAAGTTCTGGTGGGTGCGAACTCACCAAACTTGTGACCAATCATATTTTCAGAAACATAAACTGGAACAAATTTCTTACCATTATGAACCGCAAACGTAAGGCCTACCGCCTCAGGTAAAACAGTTGATCTACGTGACCAAGTCTTAATGACCTTTTTGTCATTCTTCTCAACAGCATTATTGAGCTTTTTAAGAAGATGATCGTCAATGAATGGACCTTTTTTTACTGAACGTGCCACTTAAATTCTCCTATTTTCTTCTCTTAACAATCTGACTATTGGTGCGCTTATTATTTCTTGTCTTATAACCCTTACAAGGCTGTCCCCATGGAGTAACGGGATGATGTCCTTTACCAACACCTTCTCCTCCTCCGAGTGGATGATCAACTGGGTTCATATGCATACCACGAACTGAAGGACGAATACCCTTCCAACGATTGCGACCGGCTTTTCCTATGCTGATATTTTCGTTGTCCGTATTTCCTACTTGGCCAATAGTTGCTGTGCAATTTGAAAGAATTTGTCTTACTTCTCCTGATGGCATTCTCACTTGGCAATATTGTCCGAGCTTTGCAACGAGAGTCGCGCTCGCACCTGCTCCTCTAGCAATCTGCGCACCCTTACCTGGGCGCATTTCAACGTTATGAATGATCGTTCCTGATGGAATCGCTGACAAAGGCAGCGTATTTCCTGGCTTAATATCGGCTGTTTCACTTGCAACTACGCTGTCACCAACAGTCAATCCAACTGGTGCAATGATATAAGCTTTAGCTCCGTTGGTATAATTCAACAAAGCAATGCGTGCGGTACGATTTGGATCATACTCAATCGAAACCACTTTTGCAGAAATATCGATTTTTGTACGATTGAATTCGATTAAACGATAACGACGTTTGTGACCGCCACCTTGGTGACGAATAGTGATCCAACCGTGATTGTTTCTTGCGGCCTTTTTATTCAGAGGAAAGGTCAATGATTTTTCTGGATAATCTTTAGTGATCTCAGAAAAGTCAAAGCCAGTCATTGTTCTACGGCCTGGACTGCGGGGTTTATAAGCTTTGATACCCATTATTATGCTCCCTCAAACAGCGGAATTTTTTCGCCGGCAACTAATTTTACTAGTGCCTTTTTGCGAAGTTGTGGCTTGCCGAGATTGGCTTGTTTTCTAAAAAATCGACCGCGGAAAACCATGGTTCTCACGTCTTCGACTTTTACTTTAAAGTTTTTCTCAATAGCCGCTCTAATGTCTGTTTTAGTTGCTTTTAAATCCACTTCGAAAGAGTACGTATTGTACTCAGCGTGAATCGCATTTTTTTCGCTAACTAATGGTCTTTTAATTACTTCAAGCATTTTTCTCTCCAAAGCGATCGACAACTTTATTAATTGAAGCTTTGGTCATAACCAAAGAGTCATATTTCAAAAGGTCATAAACATTAATGCCATCAACTGAATAATATCTAAATTTGCCAAGATTTTTTGTGGCGCGATTGAAATTTGCATTCAACTCTTGATCAATCAAAACAGCTTTTTTAAGTCCGAAAGTCTCAAATCTTTTTGCAAGTTCTTTTGTTTTGCCTTTTGAATCCATTGAATCAACAACAAAAAGACGTCCCTCTTTATGAAGGTATGAAAGTGCCATTTTCAAACCAAGCTGACGCATTTTCTTAGGCAGCACATAGCTGTAATCGCGTGGCTGTGGACCAAACATGGTACCGCCGCCTGGCATAAGTGGAGACCGGCTTGAACCCTGTCTCGCATTACCAGTACCTTTTTGCTTGAATGGCTTTTTACCGCCGCCCGAAACAAGGCCCTTGGTCTTTGTCATAACAGTTCCTTGTCTACGACAAGCAAGCTGCCAACGAACAACCGTGTGAAGTATATCAAGCTTTACAGGTTTTTCAAAAACCTCAGCGCTCAACTCGATATCGCCAACTTTCTTTTTATCCCAATCCAAAACTGCAACTTTAGACATGTTCTACTCTTTCATCAACTTAACAAGTGTGTTTCTAGAACCTGGAACTGGACCCTTTACAAGGAGCAGTCCCTCACCAGCTAATACTTCAACAATCTTTACGCTTTTTACTGTAATATTCTCATCGCCCATATGCCCTGGGAATTTTTTGCCCGGCATAACTCTTCCTGGCCATGTTCTATTTCCGCTTGAACCTGGCTGACGGTGAAACTTTGATCCGTGAGCTGCGGGGCCACCTTGAAAATTATGTCTCTTCATTGAACCCTGAAAGCCTTTACCTTTAGAGCGAGAAGTGATCTTAACAACATCGCCCTTAGTTAAAGAAGCGATATCTACTTTTTGGCCTACGCTAGCGCCCGCGGGAACAACACCACGAATTTCTTTTACGAAACGTGCGCCATTCTCAAAGCCGGCTTTTTTCATACGAACTTTTTCAGATTTAGATGAAAGAATTGCCTTTTTTGGAGAAGAAGCAATTTGAATCGCATCGTAGCCATCTGTTTTCATAGTTTTAATTTGAGAAACAAACCAAGGATCAAATTTCAATACGGTTACTGAAGTGAGATTACCTTGTTCATCATAGATAGATGTCATTCCGACTTTATGGGCAAAAAGACCATGCAATTTGAGCGCGCCAGATGCTGGAGCGGCCTCAGTCGTGGTTGTTGCCTCTTGATTTTCACTCATGTGAGATCCCCTTTTACTAAGCCCTTTGGCTTATTCTTACTTAAACAACCGACAATTTGATTTCAACGTCAACACCAGCAGAGAGATCCAACTTCATAAGTTGGTCAATGGTCTGTTGAGTTGGCTCTAAAATATCAAGCATACGTTTGTGAGTTCTGATTTCAAATTGTTCGCGAGATTTTTTATCAACGTGTGGAGAGCGCAAAACAGTATAGCGATTGATTCGTGTTGGAAGTGGAATCGGACCAGCAATTCGCGCACCAGTTCGGCGAGCAGTATCAACGATTTCACGTGTTGATTGATCAAGTAATTTATGATCGAAAGCTTTCAGGCGAATACGGATTTTTTGGCTCTGCATGACTTCTCTCTCTTTAAAAATGACTGTGGGAGCTTTGTTTATTGAGTTTTGAACCTAAATGCAAACACAAATAGATTCCCCACCTTAATAAAAGAATTTTACGCTTGATTTAACTCATGAGCGTCAAAATTATCTCTTATCAGGCGCAAATTCATTTATTCCAATTTCGACTTTTGCAAGAGGACCTTAGGTTCAAATCTCTTACCAAGTAGCCATTGTCACAAACAGAAATTCGCTCAAAAACGGGCACGAACAGTACATAAAACAGTAACAAAACAACCCAAAATTAGATTGCAAGGTGTGAAGTATCTACCTTGTTTTCAAAAAATGTCAAAAGGAAAGAAAAGAAACTGTGAATCTCCTGGAGAATATTCAATTTGAGAGAGAAAAATCGGAGTTTCGGGGAAGCAGCTACTGCTGGCGGAGTTCAGTTTCAGAGCCCGCAGGCTGTCTTCAGCTAATTCATTTGAAATATTGAACACTCGACATGGGCTTTAATTGATATTTGATCGCCAGCTGAATTCGCCAGCTGAGGACAGCTGATATCCATGCTCAATTTATTGCTATTGCGAGTGATGTCGAGATCGCAATTTGATGAACTCGGGCCAAAGGTATTGCTGGTACCCGCTCCACTTTTAGACTGAATGATATATCGCATGGACGCGCCCGTAGTTTGGGATCCGATACCAATATGCCCTGAGGGAATTTCTTTGGATTGAAATATGAGCTCAAATTGGTCTAAGAGATTTGAATTGTCGCTCAATGTTCGCTCGTCAGATTTTGTCTGTAATGTGATTTCAGAAAAATTTATTCCAGGATCTTGAATGCAGGCCACCTGAGTCTTTTTATCGCCAGAGGAGTAAGTTTTTACTTCATTAAGGCTGCCGGATACAGAAAGCGTAGCTTTAGCGGGCAGAACAGGTGCTGCATCACTTAAACCACTAGAGTTTGAGCAAGCACTTAAAATGAGACTAGAAAGTAAAAAAAAGCCAAGTACCTTTTTCATAAAATCTCCCTTAACTAAGAATACAAATACTTATACCCGCAAATTTACGCGCCTTGAACATTAATGGCGCAATTAGGTAAAAGTTTTAATTCGGCGTCCCTTTACCGCCACCAGTGGCGGTAAACTTAGCGCCCGAGCTTAGTCAGGATCTCTTGAGCTGCTTTAGGCGGTAAATTCATATATTCTTTAAAGGTCATTGTAAAAGTTCCACGCCCTTGGGTAAGAGAACGCAAATCAGTCGCATAGCCAAACATGGTGGCGAGTGGTACCTCAGCGTCAACTACCTGCTCGCCATGTCTTGCCGACATACTGTGAATTTTACCTCTTCTAGAATTTAAATCTCCAATGACATTGCCCATATATTCTTCTGGAATGACCACTTCAACTTTGAAGATTGGCTCAAGAAGCTGAGGATCGGCATTGCGAGCTGCTTCACGAAATGCAATGCCAGCTGCAATTTTAAAAGCCATTTCACTTGCGTCCTCTTGACGATATGTGACTGAAATCATCCGAGCGTGAACATCAATCATTTGAAATCCTGCCAGCACGCCATTCTCCATGGACTCGCGAATTCCCTGTTCGACCGGAGCCACGAATTGCTTAGGAAACTGAGCCTCTGGTACCAAATTCGAAAACTTAAAACCCTCTCCCCGACTAAGTGTGCTCAACTCAATTATGACTTTGCCAAAGTGGTCATCTCCAGCCACTTGGCGTTCATATACGCCTTCAGCACGCTGAGTTTTTGCAATGGTTTCTTTATAAGTAACTTGGGGGCGCCCGACATTGGCTTGAATTTTATATTCTCTTAAAAGGCGCTCCACTAAAATTTCAAGATGGAGTTCTCCCATTCCTGAAAGCAACATCTGGCCCGTATCGGCATCGATGCGAACTTTGCACGAAGGATCTTCGCGCTCTAGACGTTGTAGACCTTGAATCATTTTCTCTTGCTCGGCTGAAGATTTTGCTTCAATCGCTACTGAAATGACAGCTAGAGGAAATTCTATTGATTCAAGTAAAACCGGATGTGAGCTCTGACATAGAGTATCTCCGGTGGCGGTGAATTTGAGTCCGATCACCGCGCCAATATCTCCGGCCTTCAAACTTTGAATTTCTTCTCTAGAGTTCGCGCTCATTTTAACCAGTCTTGCAACCCGCTCTTTTTTATCTTCTCTTGGATTGTAGAGTTGGTCGCCAGTTTTAATTTGACCAGAGTAAACTCGAACAAAGGTTAAACTTCCGGCGAAAGAGTCGGCAGCAATTTTAAATGCAAGCAAGACTGGAGGATCTTCCCAATTGGTCTTGCAGACGATTTCTTTTTCTGGTCGCTTTGGATCATGCCCAACAATCGGCGGAAGATCGAGTGGGCTTGGCAAAAACGCAACGATTGCATCTAGCATCGGTTGAACGCCTTTATTTTTAAATGCAGCTCCACACAAAACTGGATAAGCTTTCAATGCGATCGTAGATTTGCGAAGCGAAGCTTTCATTTCTTCAATTGATATTTCTTCTCCCATTAAAAACTTATCGGTGAGGGCCTCATCCAATTCAGCAATACACTCGAGCATAAAATCGCGCGCTGTTTGCGCTTCAGCCAGAAGATTCTTAGGTATATCTCGCGTTTCAAAACTTTCGCCCTTACCTGCCTGATCCCAAACAAGAGCTTTGAAAGCGATCAAATCGATCACACCCATAAAAGCATCTTCTTTGCCAATGGGTATTTGAATTGGTATAGGTTTTACTTTTAGCTTTTCAGCTATACTCGCCACACTCTCTTCAAAGCTTGCTCCAATGCGGTCCATCTTATTTACAAAGCAAATTCTCGGGACGTGGTGCTTATTGGCCTGACGCCATACTGTCAGTGACTGAGGCTCGACTCCATTGACCGCATCAAATACAGCCACAGCGCCGTCTAATACTCGCAAACATCTCTCGACCTCAATAGTAAAATCAACGTGCCCTGGAGTATCTATGAGATTAATACGATGGTCTTTCCAGAACGTTGTGATTGCTGCGGAGGTAATAGTAATTCCACGCTCTTGTTCTTGCTCCATCCAATCCATAACGGTCGCGCCATCATGCACTTCACCAATCTTATGGCTTTTCCCTGAATAAAAAAGAATACGTTCACTGGTCGTGGTTTTACCGGCATCTATATGGGCCATGATCCCAATATTTCGGGTGTATTTAAGATCTTCGATATTTACAGGATCAATGGCAGCCATAAACACACCTTAATCTGGAATGAAATAATTTGTCTTTAAAAAAATCAAAGCTAGCGAGCTGATTTTTAATACTGCCACCGGCGGCGGTGTATGCGTTGAGACTTAACTCATCCAAACGAAAAAAGGCTTTTCGTTTCCGAAAAACCTTTCCTTCAATTCAAATCTTTTTAAATATTTACCAGTTGTAGTGCGAGAATGCCTTGTTTGACTCAGCCATTCTATGAACGTCTTCTTTTTTCTTAATCGCATTTCCGCGATTATTGTAAGCGTCTAAAAACTCTCCAGCTAATCTTTTTGCCATTTCTTTTTCACCACGAGCGCGTGAATATTCAATGAGCCAATTCATAGCCAAAGCTAATTTACGAGAAGGACGAACATCAACAGGAACTTGGTAAGTCGCACCACCTACGCGGCGTGAACGAACTTCGATCTGTGGCTTTGTATTCTCTAGAGCTTTTTTGAAAACTGTAAGAGGTTCTTCTTCAGTAATTTTAGTTTTGATTTCAGTAAGTGCTCCGTACAGCTGAGCTTGAGCGGTAGACTTCTTCCCGCCGTACATCATTTTATTGATGAACTTAGCTACTACGATATCATTGTAAATTGGATCTGGGAGAATCTCTCGCTTATTTGTACTACGACGTCTTGACATAAAATCATCCTACCTTTTTCGGGCGTTTTGTACCGTATTTAGAGCGGCCTCTTAATCTGCCGTTCACACCCTGAGTATCGAGTACACCGCGAACGATGTGGTAACGACATCCTGGCAAATCTTTTACCCGGCCACCACGAATGAGAACCACGCTATGTTCTTGAAGATTGTGACCAATCCCTGGAATATAAGAGGTTACTTCGTAGCCGTTCGACAAACGAACCCGTGCTACTTTTCGGAGAGCAGAATTTGGTTTTTTGGGTGTAGTTGTATATACACGAGTGCAGACGCCACGGCGTTGTGGGCATTTTGCTAGTGCAGGAGAATTCGTCTTATTCTTTTGTACGACTCTCTCTTGGCGAATCAGTTGGTTGATAGTTGGCATCCATTTACCTCGTTTAATTAATAAGACGTCTTGAATATTCTTTGTTTAGCAAGACGTCAAGTATGAAAGTTTAAGTTTGTGCTGGCAATCCATCTGCATTTCGGTTCATCGTCATTCCTGGGAGCATAACAGGTGAGTCCTGAACGTGCTCTTCAACCACGATTTTCCAACGTTTATAAGAAGCCAAACCCGTACCAGCAGGAACCAATCGGCCCATGATGATGTTCTCTTTAAGACCGCGCAAATAATCCGTTCGTGAATTAATTGCAGCATCAGTAAGAACCTTGGTGGTTTCTTGGAACGAAGCCGCTGAAATCCAGCTATCAGTAGACAAAGAAACCTTTGTGATTCCGAGAAGTAATGGCTCAAGCGTCGCTGGCTGGCCTCCTTCTTTGATCACGCGTTCGTTTTCTTGTTCTACCAAATATCTTTCAGCTTGCTCACCTGCAAGAAGCTTCGTATCGCCAGAATCATCGACTTTTACTTTGCGAAGCATTTGGCGAACGATGACCTCAATGTGTTTATCATTGATGCTCACACCTTGTAAGCGATAAACTTCTTGAACTTCGTTCACTAGGTAAAATGCCAATTGCTTTTCACCAAGAACGGCCAAGATATCGTGCGGATTTGTAGGACCATCCATCAAGGCTTCTCCAGCCTTAACGTATTCACCCTCTCGAACCGCAACGTGTTTACCTTTTGGAATTAAGTATTCTTTTTGCTCTCCAACTTCTGGAGTTACAATCACGCGCTGTTTACCCTTAACGTCTTTTCCGAAAGTAACGTAACCGTCGATTTCAGAAATGATCGCAGCTTCTTTAGGCTTTCTGGCCTCAAAAAGTTCAGCAACACGTGGCAGACCGCCCGTGATATCACGAGTTTTTGAAGTTTCTCTATGGATCTTCGCGATCACGTCTCCAGAGTGAACCTCTTGGCCTTCAGTTACGAGCAATTGCGCACCCACCGGAATAATATAGCGAGCTGGAATGTCACGGCCTGGAAGCATCATCTGCTTACCAGAGGCATCGTTGAGCACAACTGTTGGCTTAGTATCAGAAGATTTGGATTCAGAGATGACCTTAGTTGCAAATCCGGTAACCGCATCTACTTGTTCAGTCATGGTCACGCCCTCTTCAATATCTTGAAAAGCAACGTGTGCACTCACCTCTGAAATAATTGGATTTGAATAAGGATCCCATTCAGCTAGTACTTGGCCCTTGGTAACTTGCGCCCCTTCTCTAACCGAAAGAACTGCACCGTAAACCAACTTAAATCTTTCGCGTTCACGATTATTGGCATCAAAAATGACAACAGAACCGTTACGATTCATCACAGTCAATTTGCCTTGTTTATTAGGCACAGTGATCACATCAATTAGCTTGATGCTACCTTCATGACGAGCCGTGTGCACGCTGGCTTCAACCGCACGAGAAGCAGTACCACCTAAGTGGAATGTTCTCATCGTCAGCTGTGTACCGGGCTCACCGATCGACTGAGCTGCAATAATACCAACGGCCTCACCAAGATTTGCCAAAGTTCCACGAGATAAATCGCGGCCATAACATTTTACACATGTTCCACGACGAGTTTTGCAAGTCAGAACCGATCTAATCTTAATGCTTTCAATTGCCGCCGCTTCGATGCGTTTCACATCTTCTTCGCGGATCTCAGCATTAGCTGGCAAGATCATTTGATTTGTATATGGATCAACGATTGGCTCTAGAGCCGTACGTCCCAAGATACGCTCGCCAAGAGGCTGAATTACTTCGCCACCTTCTATAAGTGGAGTGATGATGATTCCATCGTCTGCTCCGCAATCAACTTCTGTGATAATTACGTCTTGAGCAACGTCGACCAATCGACGAGTCAAATAACCTGAGTTTGCAGTTTTCAAAGCAGTATCGGCAAGACCCTTACGAGCTCCGTGAGTTGAAATGAAGTACTGAAGAACCGAAAGACCTTCACGGAAATTCGCCGTAATTGGAGTTTCGATAATTTCGCCAGAAGGTTTCGCCATCAATCCGCGCATTCCCGCGAGCTGACGAATCTGAGCAGCAGAACCCCGCGCTCCTGAGTCGGCCATAACGAAAATTGGGTTGAACGAAGGAGCTTTTACAACTTTGCCATCGACAATGAAATCTTGCTTTTCAAGCTCTGCCATCATCTCTTTTGCAACACGGTCTCCAGTTTGAGCCCAGATATCCACCACTTTATTGTAGCGCTCTCCGTCTGTGATCAAACCTTCGTCGTACTGCTGTTGAATTTCAGTCACTTGCTTTTCAGCATCAGCTAGTAGTCTAGCTTTTGAAGCTGGAATCACCATGTGATCAATACAAATCGAAATACCCGCTTTAGTCGAATATTTGAATCCGTATTCCATCATTTTATCAGCCAAAATGACGGTCGCTTTACCACCAGCCAAACGGAAGGTCGTATCGATCAGGACCGCAAGTTGCTTCTTGTTCATAACTTGATTCACTGTTGAAAATGGAACCTCAGGCGGAACGATATCACTCAAGATAGCGCGACCAACACTTGTTGTTTCAAGCTTACCATTGATACGAACTTTACAAGCCGCTTGCAGATCGATGTGTCCGCTCTCATACGCGTAAGTCACTTCGTCAACACTTGAGAAGATTTTACCAGTGCCTTTAGCACCTGGACGAACCCGAGTTAGCCAATACATTCCAAGCACGATATCTTGTGATGGATTAATAATTGGTTTACCACTTGCTGGGCTCAAGATGTTGTTTGTCGACATCATCAAAACGCGAGCTTCAACTTGTGCTTCTACAGAAAGCGGAATGTGCACGGCCATTTGGTCACCGTCAAAGTCAGCGTTGAAAGCCGTACAAACCAAAGGATGCAATTGAATTGCTTTACCCTCGTGAAGAACGGGCTCAAATGCTTGTATACCAAGTCTGTGTAGAGTTGGCGCACGATTCAAAAGCACCGGATGCTCTTTTACTACGTCAGAAAGAATATCCCATACTTCAACTGTCTCTTGCTCAACTAATTTCTTTGCTTGTTTGATGGTTGTAGAGAAACCACGTTCTTCAAGTTTATTGTAAACAAAGGGCTTGAATAATTCGAGAGCCATCTTCTTTGGAAGACCGCACTGATGAAGCTTCAAAGTTGGGCCCACAACGATAACCGATCGACCAGAGTAATCCACACGTTTACCGAGAAGATTTTGTCTGAAACGACCTTGTTTACCTTTTAACATATCGCTTAAAGATCTTAATGGACGCTTATTAGGACCAGTGAAGGTCTTACCTCGACGGCCGTTGTCTAAGAGCGCATCAACTGCTTCTTGCAACATTCTTTTTTCGTTACGGATAATAATATCTGGAGCGTTCAATTCTTGAAGACGCTTCAAACGATTGTTTCTGTTAATTACTCTGCGATAAAGATCGTTTAGATCTGAAGTCGCGAATCTTCCGCCATCAAGAGGAACAAGCGGGCGCAAATCTGGTGGAATAACCGGAAGTGCTTCAAGCATCATCCACTCTGACTTATTGATAGAATCTTTGAAAGCTTCAACGACTTTTAGGCGTTTTGTTAGCTTCTTAATATTGGCTTCTGATTTAGTTTCTTTAAGCTCAATACGTAATTTCTTAGAAAGATATTCTGGATCAATTTTGCGAAGGAGTTCGCGAACACTCTCGCCGCCCATTCCGGCTTTAAAATTTGGACCAAATTCATTCAATGCATTTTGATAAAACTCTTCAGTTAAAACTTGACCTTCTTCAAGAGTTGTCTCGAGAGGATCAATCACAACATAAGCTTCGCAATAAAGAACTTTCTCAACGTCTTTCAAAGACAAATTAAGTAAGTTACCAATTCTGCTTGGAAGAGATCGCAAAAACCAGATGTGTGCAACCGGAGTTGCAAGTTCAATATGACCAAGTCGTTCACGTCGTACTTTAGATTGAGTGACTTCAACGCCGCACTTTTCACAGACAACGCCACGATATTTCATGCGCTTATATTTACCGCAAAGACATTCGTAATCTTTGATTGGTCCAAAAATTTTAGCGCAAAAAAGACCATCACGCTCTGGCTTAAAAGTTCGGTAGTTAATCGTCTCTGGCTTTTTGACTTCGCCAAATGACCAAGCTCGGATCATTTCTGGTGAAGCAAGCGAAACGCGAACAGCATCAAACGAAAGTGGATCTTTTGGTTTATCGAAGAAATTTAACAAATCTTTCAAAGCACATCTCCTTAACTGAGATTAAGTGTGAGGGGTTTAGACTCACACTGCATTTTAAAAACAAAGACAAGGAACCATTTCTAAAATTCGCGGACCAGCCGCGAACTACTGCTCAATATTCACTTTATCGGTTAAAATATCGCTCTCTACGAGCTCTACGTTCAAGGCCAAACTCTGAAGCTCTTTAACTAGAACGTTAAATGACTCAGGCAATCCTGGCTCAAGAATGTTTTCGCCCTTTACGATGCTCTCATACATACGAGTTCTTCCTGCGACGTCATCTGACTTAACTGTGAGGAATTCTTGTAATGAATATGCTGCGCCGTAAGCCTCAATTGCCCAGACTTCCATCTCTCCAAGTCTTTGACCACCAAACTGGGCTTTCCCTCCGAGTGGTTGTTGAGAAACAAGAGAATAGGGCCCGATTGACCTTGCGTGAATCTTCTCTTCAACCAAGTGATGCAACTTCAGCATATACATTACGCCAACAGTCACTGGGTTTTGAAATGGCTCACCACTTCTTCCGTCAAATAGGATCATCTGACCTGAAGTTGGAAGTTCAGCACGTTTCAATAGCTCTTTAACATCGGTTTCACGAGCGCCATCAAATACTGGCGTACCAACGTGAATACCATATCTCATGGTTTTAATAATTTTCTTAAGTGAGGCTTCATCTGAGTTTTTCACGGCGTCGTCGACTTCATGATCAACAAAAACTTCACCCAATGCTTTTTTAGCATTGGCATGGTTGTAGTTATCAAGCTGAGCTTGAATTTGTTCACCTAGGTTTTTCGCAGCCCAACCCAAATGCACCTCTAAGATCTGACCAATATTCATACGCGATGGAACGCCGAGAGGGTTTAAAACCATGTCGACAGCTCTTCCGTCAGCTAAATATGGCATATCTTCGACTGGTAGGATTTTAGAGACCACACCCTTGTTACCATGGCGACCGGCGAACTTATCACCGACTTGTAGTTTACGTTTAATCGCAACGTAAACTTTAACCATTTTGATAACCCCAGGAGGAAGTTCGTCGCCCTTTTTAAGACGATCAAATTTCTCACTGAATACCATTTTCACAGCATCCAATTGGTTACGTGCGCCATCGATAATGCGGCTCACCTGATATTCAAGATCGCTTTCAAGCGGAATATAGCTCAAAAGCTCAAATGGAATATTCTCAAGGTCTTCGTTTGTAATCTCTTGGCCCTTGCTCAAAAGCTTTTGTGATCCGTCCTCAGAAAGAAGTACGCCATTGGTAATTTTACCAACCAAGATAGACTTAAGTTTGCTGATCGCATTGTTACGAATAACGTTTTGTTCAACAGCCAAATCTTTTTCAAGTTTACGGCGCTTTTCATCAATAATAAGTTGCAATCGTTCGTCGCGGTCTGCTCCCTCGCGAGAGTAAACTTGAGCGTCAATGACAGTTCCTGAAACACCCGATGGTACGCGAAGTGACGTATCGCGAACATCGCCGGCTTTTTCACCGAAGATAGCGCGTAAGAGTTTTTCCTCAGGGGAAAGTTGAGTTTCACCTTTTGGAGTCACTTTACCGACCAGGATGTGCCCTGGTTTAACTTCTGCACCAATACGAATAATACCGCTGGTATCAAGATCACTCAAAGCTTCTTCGCCAACGTTTGCGATATCGCGTGAAATCTCTTCTTTGCCTAATTTTGTATCACGAGCGATACACTCAAACTCTTCAATGTGAATAGAGGTATAGGTATCTTCTTTGATTAGCTTTTCGGAAATCAAAATAGAGTCTTCGAAGTTGTAACCCTGCCATGGAGTAAAGGCCACCAAGATGTTTTGGCCAAGAGCCAATTCACCAAGTTCAGTCGAAGGACCGTCTGCAATAATGTCAGATTTCTTAACCTGATCACCTTTGAAAACGATTGGCTTTTGATTGAAGCAAGTATTTTGATTAGTTCTTTGATACTTAGTTAGATTGTAAATATCAACGTTTGCGCCAAGCTCTCCGCCTTTTGCAAAACGACGAATCACGATACGTGAAGCATCTACGTCTTCAACGATACCATCATTCAAAGCTACCACGCTTGTTCCTGAATCTCGTGCAACAAGACGCTCAACTCCCGTACCAACGAGCGGAGCTCGTGAGCGTAAGAGCGGAACAGCTTGACGTTGCATATTCGAACCCATGAGTGCTCTGTTCGCATCATCATGCTCAAGAAATGGAATCAAACTTGCTGCGATCGAAACAAGCTGCGATGGAGAAACGTCCATCAAGCTCACTTTATCTTTATCAACGATTTCGTATTCACCATTGATTCGGCACGTAACATTATCTTGGGTGATAGCGGTTTCTTTGCTATCGCGAGTCGCCTGAGCAATATAATGACCAGCTTCTTCAAGTGCTGACATATAGTTGATCTCCTTAGAGATCGCTGCAGACTTCACTTGACGATAAGGTGTTTCGATAAATCCGTAATTATTAATTCGTGCATAAGTTGCTAGAGAGGCAATCAAACCAATGTTTGGACCCTCTGGAGTTTCAATTGGGCAAATACGTCCGTAATGTGTTGGATGTACGTCACGTACTTCGAATCCTGCACGGTCACGGGTTAAACCTCCGGGACCAAGAGCTGACAAGCGGCGCTTGTGAGTGATCTCAGACAGTGGGTTAGTTTGATCCATAAACTGTGACAATTGCGAAGCTCCGAAGAACTCTTTTACTACTGCATTGACAGGTTTTGCATTTACGAGATCATGAGGCATCATAGTCTCAACATCTTGCAAACTCATACGTTCGCGAATTGCGCGCTCCATACGAACGAGTCCGATGCGATATTGATTCTCAAGCAATTCACCAACAGAACGAACGCGACGATTGCCAAGATGATCGATATCATCAACTTGACCACGACCATTTTTAAGATCGATCAAAGTTTTAACAACCGAGAGAATATCTTTATTAGTCAAAGTTCTGTGATCAACCGGAGTTTCCTCGAATGGAATCGAAAATCTGTGGTTAATTTTCAAACGACCCACTTCGCTCAAATCATAAGTTTCAGGATCGAAGAACAAACGTTTGAAGAAAGCTTCTGAAGCCTCTTGCGTTGGTGGCTCACCGGGACGCAAACGCTTGTAAATCTCAAGCAATGCTTCTTCACTTGTTCCGACTTTATCTACCAACAAGGTATTGCGGA
>JAYUEN010000007.1:0-2735 GCA_043739185.1 Bdellovibrionales bacterium
AAGACCTTAAGCAAACTTGCTAAGTCAATACGACAACAAGCCTGAAACTTTCCGCTAAGGGACCAGTTTATGATACGAATGATAAATGCGTCAACAAAAAGCCCCAACTCATGATCCAGTCTTTCAGGTAGGAATGAAGTTTATGGCGTTTTTGAAACTCTACCACCGATACGAGTTGCACGGGATCGAGAATTTGCCTACGTCAGGAGCTGGGATAATTGCGATCAGTCATAGCTTTGCGACATATGACAGCTTGCTGCTCGCTTCCGAAATTTATTTAAAGACGGGCCGATATTGTACGGGCCTTGCAGATCGTAGAATTTTTCAGACACCTGGATTTTCACAATTTTTTTCTAGGATTGGAGCCGTGAATGGAACTCCTGAGATCGGAGCCGATCTCCTTCAAAAAGGAAATCTCCTGATGCTCTCGCCTGGAGGCATGCGTGAGGCCTTGCGACCGTCCTCAGAAAAGTATCGTGTCGATTGGGCAGGCCGCTTAGGCTTTGCGCGTCTCGCAATTAAGACTCAGGTTCCAGTTATACTCGCGGCTTGTCCGAAAGCAGATGACCTATATACTCTTTATGAAAATCCAATAACTCCACTTGTCTACCAAAAATTTAAATGGCCCTTACCAATTCTTCGTGGTTGGGGTCCGACACTATTGCCGCGTCCTGTGAAGCTGACTCATTATCTTAGTGAATCTTTTTTGGCGCCAAAACAGCGCAAGACAGAATCGGCCGAGGAAAATATTAGAAGATTTCATCGGAAGCTTGATTTACAAATGAATAAACTAATGAACTTAAAACTGGTACCTTAGACTGTGCAAATTTATTGCCGCAGGTAATTTCAATAATTGGAAACTCCCCATCGTGCTTAAGCCTTTGGCCCATTTTTTTGAACGCCTTTCGAATTGACTTCGGACAAAATGGATTTGCACAGTCTAAGGGACCAGTTTATGATCTTTTGGACTTTGGAAGGCCAAGCCAATTGAAAAGTTTGCAATAAATGAAAGTCCAAGATAAAAAACGAATCGCAAAAGTTTTGCTTTGAGGCTTGCCCTTTCGACAAACTCCATTTCTTCTATTTTTTCACAGCCAGTAAGAATCCAATTTTCAATTTTAAGATTGAGCTCATCAGTAAATTTTTGCGAACTGACATCGACGTTCATTTCTAGATTTTGCTGATAGCTCGTGTAGTTTAAATTGAAGGAGCCCACGGTTGATGCGGTATTGTCAATTGTCGCAAGTTTTCCGTGAAGAATGGAACTCTTCCATTGATAAATTTCGATGCCATTTTTTAAAAAATAGGAATACAAGAATTGTGAAGCTAAGACATAGCTTGGCCAGTCTAAATATTTAGGTAAGATCAATCGCACTCGTACGCCTCTTCTAGCGGCAAGTTTCAACTCTTTCATAAATTTCTTTCTTGGGAAGAAATAGGAGTTAATGATGACGATGTCTTTTTTTGCAGATTTGACGAGCCATGAATATTGTTTTGCGATTTGCCTTCTTCGTTTGAACCAATCGTTAATAGAAATTTTAAGGAGGGTGTCTGGATTGGTTACACTTTTTTTTCGCTCTCGAACGGGCTCAAAAGTGATATCATGGGTACTCGCTCTTTTGAAAATTTGCTGACAATAGGTCGTTAGGGCTTCTATGACTGGTCCTTCAAGATATAACGCAAAGTCGAGTTGTGGGACGGCGTTCTTTAGACCAAAAGAGGACGACACAACATTTATGCCGCCGACAAATGATTTTGTTTGATCTACCAAGAGAACCTTGTGATGAAGCCGACGTCCCCAAAGGCCCAGCCATTTCAACTGAAATCCGTTAAAGCGACAAAAGTGAACGCCTGCCTTAACGAGTTCGTAAGCAGAATTTTCACTGAAATTCATTGAGCCGAATCGGTCGATAAGAAGATAGACTTTCACACCCCTAAGGCCAGCGCGAATCAATTCCTTTTGGACTTGAGATCCGAAAGTATCCATTTCAAAAATGTAGGTTTGTAAATGAATGCTTTGCTCAGCGCTTCGAATTAAATCGAGATAAGATTGGTAGTAAGCATCACCTTCTTCGAAGAATTCAATGTGGTTGAGAGTCGTTGACTTAAAGACATCAAAACGCTTCAAGCTAAGTGCCAAATTCAACCTCACAAAATAAAGCCAAATGGTCCGACAGATGATAGTTTTTTGAAGAGAGAACTTGAGAGCTTAAGATTTTAGAATTTTTAATGTAAATGCGATCTAAAGTGAGCGTAGGAAAATAAGCTGGAAATGTTTTAGCAAATGTTCCGTGGGTTTCTTTGTAGGCATCTCGCATCCCTAGGGAATTTTCAAAAATTTGGGTTGCCTTTTGATTCCAATCGTTAAAGTCGCCACCTATAATAAGCGGTATATCTCTATGGAGATTGAGTGAACCTATTTTTTCTTCTATCATTTGATATTGTGTTTTTCGGCCTGATTGAAATAAATTGAGATGTAAACAGCCTGCGAAAACAGGTAGGTTTAATTCTGGTATCTGCAGCTCGCAAAGCAGTAGGCCTCTTTGTTCAAATGAATTTGTACTTAAATTTACATTCTCCCATTTTAAAATTGGGTACTTACTCAAAATGAGATTGCCATGATGGCCGTGATCATAGACGGCATTTTTTGCATATGCGTAGTGAGGCCAAAACCTATCTGCTAGAAATTCAAATTGAATATCAATAAAACCTTTATTTTTATTTTTGCTGTTTTT
>JAYUEN010000008.1:0-68279 GCA_043739185.1 Bdellovibrionales bacterium
CTACCCTGACGATTCGCCTTCGATTGCGCTGAAATCCCACTCTTGAATGTGAGTGTTTTTGAAATAGATGGTATTTAACATTTAATAATGCCTGCACAAAGAATCCTTTGGTTATAAAAAATTTGAATAGTATGAAGAATGAATACAAGGGGGCTACAAACCCGTGTCAGCACGAGAATGCTAGCCTCAGCTTAATTTGAAATTTATTTGTTAATCAGCAGACGCCTGCGAAAAAATAATCCGGAGACATAGTCTGAGAAATGAAATCGAATTTCAAAATAATTTGAGCATCCGCAATTAAAGCATCTGTAGATTGAGTATCCGACGCTTTTAAATTCATTGTTTGATGTAACATGACTGTCTCCTTTCATTAGAGTGGAACTCAGAATGCCAAGTGAAATCACATTTGGCAAAATGAATTTTATAAATTTATTTTCATTTTCATTTTAAAGGAAAGAAGTGAATTCTTTTTTTGGTTGGTAAAGGCTTGAATACTTCAGTGTTCGGCAGCTGGCATTGGCGTTAGCGTTAGCGGCAGCAGATCCGGACTCTGATTCTGAGACCGGGCCAAACAATTGAACTGGTTCCAAAGTGGGAGCTTCAATTTCAATTACAGAATCAAACTTGCATCACCAATTAGATCAAACCATTTTCTTGTAAGACTTGGCTCTGATTCCAAAGCCTGGCCAGACATTATATACCGTGCATGATCACGAAACTCAGGATAGGCCGGGAAAATCGATTGTCCGTTCTTTGGCGGATGCCAATTGATCGGAACAAAAAAGCCAACTGGTGCGCCACCTTGGTCGACAAAGCCAGGATTTATATCGCTGATATCAATGTCATTCTGCCCATTATTCAAAACACTTCTGTAACGTTTAATGGTGAGCGGACCGCGAAGAGCATATTTATTTTGATTGGCATCCAAATTTGAAATTGTAATTGTTGCCGTTTGAATTTCATTCATTGCAGCAAGAGTTGAATTGTAAACAATCAAATCCGAACTTTTGTCATGATTGAATTCTTTTAGTAAAACCTCTCCCTTAGCGTTGACCAATTTAAAATCAATATTGGCATTGCCCTCAAACATCGGTAAGGAACTATAACTTGCAAGATTGCTAAGAAAACCACTACGGCCGCGAATGCGCCCGTCAAAAGCTAAAATCAATTTGTGGTCTAAGGTGCTTAGTTTATATTTTGGAGTATACTGAACGATTATTTTACTAAGTGATCCGGTGGCATCATAAAGTTCAGATACATTGATATTGACGACGAAATCATTGTAATCCGAATCCCCTGCGCCAGGATAATTGTCATTGAATGCAATTGTGGCGGGTTCATTTAAATCATTGAAAGTAAGCGTGCTTGAACTCGTATCTGCAGGAGGATTGGTAGCGGTTGAGATGGCTCCAAAAGCAATTTGAGTTGAATCAGTTAGGGTCGAAAACTGAACCTTCGAAGCACAATTATTATATAGAAGGCCCAAAAAGCCTAAAATTCCGATAAGAAAAATTTGCTGGGATTTAAACATAATCTCGTCCCCCTAATTTAGAATCAGCTTTTGATAATCAAAAGAGCAAATTATGATCCAATGGACTTCTCATAGTGAAACAATGAACTTCGCTAGATTGCCCAGCGCTGTCTAAACAGAAGTGGGAACGTTTAAGTTTATGACAACTGTCAATTTTTTGGTGAGCAAAGATATTTTACAGGTATCAAAAAGATAAACAAAATTCGTCACCTTTAAACGGCTTGAAAACTCAATTTTTGTCGCAGGCTATGAAGTCTTAACTGGCATATCCAATTTATCCTGTTTCCAGCTCGCTTTGTTTTGGACAGAATTTTGCTTAGAAATGTGAAAAGTCTACCAAATACGAAATTTTGTACGTTGACATAAAGTGGGTTCGGATGAGTTCTTTGCAAAAGTTTTTAAGAGGCATTTTGGCCATTGTCGCGATTTGCTTTTCGCTCAATGCTCTTCCTTGGGGATACGAAGGCCACCGCATTGTGATTCAGATTGCGATGGATTTCCTTTCACAACACTTTCACAATCATCTTGTTCTACCAAAATTAATGAGAATTCTAAACAAAGGCCCCGATGGCAAGCCGACCGGAACCCATATTGATCCTGAAATGGTTGCAAGCTTTGCTGATGAAATGCGAAGTAATCCTGATTTTGATTGCATCAAAATACTTCACTTTGTGAACATTCCTAAGGACGTTACTAGTTATCGTGACTATGCAGCCAAAAATCCACAGGGAGATGCCGTCACTGCGGTTATGGCGCTAGGTCGATATTTAAAATCAAATGATATTTCACAAGTTAATCAGGTTCCGGCCTTTGTAGAGCTCCAACAAAAAGTACCTATGACTCAAGCTCTCGCTCTGAAACTCTTTATTCATTTTTGGGGAGACTTATTTCAACCCCTGCATTTGGGTTATCCAGAAGACATGGGCGGCAACGCTGTTGACGTAGTTGAACAAGGGAGAAACACAAATCTTCACTCCGCACTTGATGGAATATTAAATCCTAATATTACCGATCCCACTAATTATGCTAAAGACCTCGAGAGAATGGAAGCGACTAAAGATACTCAATTGGATCTTAAAGAGTCTTTATACAATGCTGTAGATGATACTCTCAAAATACGAGACGCTTTTTATCATTTCACTACCTTCGTAACTAGAAACGTAAAGCCAGATCCAACAAAACCACCAGATCCAAATGCGCCAACCACTGTGCAAGTTCCAGTTATTGATTTTGCTTATATTGAACATCTTCGCCCCTTGCTTGAGTCGCAACTCATCAAGTCCGGAGTGATGCTTGCACAAGCATTTCAACAGATCTTCACTCCTAAGCTTACAAAGGGCGTGAATCCGTTTCTGCCGGTTAAACCTACCGTGGATCAGTGCGAAGCTATGTTCTAGCCGAAAGGTACCTGCTTAGTTTTGGAGGCGCAGCGCGCCTCCAAAACTAAGCAGGTACCTTAAGGCGGTGACGTTTTCAGTCACCTTAATGAGATGAATCGACATGACCTTGGGCCTCAATGAGGCCTCATTGAGGCCTTTACCCCTTTGGGAATTGGCATAATTTGTGAAGCCTTAAAATTGAAAGTTAAGATTTGACAGTATAATCTTTGAATGAATTGTTTCTCGATAATTAGGGAGTGAAGGCAAATGAAAACACAAAAATTTATTTCGGCGGCTTTTTGCGCCTTCTTATTGGTCGGGACACTAACGAATTTTATTGCTTGCGGAAGTAATTCTCCAAATACAAATGCCTTACCTCCAGCGGGAAGTTGTGCCGCAGGTCAGGTCAATACCCAAGTTGGCTGTCTCTCTACAAATAGTTGCGGTGGAGTTCAATCTGGCTATGGATACAACCCAAGTACAAATACTTGTTATCCTCCAGTAGCAATAACAGGATCAACTCTTGTTGCAGGTCAAACTGGCCAATGGAAAGGCGCGCTTACGCAAATCAATCAAAGTGTTTTCGGCCAGCTCCTACAAGATTCTGGCTCTTGCAACCGCTATAATATTATTAATTTATGGGGAGAAAACTGTAAGTCCTATACTCCAAATGGTTATATTGCCCTTTTATATCAAGGCGCTTCAAATGTTATGGTTCAAATTATGGCTGGAGCTTCGAATCCAGCATACATTGGCCTTATGAACATATCCGCTGGTGGTGGAACTTACGGCGGATACGGCAACGGCACCATTACGGTTTCAAGAAGCCTCAATGTAAGTGTACTTGGTAACGGATTAAAAATGGTTGATCAAATGGGCGGCTATTATGGCGGCGGACTTTCAATTTCGGACGTAAACGAAAGTTTCAATAGCATTAATATGAACTTAGTAATTCAATATAATGGACAAACTCTTGCGAATGCGCTCGTTCTTAAATAGTATTTTGCCATTATGCCACTTGAAGTAAAATGCCCAAGATGTTTGAAACTCGTCTTATATTCAAATACGAATCCTTATCGTCCCTTCTGCTCGGAAAGATGCAAGCTGATTGATCTTGGCAATTGGGCAGACGGCAAATACAGCATTGAAGGCAAAAAGATTGATCCATCGCAAATTGATTTAGAATCTTTAGCGCCAAACCCAGATGAAGACTCAGAATCTGAATAATTGATTTTTGGCACACATCTGAAAAAATATAATTTTGCTGTTGACGAAGTTGTTTAGTTTAGATTGAATTCTTGATGTAGCAATAAAACTTTGTCATCGAAAATGACAACAACCAAGGGAGTACAAATGAATAAAGCAGAATTGATTGAGCACATTGCTCACAATACAAATATGACTAAAGCACAAACTGAGCGCGTGCTCGAGTGCACAATCGACACTATCCGTAAATGTGTTAAAAAAGGTGACGATGTAAAACTCGTTGGCTTTGGCACATTCACAAAATCAAAAAGAAAAGCTCGCATGGGCCGTAACCCACAAACTGGCAAAGCAATCAAAATTGCAGCTGCTTGGTATCCAAAATTTCGCCCAGGTGCAGAATTTAAAGCTTCTGTAAGATAGTTTTCAAAGAGTTTTTGATTTGAATTGCGCTAAAGGCAAAACCTAGTGTGCGATTACAAAACAAATGCTATAAAAGGATCGAGCTTGCTCGATCCTTTTTTTTATTGTTAATCTGATGAAACGCCTTTGTGTGCTGAGACGGCCCAAATACAGACGGATACCTCAATGTCAAAAAAACCAATCAAAAATATTGCAGTCATGACAAGCGGTGGAGATGCTCCCGGAATGAATGCAGCCATTCGGGCTGTTCTGCGGGTCAGTCATCATCACGATGTTCGTGTTACCGGTGTCATTGGCGGCTACGCAGGACTCATGAACGGGCAATTTTTAGATTTGGATATGAATGCCATGGCCAATATTTTGAAATTTGGCGGCACAATTTTAAAAACCGGCAGATCACGAGAATATTTAGAGCTTGGAGCTCGCAAACAAGCATTTACCCATATTGAGAAAGCAGGCATCGACGCTCTCATCTGTATAGGCGGAGATGGTTCTTTCAGAGGCGCTCATGCGCTATTTGAAGAAACTGGAATTCAATGTGTGGGAGTTCCGGCAACTATCGATAATGATATTTATGGGTCCGACTATACAATCGGATTTGATACGGCCGTCAATATTGCTCTCGATGCCATTGATCGAATTCGCGATACAGCCTCTAGCCACGATCGCCTTTTTATCGTTGAAGTCATGGGCCATAATTCAGGCTTTATTGCTCTAGATGTAGGCGTCGCTGGTGGTGCTGAGGAAATTTTCTTTCCGGAAAATCCGGTAGCAATCGAAGATGCCATTGAACATATCAAACGCAGTATCGCGCGCGGAAAAAAGAGCTCGATCTTAGTTACTGCTGAAGGCCAAAAGCCGGGTCGCGCTTACGATTTGGCCGAATCAATTCGCAAGAGATCGGGCTTTGAGGCAAAGGTTTGCGTCTTAGGACATATTCAAAGGGGTGGAGCGCCAACAGCCCGCGATCGAATTCTTGCTTCACGCCTCGGAGCACACGCTGTTGAAAAAATACTTCAGGGAGAATCTGATATTATGGTAGGCATTCAAGCCGAAAAATTAGTCACACACAAACTATCTTCTGTGGTGGGCAAGAAAAAACAGATTCCAAATGAGTTGATTCGTTTAGCACAGATTCTTTCGGCTTAGGCCCAAGGACTCATGGCCCTCAACTTTTCCTTTTAGATCAACATCCCAGATAGTTAACTTGACCACAAGCCGACTACCCGCATAGGATTCGAGCATTCGAAATCAACTTTGGAGGTAGTTTTTATGTTACGAAAAAACACAATCTTGGGACTCTCTGCGCTCTGCCTTTTGAACTTTGCGTGCACAAAAAGTGCAGATGCCCCGAAAACGGCTGCGGTATCTAATACACTCTTAGTAGGCGAATATGGCTCGATGACAGGTGCAGCTGCAACTTTTGGTCAAGGGACTCATCACGGAATTCAATTGGCCTTTGAAGAACAAAATAAATTAGGTGGAGTTAAAGGCAAACAACTCGAACTTTTAACTGAAGATGACGAAGGAAAACCCGAAACTGCAAACGCAGTGGTGACTCGCTTGATTACTCAGAAAAAAGTATTGGCCGTAATTGGTGAAGTCGCAAGTTCGAATACTTTAGCGGCGGCACCTACTGCCCAACAATATCAAATTCCGATGATTAGCCCGAGCTCTACCAATCCAAAAGTGACTGAAGTTGGCGACTATATTTTTCGCGTTTGCTTTATTGACCCCTTTCAGGGAACAGTAATGGCTAAATTTGCGATTGAAAACTTAAAGGCCAAAAAAGTAGCCGTCCTACGTGATGTAAAATCTGATTATAGTGTGGGCTTAGCAAAATTTTTTACTGAGACCTTTACTAAAATGGGCGGCACCATCGTGGTTGAGCAAAACTACCAGGCCGGCGAAATGGATTTTAAATCTCAGCTCACAGAAATTAAGAATAAAAAACCCGATGCCATTTTTATCCCTGGCTATTATACCGATGTTGGCTTGATTGCCAGACAAGCACGCCAACTTGATATCAAAGTACCACTCTTGGGTGGCGACGGTTGGGACTCCTCTAAACTTTTTGAAATTGGCAAAGAAGCTATCAACGGCAGCTATTTTTCAAATCACTATACAACTGAGAGTACTGATCCGATGGTGCAAGATTTCATTAAGAATTATAAAGCCAAATTCAATAATGAAACCCCAGATGGTTTGGCGGCCCTAGGATACGATGCTGCTAAAATCTTGATTCTCGCCATGGAGAAATCAGATCTCACCAGCAAATCAATTCGCGATCAAATTGCCGTGATTAAAGATTATAAAGCTGTGACTGGCAAAATTAGTATCAATGCTCAACGAAACGCCGACAAAAGTGCGGTGGTTGTAAAAGTAGATGGTCCAGTCAACCGTTATGTTACAACAATCAATCCATAGTTAGTTAGGACGACTCACCAGTCGTCGCTTGTTTCATTTTTAAATCTTGGGTAGCATGGGTGAATGCAAGAGTTCATCCAGCACGTCATCAATGGCATTAGTCTCGGCAGTATTTATGCGCTCATCGCCCTTGGGTATACCATGGTCTACGGCGTGCTTCAGCTGATCAATTTCGCACATTCAGAAGTCTATATGGTCGGAGCTTTTGCTGCTTACTATACCGCGCGAGTTTTAGGACTAGATGCCAAGCCAGGCATTTTTACCTTCGTTACAGTTCTCGTTGCGGCCATGATTGTTTGCTCTCTTTTGGGAGTGATGATTGAACGCTTTGCTTACCGACCATTAAGAAAAGCTCCCAAACTCAATTCTTTGATCACGGCTATTGGGGTGAGTTTGTTTTTACAATATGCAGGGCAAATTGTGTTTGGAGCAGATCCAAAAGTTTTTCCGAATATATTAGAAGACGCCACCCTTGCTAGTTTTGGCGACGTCAATTTGCAACTTTTTGATGTCACCATTTTGGTGGTCGGCCTCATCTTTATGGCGGCACTGACTTATTTGATTCATTATACTAAGACCGGAAAAGCCATGCGTGCGGTTTCAAATAATCAAGTGGTCGCAAGTCTCATGGGCATCAATGCCAACAAAGTCATTGCGATGACTTTTATTTTGGGATCCTCGCTCGCAGGCGTGGGTAGCGTTTTGGTGGGAATGAAATATCCAAAAATTGATCCTCTTATGGGAACCCTCATTGGACTCAAAGCTTTTACAGCCGCAGTTTTAGGTGGAATAGGAAATCTCGGTGGCGCGGTTTTAGGTGGCGTGATCATGGGACTCAGTGAAGAGTTTGTTGTCGGATATTTTTCAAGTACCTATCGCGACGCCGTGGCCTTTGCCATCTTAATTGTCATTTTACTTTTTCGACCTTCAGGGCTCCTGGGTAAATCTCAGCTGGAGAAAGTTTGATGCTCAAACAATTTCAAAGAACCTTTTTGATCCCGCTTATTTCTTTAGTACTGGTTGCGGTCTTTAGTTTTGTAATTGATAAAAGCTTCAATGCCTATATTCAGCTGGTTTTTCTTTATATCTGCATCAATATCATTTTGGCTTTGAGTTTGAACTTAGTGAATGGCTTCACTGGCCAGTTTTCAATTGGGCATGCAGGCTTCATGGCGGTGGGCGCTTATACTTCAGCATTTCTTAGTACTCACCCCGTCTTGTTTGGACATCCATTGGTGTTTTTACCGCCGGCACTTGATTTTTTCAATTACCCTATTTACGCGGTTTTTGGTGGCGCGGCCGCAGCCCTTGCGGGTTATATCGTTGGTCTTCCGTCCTTACGCTTACGCGGAGACTATCTTGCGATCGTGACGCTTGGATTTGGCGAGATCATTCGAGTCATTTTACTCAATACTGAAACCATCGGCGGCGCTCGTGGAATGTTCGGAATCACCAGTCCGCTACCCATTCACTTAGGCGACTTTGAGATTTCAGCATTTTCGCAGGGATTTTTTTTAGCAGCAAGTGCGATGGTCCTGACCTTTATTGTTCTCTGGCGTTTGATCAATAGCTCACACGGAAGAGGTTTCTTAAGCGTTCGTGAGGATGAAATCGCGGCCGAAGCGATGGGCATTAATACCACCAGCATGAAAGTGCGGGCGTTTGTCATATCTTCGTTTTTCGCAGGCATTGCAGGCAGTGTTTTTGCGCATTCAACTCACTATCTGAATCCTTCAACCTTTAGTTTTCAAAAGAGTGTTGATGTCATTATCATGGTTGTTTTAGGTGGAATGGGAAGTCTCACTGGCTCAGTAGTTGCCGCCATAATTGTGAGTGTCCTTCCGGAATTAATTTTGAGACCCTTGCAAGATTATACGCATATTGATTTGCGCATGGTGATTTACTCTTTGATGCTTATCATTTTTATGATCATGCGTCCGAAGGGAATTTTTGGTACCGCTGAAATTTCGTTGGGCAAGCTAACTCGCTCAAAATTTTTTCAAAAACTTTTTAATGGAAAGTCTACAAATGCCATCAAAAATTCTTGAAGCCAAAAATATCACGATGCAATTTGGCGGATTAAAAGCCGTTGAAAATTTCAGTGTTGAAGTACATGAGGGCGAACTTCTGGGTCTCATTGGTCCAAATGGAGCTGGGAAAACCACGGTCTTTAATATGCTGACCGGGGTTTATCGTCCGACCCATGGTGAAATTTTCATTGGCGGCCAAAGCACCAAGGGGCTTAAAGCTTTCGAAATTTCGCATCTCGGTATGACTAGAACCTTTCAAAATATACGGCTTTTTAAAGATTTGAGTGTGCTTGAAAACGTGATGATCGCTTCTCACCAAAATACGAATTACAGCATGACTCAGGCGATTTTGAAATCAGACAAATTTTTTACCGAAGAAGCAGCTCTCACCCAAAAAGCAATGAATCTCCTTAAAATATTTGAACTTGATCTGAAAGCTGATTTGCAATCCGGAGGACTTCCCTACGGCGAACAAAGAAAGCTCGAAATTGTAAGAGCACTTGCGACTGATCCTAAAATTATTTTACTCGATGAACCTGCTGCCGGCATGAACCACAAAGAAACCGAAGTTTTAATGCATTTGATAGCTTACATCCGCAAAGAATTTAAGCTCAGTGTTTTACTCATTGAACATGATATGAAGCTGGTCATGGGAATCTGTGAGCGCCTCTTAGTTCTGGATCACGGCATCCTCATTTCACAAGGAGCCCCAGAGAATGTTCGCAAAGATCCGAAAGTGATCGCGGCTTATCTTGGTGCGGATACCGATGCGAGCTCGGAGTTGCATGCGTGAGTAATTGTATCTTGTCGGTTAAAAATCTAAATGTATTTTATGGTGGGATTCACGCCTTAAAAGGCATTAATTTTGAGGTCCATTTAGGTGAAGTGGTATCATTAATTGGTGCCAATGGCGCCGGTAAAACCACCACACTGCGAGCGATCTCAGGAATTTTGCCGTACACAGGTGAAATTGAATTTCAGAATAAAAAACTCCTCGCAGAAAAGCCCCATCTCATTATGGAGCGCGGAATTTCTCATTCGCCTGAAGGCCGAGGCGTATTTTCAAATCTCACTGTCCTTGAAAATCTCGAAATGGGAGCCTATATCCGAAAGGATAGGGCAGGTATAAAACAAGATTATGAAATGTGTTTTGAGCTCTTTCCGCGCTTAAAAGAACGTATAAAACAGATATCAGGAACACTTTCTGGTGGTGAACAACAGATGCTTGCCATTTCAAGAGCTCT
This sequence comes from Bdellovibrionales bacterium, assembly GCA_043739185.1. Lineage (GTDB taxonomy): Bacteria > Bdellovibrionota > Bdellovibrionia > Bdellovibrionales > JAMPXM01 > JAYTQQ01. The sequence goes on from JAYUEN010000008.1 coordinate 10,238, forward strand.
TATGAGCCGGCCTAAATTGTTGATGCTCGATGAACCTTCTTTAGGCTTGGCTCCAATTATTGTTGCACAGATTTTTGAAATTATTAAAAAAGTAAATGCAAATGGTGTTACCATATTATTAGTTGAACAAAACGCGCGCATGGCATTGAAAGTATCAAATCGAGCCTATGTCGTTGAGACAGGTCTCATTTCAATTCAAGGCCGTGGTATTGATTTATTAGGTGATCAGAACGTCATTAATTCATACCTAGGTGGCTAAGAATGTCGAATCATGACTACTCTTGGAGTTTGTTTAATTCAAAAAGCGAAGTTCAAATCGATGGGCTCAATTCGGTGCAGACCAAAACCATCGTTTCAAGTATTTCACCTCAAGACCTACCTAATTGGATGGCGTGGCGCGAAGGCTTAAAGGAATGGATGGCGGTTTCTGAATTCACTGAACTCTTTGGGACTACTGCGCTTAAAAAAATTCCGCCGACTCCACCAAAATCAAAGATACCAAAACCAAAGCCGGCGCCTGGCGCACCAGAAGAAGAAACGACAAAAATGAATCCGGTGAAATCTTATGCGCCTGCCGAAGGTGAACTAGATCAGGTTAATCTTTTGATTCAGCAATACTCGAAAGCCGATGCTCGAAATACGGCGCGCTTTGATAAAAATTATCCTGTTGTCGTTCGCTTTGACCGCGTGAAATGTGATTGTATGACTGAAAACATTTCTCGTGGTGGTTTGAAGCTAGATCGGCTATTACCAGCAGAAATCTGTGGAGCAAGTGTGCAAGTCGATATCACCCGCAGGGATGTGACCCTCACCTTGTTTTGCCAAGCCATACCTGAGCCAAAACAATCGGGCGTCAGGCGCTTAATCATCACTAAAACCAGCGATGACGAATTATTGCGCGGCTGGCTTTTAGAGCCAGGAAAAGCTTAGGGCGATTGACCTGGGAGTCGAATCAGTTTTAACGGCAGCAGCATCTGTGCAACCAACTGGCAGTATCAGGCACCTGGATCAGTTTCTGCCTACCCGATAACTGGCTGCCTGAATCTGAGCTTATTCACATAAAACAAAAAAAAGAGGCGAGCTTATGGCCCACCTCCCTTGCTTAAATTATTATCTCTTCAAGTTAATGACTTCACCTAAGAGCTCATCCGTCGTTGTGATCGTCTTGGCATTGGCCTGAAAACCTCTTTGATTTTGAATCAGGTTTACGAACTCAAGAGCTAAATCCACAGTTGATCGTTCAAGAGATTTGGCTTGTAACTTTCCGCGCCCAGCGTGGTTGGCTTTACCCACAGAGGCCGTACCTGAATCCCTGGCTTCTTTGAATCTATTATTACCAACTTTATAAAGAGCTTCTGGATTTTCAAATTTCGCAAGCGCAATTTGTGAAAGATCGACTGCCTGGCCATTTGAATAAAGTGCAGTTAAAATCCCTTCATCACTAAAAGAAATATTATTGATGGTACCTGCTGCCGAACCATCTTGTGCCCAGCTGATCAAATCTGATTCTTTGCCGTATTGCTTGGTACCCTCTAAGCCTTTGCCTTTTTTAGTCGTGATGCTATCACCAAAATCGAATTTCAATTGCTGATTTTGAAGTGCGCCACCAGCAAAATTGAATCCTGATTTGGTAACCGCTTCGGTATCGAGTTTACCATCTGTCGTGAAGGTCAATTTTCCCGCAGTAACTTCTGAATACTTGCCGGGAACTCCGCCCGCAACTTCTTTGCCATCACAGAGGCCATGGTATTCCCACTGGCGATCGGCAGTTTTATTAAAATACATGGTGAGCAAATGTTTGTTACCTTGAGAATCGAACATTTCAATACCAGTTGAATAGTCACTGGTCGTGTTCGGATCTTCTAATTTGAAAATTTTCTTGGATTCAATTCGCGAATCTAAATTTAAATCCATTCGAATCGAAGTAGTCGCTTTTGCCGGAGTCAATGCGCGCGGGAATCTCACATCACCTAATTTGTTTACGATATTACCTTTTTCATCCGCATCAAAACCTTGAACCCGTTGATTATCGTTGGTAACCAAAAATCCTTCTTTATCGAAGTGAAAAGATCCATCACGCGTAAAAGATTCTCCGTCGTTTCCTTTTAGAACGAACATCCCGTCACCGCCAATAGATAAATCTGTGGCCTTATCTGTGCTATCGACGTTACCTTGCGTGAGAATAGGATTTACCGCGCCGATCTTCACACCGCGACCAATTTGGTTTCCACCCAAAATACCTTTTAAACTCTTTGCGATGATGTCCTGAAACTCAGCCCGTGAGTGTTTGAAACCAGTGGTATTGGCGTTGGCAATATTATCACCAATTACCCCGAGCGCTTCACCTTGCGCTGTTAAACCAGATACACCGGTGTATAGACCTGAAAGAACTCCCATGCTAACTCCTCCTGAGACAACATTCTGTTGTCTCGTGTTTTCGTCACGTCAATCAATCGGCGACGAGGAGGGCTCCTCAAACATTCTGTTTGAGACCAGCCCATTGTTTATTTAACTAACTCTAACTTTTCAAATACGCTCCCTAGAGAGTGTTTCAAAAGCTTCAGCTTCGAGGCGCAAGGAGGGCCGTGCGGAGGCCTACTCCTAGTAGGCCGCACAAACCGCCAGACGATGCAACGAAGAAGATGAAACTTTTCAAACACTCTCCTTAAAGTACAATTGTTGAATCAATATTTGTAAACACATTATCTTTCATTAAAGCTTTGTCCATTACAGTCACCACTGTATTATTCTTTACAGAGACAATAAGGGCAGACTCACCACTCAATACCAAGGTATCTTTCGATCCTTTGTTTCCGGCCTTTACCACTGCATCTTGAATATTTTTGAGCTCATCCGGACCAAAACTTATACCGCGAGATTTCATTCTTTCAATTGCGTGGCCTGAAAATTTCAATTGCTCGGTTGCGACTTTGGCTTCATCAGGAACCAAAGGAGCCTTTATAGTTGTTGGGACCGCTGCTTTTGGAACTTCACTGGTCGTTTGATCTAATAATTTTTTGAAACTGTCGTCGTTTGATACGAGACCCGCAGCCCCTGCACTTGTTTTTGAACTATTTGCGGAACCATTAACTTGAGATGGCGATATTTTTTGCGGGCTTACTTGATTCGAAATTTTATTCGGTATCATGTCTCCCCCTTTTCGTCTTTAGCTTCACTCTCTCTGGTCGCCTGCGATTTGGCATCATTGTATTTTTGCATCGCTTGGCTCGACATACCAACCGATTTACTGATTGGTGATTGCGTCGACGAAACTGTGGCTGAACGTTCATTCATTTTTGTTTCGGGGATTGATGGCCCGCGTGGGGCTGCTGGCGATTGTTTAGGCGGACCACCATCAGGTTTCGCCTGTTGCAAGGCTGGCATTCCAACAATATTTTTGAGTGCTCCATCATGAGCTTGATTAATTAAGTCTTGCGGACTGGCACCGGCAGCTGTCGGTTGCACCGGTGAAGCATCCGCTTCTTCAATTCGCTTCACATCGGCTAAGCGTATTGCTTGCTGTCCAACGAGGAGCACAGGACCAGTCGGAGTATAGTTGAGCCCGGTAATTTTTCCCTCAAAATCAGTTTTAGCAAATACTCGGCCGCCATTTGAAGAGGTGGCTTCTATACTGAAAATATAATCTCCTGGGCGCGCTTCGAGACCATCATCTGCCAAGCCATTCCATTTGATGCTGTTCTCGCCTTTTTTAAGATTGGCGAGATCAATTTTACGAACTACATTTCCTTCACTGTCTGAAATGTGAACCTTTCCTTTGAGCGCATCGGCTGACAAATTATAGTGAAATTCATGTTCTTTATCGCCAGCCACTCTAGTTAATTTTGAAGAATCACCACTCACTTTTTTGCCAATAAAATTCAAAGCTTGATAATTGGTTTGGGGCTGCTGTTGTTGTTTCATACCACTTAAAGTCGAGTTGATATTGCTCAATTGCTCAAGTGAGGTGAATTGCGCCAGCTGAGCCGCCATCTCATGCGACTGCATCGGACTTGAAGGATCTTGGTACTTCATTTGAGTCAGCATCAATTTTAAAAATGCATCTTTATCGAGTTGATTATTTCCTACTTTGCGAACCTTAGACGGATCGATATAATTAGGATCCGCAATCTTATTTAGAACCGCACCAACATCTTCGCCACCAAGGGCTTTTTCTTTATCTGTCGAACTTAAATTTTGTATGGGATCAGAATGCGGAGATTCACTTGCCGCAGATTTCGCCCATGTGGTCGTTCCCAATTTAACATTCATCATGCGAAAACACTCAATCTACGACTTTCATCGCGACGTTTGAAATTCTGTTCATCTGGCGTGGCTTCAACACTAACTCTTTGCTTAGGTTCTGAACGATAGGCTCTCCAGCCCGGAACATCTGCGAAGCCTGAGTTACGATCATTTCTTTGATCACGCATTTCGCCTGCGAAATTTCCGGCCATCTCTCTTTGGGCTTCACGCATAGCTTCGCGTTGGGTTTCGCCTTGTTGTTGCTCCATTTTTTTATCAGCGAGACCACTTGCAATTCCTATTTTCAAAGACTCTACTTGAAGTTTATGGGCCGCTAAATTTCCTTTGAGCTCATGAATTCCGTCTTCTAAAAGTTTTTTTACTTTGTCGTTTTGTGCCATCATTTGAATATTAACCTGACCATTTTCAAGAGCAATTTTGAGATGAACCTGGCCCATTCCCTCGGGCTTCATTTCAACATTCATCTCGCCGCCACCTTTTTTAATGATGACTTGCGCTTGTTTTATCACTTCTTGAACATTTTCAGCTGACTCTTGTTTGCTTGGGCCGGTCATCATCATCTGCTGGGGACTCAAGGCCGCCGCCGTGCTGCCCGCAACACTGGCCGTTGCCCCCGCAATATTTCCGGCAGAAGTCGACTGCGTAGCGCTTGCTGCCGAACTTGCACTCTTGGTTTGAATCGTATCACTTTTGAGATTCAACTTAGTCGAGTCTGCGAAATTCTTTGAAGCCAAATTTGAATTTTGCTGAGTATTTTGAGCTGCATAATTTTTGGTGCCGCGCTGATTATCTTCTGCTGCTTCACCTTGATCTGAATTTTGCGACTGGCTCTGAGCAAATGCGCTCATATCCATAACCGGAACTTGAGCACTTGTTGCTCCTGCCATTGGCGCCACACTCGGTGCCGCAGCACTATCTTCTGCACCCACTGCTGCAGCCATACCACCCGCTTGACCGCTCAATTTGGCAAGCATTGCCCCTAGGTTGTTTGAAGACTTTGAGTCCTGATCTTCGCTCTGACCGGATTGCGTCAGCTTCTTCAATTGTTCTTTAATGCTTGGTGGAATTTGTTGATTGGCCTGGGGTTGAAATTCACCTTTTCTAAAAAAACTGTCATTTAGTTTATCAAGTGATTTGTTCAATTGTTCGAGTTTGGCTTGGGTTGAATCCATCACCTTCAAAGAAACACTTTTGGATTCGTCGTCACTTCCTAAAAGTTTTTCGTTCAAAGCGGCTTCACCGGTTTCGTTGAGCATTTGCTTATAAAGATTCGCAATTTGCTGACGAGCGGGACCTTTAACGTTTAAATTATTTACAAATTGAGAAATGGTTTCGCTCGGAGGTGCGGTCAAAGTCTTCTCATCCATTTTTGCAAAAGCCTGAACCACTTTGTCTGGGGTGATTCCGTATTGGGCCTGCAATTGACCCATAAATTTTTGTACAGATGCCTGCTTCACCTCAGCCTGTTGATCGCGTAAGGCTTCTTTTACTTCTTTAAGTTCACTAGGAGATAAGTCCTTCACATCAAATTGCGGAGACGTCAATACTGCAAATAGCTGCATATTGGGTTCCGTTTTCATTTCTCGTGAGCTTGAGTCGTCATTTGAGTTTGATTCAATAATTTCTTCATCTTTATTTGCCATTGGCATTTTTTGCTTGGCTGAAGAAAGAGGACGCGATGGAGTGCTCTTAAATGAAAAACGATCCGCATCAGGATCAGCTAAGCTCTCAACTTCAGTACCTTCATCTTCTTGAGAAACGCGCTTTCGTATTGGAGCTTCAGATTTCAATTGCGATGATTCGGAGGCTAAGGAATCTTTTTTACTTGATTGTGAAGAGGCCTTTTCATTTCCTTGCTCGTCATAACTCTTAAGTTTTCGAGCAAATTCAGATTTTGTTTTTGGAGCCACTTTTTCACTATTTTTTACAGCCCCAGAGTTGTTCTCAGCCTTTTTGGTGGACTCAACAGACGTGCCTTCTGAAAGCCCAGAATCTTGGGCGCGCTTTGAGCGGGCCTCTGGCTTTAAAAAGAAATCATTTGTTGAGCTCACATCACTTATCACAAATCACCTTTTGGTTTCGTCATCACTTGCGGGTTTTCGATATCCGGCCAACATTTCAGAAAGTTTTTTCGCCTTTTTTGCGTCTAAACTATTCATAATTTCGGCCGCACTTTTCTTTTTCATTTTATCCAAAACCTCTACTGCCAATTCTTCGTTTAAACTTTCAATCACCTTTGCTGCTTGCTGCGCCTTCATAGTCGAGTAGAACTGAACGAGCTTTTCTACTTTCTCCTGATCAATCGCAACTCGGTCCTTGAGCACACCAGAAATTTCAGTTCGCATTTTCTCAAGCTTCTGAATTTTTTGATCCAGCTCAACTCTCTGCTTTTGCAATTCTTCGTCCAATTTATTGAGTTCGGCCTCGCGCTGGTCGAGATCTTTTTTTCGGTCAGCTAAATGACTGAAGTAACTTAATTCTTCCTTCGTCATATTCCGAAAGTCGGGCACTTCTGCCTTTGTCTTTTCAGCCTCCGTCTGGGATTTTTTTTCTGCTTTTGAAGCCACTGGATCGGCAGAATTTGCCGGAGCAGTTTCAGCTTTTGTTTCTCCCTTAGCATCATTTTTCGCTTCCGCTTTTGTCGCCCCAGCTTTGTTTGCAGCTGAAGGTGCCGGATTATCCGCGGCCTGGGCTCCATTCATTTGAATATCGATTCGCTTTAAAATGAAATTCACTTTTTGATAATTGAAATAACCCAGAGTCACAAACACCAAAATTACCACTAGGCAAGCAATTGCGAAAACCGGCACAGGCCTTTTGAATCCTTGCTTACTTAATTTTCTTTTGCGCTCTAAGAACTTTATTTTTAATTTTTGCTCGGGCGTTAAATGATGGCCACTGGTAGCAGATTCAAAATGTTCATCAATTTGTGAAAGTGAATCCCTGCGTGAAGACTTCTCTTGAGGACGCTTTTTCTCGGAGTTTGTTTTGAGTTTGAATTGGGGCTCCGGCCGGGACGATGTGGGCTGCCTGACCTGTTTTGCCTGTTTAAAAAATTTCTCGTAACCTTGATTCAAGCTAGCTCTCCTCTTTTAGTTCACGTCATTTAAATCGCGTCGTTTAAATCGCGTCGTAACCAGTTCATCTACTTTTTTCATTTCTCTCTTTTTCACGCTGTCTTTAAACTCAACTAGTCTTTTTTCTTTTAGCTTTTCTAATATTTTATACTCTTTTGCAGCGCTCACCAAGGCCTGTTGTTTAAGCTCAGCCACCTGTTGAAGTTCCCTAATTTTCTTTCTTTGAATTTCAATTCGGATTTTATGCTTATTAATAAAATCATCTATTAGAGCCAGACTTGGGGCCTGTTTGCCGCCGGTCACTTCAAGTAAGCGAGCACGTTGTCTTGAATCGTCAATTTGTTGATACATGTTTTCAAGTTCAATTTCAGCTTGGTCTAAGTCTTTTTGTGCAATTATGTAATCTCTTTGCGCAAGCTCCTCGAGTCGCTTGCGATATTCTAATAAATGTTGATAGCTGAACTTGAAATTCATCGCATTCCGCTAATTTGAGTCAAATACTGAACGCAATCTGTAACCGATGAACTTTCACTAACTTCTTGGCGCAAATAAAGTTCAATTGCGGGATGCATGCGAATCGCACGATCAATATCTGGATTGGAGCCCGATTTATATGCGCCAATATTAATGAGGTCTTCCGCCTCTTTATAGATCGCAATATTCTCGCGAATTGTTTTTGCAACTTGCAAGTGATCCGGAGTTGAGATGGCGCGCATAACTCGCGATGTACTTTGAGAGACATCTATAGCAGGGAAATGACCACGCTGCGCAAGGCTTCGCTCGAGCACGATATGACCATCTACAATAGATCGAACGGAATCAGCGATTGGGTCATCCATATCGTCACCCTCAACCAAAACTGTATAAAGACCGGTGATGCTCCCTGAGCCCGCATAATTTCCTGCACGCTCAAGTAGTTTGGGTAATTGTGCAAAAACACTTGGCGTATATCCTTTGCTTGCCGGGGGTTCTCCGCTATTGAGTCCAATTTCTCTCTGGGCCATTGCAAAACGCGTAACTGAGTCCATCATAAGAAGAACATTTTTTTTCTGAGAACAAAAATACTCCGCTATACTGGTTGCCACAAAAGCGGCGCGCATTCTTACCAGTGGGGATTGGTCACTCGTTGCCACCACCAATACAGATCTTTGAAGACCTTCGGGCCCTAAAATATCATCTATAAATTCTTTTACCTCACGACCGCGCTCGCCTATCAAGGCGATGACATTCACATCGGCATCTGAGGATTTAGCCATCATGCCGAGTAAAACTGATTTACCCACACCCGATCCTGCCATAATCCCCATGCGCTGGCCGCGCCCGACCGTCATCAATCCATTGATTGCGCGAATGCCGAGATCAAGGGGTTCGTGTATATTTTTACGCGACAGCGGATTTTCAACTGCATTATATATAAAAGCTTCGTCTAAGCTTTCAATCTGCCCTTTGTCATCTAAAGGCTCGCCAAGTCCATCGATCACTCGTCCCAATAACTCGGGCCCCACTTTCACCATCGCGCTTTGCTTTTGCAAAACAACGCGTGATCCGAGGCCGACTCCTCGCATTTCTCCGAGAGGCATAAGTAAAACATTGCGGTCTCGAAAGCCCACCACCTCGGCCGAAAATTTGTCAAAACCGTGAGCGGGAGCAATTTCACAAATGCTGCCGATCGTTCCGCCCGGTAAATATCCAATCATGAGATTGCCTACTACTTGCGTAATTTTGCCTATGTCTTCGGTTAAATGAATACGATCTATGGTCTTAAAATACTTTTCAAGATTGAGCTCTAAATCTTGATTCATGTGCCATCACCGACCTCATCTTTAGTTCGTGGGGCCTTCTGAACTAAAGATTGCCAGAGCTTCTCAACTCTTTGTTCAACCGTGGCATTAATTGCGCCGTAATTGGTTTCGATCTTACAGCCACCTCGAGAAAGTTCGGGATCTTCTTCGAGTTTTAAATTTTTAATAAAATCAAAATTCTTAGTCAGTTTGTCTTGGGTTTCGAGAACAAATTTCAAATCGCTCGCCGCCAATTTCACGGTCATTTTTTGCTCAGATTGAGCGGCCTCAGTCACCTGGCGCAAAACCTCAAGTATGATTTCTGGTTTTTCTTCAATCTCAACCATCGCGATTTTACTCGCCATGCGGTAAAGCAGGTGAATCAGAAATACCTCATTGTGAGAAATGAGTTGGGTTTTTAAATTTTCAATTTTCGAAAGTAACTTTTCAAAGCCTTCAAGTCGCTCGGCCAATTGAATCTTTGATTCTTCAAATCCGGCTTTAGCGCCCTCATCTTTTCCTAGTTCAAAGCCTGCTTTGTAGGCGTCTTCTTGCATTTCCTTCACTTTAATAAGGGCCTGCTTTTCAACTTTCTCTTCAATCGAAAGTCTTTCAAGCTCTCCAATTCCTGTTTGCTGAGAAACCGTATGATCGAGCTTAAAGTCGGTACGTTTATCGCCGGTTTGAATCTTATGAAAGGAAACTGCGTTTTCAGAAATCCTCATCGGAAATTTCTTAGGAGAAAAAGTAACTGCCACGTTTTCGGCTTCGTCTTTATCAATAATAGATTTTGCAATCATAAAAAGAACCGCTTTTCTCTTAAACCATTGCGTCGTCTGCACCACCGCGAGCAATTATAATTTTACCTTCAGTTTCAAGCCGTCTCGCTACGTTTACAATTTCTTGTTGTGCGCCTTCGACATCACTCAATCTCGCCGGTGGCATATTGGCCAGATCCTCTTTCAACATTTGAGCCGCTCTTTGAGAAATATTTTTAAATACTTTATTTTTAATATCTTCATTGGCCGTTTTAAGAGCCATAAGCAATTTATCATTTGGAACTTCTTTAAGAAGAGATTGAATTCCTTTGTCATCGATCTTAGCGATGTCTTCAAAGACAAACATCAATTTGCGAATTTCTTCTGCTAGGATGGGATCCTTTTCCTCAATGCGCGACATGATCGCTTTTTCGGTATTTTTGTCCATGACGTTTAACATTTCAGCTACAGGTTGAACGCCGCCGAGAGCTGCTTGCTCAACTGTTCCGAGGTTGGCGAGTTCTTCTTTTAAGACGCGATCTACTTCGGCAATCAGCTCTGGTGCCACGTGATCAAGATTTGCCATCCTGAGTACCACTTCAGCCTGCAATGCTTCTGGAAGTCTCTTTAAAACCTCGCCCTTTTTTTCGGGTTCAAGATGCGCAAGGATGACCGCAACGGTTTGAGGATGTTCATTGATTAAGAAATTGGCCAATGATTTGGCGTCCACCATTTCTAAACTTTCAAGTGAACGGCTAGCCGTATTATTGACATTTAAGTGTCCTAAAATACCTCGGGCTCGCTCTTCTCCCACGGCATCTACGATACTATCTTTCGAAGTCACTTTGTCAGAAAAAATATATTCTTCGCTCTCATTGATCATTTCATAAAACTCTTCTAATACTTTTTTCGTGATGTCGATGGGAACAATTCTATATTTTTGCATGCAGGCTAGTAATTTTCGAATGTCGCCGTCATCCATATGTTTTAAAAGCTTTTTCGCGGCGGCAGGTCCGAGAAAATTCATAAGGATCGCCGCTTTCTCAAATCCTTTAAGACTTTGATATTCAACATATTCACTTTTGTGAAGTCTAATGGTGGTCATGCGTCCTTCCTAATAAGCCATAGGCTAAAGGCACCGGCAGCTTTTTCTTCATCGCCTTCCATAAGAGACATAATGCGCTCTTTGAGAAGATCCGACTCTGCTTTATCTGGATCAAGAGATTCTTCTAGCACTGGCAAAGCACTCGACATTCCTGGTAGAGAGCTATCAACTGATTGCAACTCTTCTAGCTCCTCGATTGTTCGAGGCAGCATATCTTCAACATTGTCCTGAAAACTATCAGTCACCCAGCGCATAAATGGTCGCATGACCACTAAGAAGAAAAATCCGAGTGCGCCTAGGAGAAGCGTCCATTTCAAAAGCGCACTAATTAATTTCTTACGTTCCAAAGAGTTGAGAAGCTTATCGGTTTCAGAAAAATCTTCTTTTTGAAATTGCATATTCTCGATTTTAACACTGTCACCGCGCTTTTCATCAAAGCCAATTGCGCTCTTTACTAAGGCTTCAAATTTAGCTAATTCTTCAGCTGAACGGGCGGTGTAGACCTCTTGTTCCTCACCCTTGTCATTCTTCTTCATGGTGATCGCGCCATCAACTAAAACGGCAACACTCATTTTTTGCAAACCGCCTGCCGCCTCTTTGATGTTACGAATTGTTTTAGGCACTACATAGTTTGTGGTATTCAAACCCTTTTTGACAGTTTGATTAAATCCCACCTGACCATTGTCAGCGGCTCCAGGCAAATTAGATCTGGCCCCTGGAATTCCCGTCGGATTGGTGCGTTGACCATCTAAATTTTCTTCTTCACCTGTAGTTGACAGTACCGCTGTTTTATCGGGGTCTACACTCTCTTCAGCTGTGATAAAAGAGCGTGGATTAAGATCAGCGTTTACTTTCACGATGACTTTACCTTGACCAACAGCCTTGGTTAAAATGCTTTCAACTTTTTCTTCTAACTCGATCTGAACTTTTGCCTTCATCTCAGCTAGTTCTGATCCACCTTGAGTTCCCGGCTCATGGGCACGGGATAAAACTTTTCCTCTGGTATCAAGTACTGTTACCTTTTCGGGATCAAGGCCTTCTACGGCATTTCCGACAAGAAAGGTAATTCCTTTGACTTGATCTTCCGTTAGGATTTTACCTGAATTTAATTCAATGACCACACTTGCTGTTGGTGAGCTGCCTTCTTCTAAAAAAGTCTTTTTCGGCGGAAGCGCAATCATCACCTTTGATTGTTTAACGGCATCAAGAGTATTGATGGCTCGGACCAATTCTCCTTGAAGAGCTCTTTGATAATTGATCTTTTGAGCATAAGAGGTTGTACCGAAATCTTGCTTATCAAATAATTCAAGGCCCGCACCGACCGAGCCCACTTTATTATTTCCTATTTCAGTCATCAAAGACATTTGCGTAGAGGCAACCAATTCTCGTGGAATGAGAATGGTTTTGCCACCGTCTTCAATTTTAAACGGAATATTCTTCGCCTGAAGTTTACTCATGATGGTTGAAGTCTGATCAGCAGATACATTTGCAAAAAGCGGTGCGTAGCTTGAACCAGAAACCATCAAAACCATAACCCCAATGGCCACCACTAAGATGAGCGCTGCCGCCACAATCGAAGTTTTTTTGGTGGGCGTGAGATTGCCATAAAATGATTTGAATTGCGAAACTAAACTTTTAAAAACATTTTGCAAGTGCTTTACTCCCGTAAAAAATTAAATCTATCAAACCTGCATCTTCATAGTTTCTTGGTAAGCGTCGACAATTTTATTTCGTACTTGCATCATCAAACGCAAACCAATATCTGCTTTTTCGGCCGCAATCATCACGTCTTGAATATTGTCGGTTTTTCCGGTTGCGAGTTGCTGCATTTTGATATCTGCATCTTTTTGAAGTTGATTCACTTGTTGAATCGAATCCTTCAATGTATCTGCGAAAGATTTTCCTGAACCTGAGTTTGGTTGCAGGGCTTGGTTTTCTCCGGCACGGGTTTCACTTGTGGTTTTACCCGTATTAATTAATTGCTGTCCGGACCTAACTGTTAAACCATCCATGGTTTACCTCTTTCATTTTCAGTTTATCGAAAGTCCATTCTTTTTGCGAGCTTCAGTCACCCTCAATGAGTAAATCTAGCCTCGAAAGACCTTCCCTTTATCTGCCAATTTCAAGCGCGGTCATGGCCATGTCTTTCGTCGAGTTCATAGCTGCCACATTAGCCTCATATGCGCGAGTTGCGGTAATTTGATTCGCCATCTCTTCCATTAGGTTAATATTCGGGTACGCAACATAGCCATCTGGATTTGCATCGGGATGATCTGGCTCGTATTTCATAAGCGGAGCTTTGCGGTCGGAAATGACATCCGTCACTTGAACTCGATTGATATCTTTCTGTGGAGCCGAAGTGAGCAATTCGCCGAAACTTGCGGCGTCTGGCATGGCCTCAAAAACAATATCCTTTCGTCGATAAGCACCACCTTCAGGAGTTCTGGTGGTATTGATATTGGCAATATTGCTTGAAATCGTATTCATCCTCATACGTTGAGCGGTCATGCCACTTGCACTCACCCTCATGCCAGTTAAAAAATCCATTATCTACCACCCTCTCCGGCAGCGTACTTTAAAGCAGCTAACTTTTTATTGATGAGTTGAATGGCCGCCTTGTAAAGCAGGGAGTTTTCAGCAAGTGTCGACATTTCTTTTTCGAGGTCAACCGTATTGCCATCATTATTTATATTCGCATCTGGATTATCGTAGGTATCAGCTTTCACATTGGCCAGAGAGCCAGCACCACCCATATAATGGCGCTCATTTGAAGTCTTCATGTTTCCGACGCCCTCTAATTCGAGCGCACGGCTCAAGGCTTGTTCAAAATCTAGTTTTTTTGCAGTATAACCCGGAGTCTCTGCATTGGCGATATTAGCCGTGACAACATTTTGTCTCAGAGATCTCAAATCTGCCGAAGCCGCGAGGGCCCGCGTCGTTTTGTCTAGTAGATCAGCCATATCCACCTCGATTCGTTAATACGAGTTCTTCATTTTTCTCAATTGGCAGTTCGGATTCAAGAGCGGCCACCGGCAGAGCCAATTGATATTCATGAAGCTTGTTTCGGAGAGTGCGAATACTGATATCTAAAATATGAGCCGCTCGCGTGCGATTCTGCCCCGTGTGTTCTAGGGTTTTCAAAATCAACTGCTTTTCAGCTTCAGCTAAAGTGATACCAGGAATAAAATCAAGAGTGCTCTGCTTACCTTCTTCAAAGCCATTGATGTGAATTTCTTCAGGAGAAATTATATGAGATTGGCTGAGCAATACCGAACGTTCAATGACATTTTCAAGCTCACGGATATTTCCGGGCCAACTCCAAGAAATTAGTTTTTGTAGACTTTCAATCGATAAAGCTTTGTTCTCTTTGTTATTGAGAATGCTTGAAACTCCTAAGAAAAATTTTGCGAGCAACTCAATATCGCGTTTGCGATTTTTAAGTGAAGGAATCGTCAAAGGAATAACATTGAGCCGATAATAAAGATCTGCTCTAAATTCTCCGCGTTGTACCATTTCGGTTAAATTGCGATTGGTTGTTGCGATCAGCCTTACATTAATCTTTTGCGGCTGTTTTGCTCCCAGTCTTTCAACTTCGCCCTCTTGAATGACCCGCAGTAATTTGGCCTGAAGCAAAATCGGCATTTCAGTAATTTCATCTAGCAAAAAAGTACTGTTATGAGCCATTTCAAATTTGCCCGGCTTTGAGTTTGCCGCACCTGTAAAAGCTCCTTTTTCGTAGCCAAAGAGTTCACTTTCTAAAAGTGTTTCGGGCACTGCTGCGCAATTGACAGCCACAAAGCGATTCTTACCGCGCGGGCTGCGCTGGTGAATAAATTTTGCGAGAAGTTCTTTTCCGGTCCCACTTTCGCCGCAAATAAGTACACTCGCTCGGCTCGGAGCAATATTGCTCGCAAGTAAAAGTACCCGCTTCATTTCAGGATCTTGCGTAATAATGTCTCCGAATTCCTTCTCTGCCATTTCGACTCCGTAGTCTTTGTCACATCTCTATTGACGTGAATTCTTTGTACTTGTATCTGCCATTGCCGGTATGCGATCGATATACTTTTTGTACTCGGCCTTCCATTTCGAACTGGTCATTTTTTCAGAGGCAAGCCGAAACCAAGTTGAATTCTTATCATTTTTATCACCTTGCAATTTGCCCCAAGTATTTTGCGCCTCATTTAAATCACCTAAATCAAATTGAATTTGTCCGAGTCGATAGCGAATCGAACTCATGCTGCGCTTGGATTCAAATTGCGCAAGCAACTCCTGATAAGATTTGATTGCTTCTCGCTTTTTTCCTCTAGCCAATTCAATGTCGCCCTTTAGCTCAAGCGTCTTAGCTAGAGTTTCTTCAGGCACCAAAGCCGTATCACTTTGTAAATTAGTAATTTTAATTAAATTGGTTTCGGCTGCGGCTGAATTTCCAGCCTGAAATTGCAATTGGGCGAGTCGCAAAAAGAGTGGGGCCACAGAAATTGGTTGGCCCTTCCAAGTATCAATTAGACTTTGCAAAAACTTTTTAGCATTGTTGAGATCGCCACGGGCCTCAAAAACATCTGACGAAATTTGCGCTCTTTCAATTTGTTCGTCCTCAGTTAATTTGTCTGGGGCTTTGATTTCCTTTAAGTAGTCGAAGGCTTTTGAGAATTCTTTGCTTTGGCTAGATACCGCCGCCAAACGCAAATTGACTGCATCTGTGGTCGGAAGAATTTCAAATACACTGCGCTCTTTCTCAATTTTTGTTCCTTGCAGAGCATATATTTTATTGAGGGTAGACCGATAAATGCGATCCGATTCATTTATGACCCCGGCTTGCTCGTAGGCCCGCCCAACATAAAATTCAGTATCGATCCGGCCGGTATTATTGAGCCAATTATTGGCAAAGTGCCCATAAACTTTAAGCGCCTCCAAAAAGTTTTTCTGTTCTGCATCTCGACGAATGCTCGATGTGATATTTCTCTCGATTCGGGCTTTGTATTTATCGCGGTTCTTGGCAATCGGATTATTTTGATAAAAATGAACCAATTCACTGGTTGCCTTCATAAATTCACCACGGCCATAGTAGCCATCGGCAATCAAAAAGGTC
Source organism: Bdellovibrionales bacterium (assembly GCA_043739185.1). Classification (GTDB taxonomy): domain Bacteria; phylum Bdellovibrionota; class Bdellovibrionia; order Bdellovibrionales; family JAMPXM01; genus JAYTQQ01. The sequence continues at coordinate 26,311 of JAYUEN010000008.1, forward strand.
GAGAATTCATCGAGCCCTGGTATATCGACGTCTTTATTAATTTTTGCAATAACTTCGAGCGAGTTTTTGAGTTCCTTATCCTTCATTTCAAAAATTCGATCGGTAATCAAACGAACTTTTGCAAGGTCTCCTCCTGGAGTGGTTTTATATCTAAAATTACTCTCTAAATAGGCCCCGCGAACTCTCTTCGGATCAGCCCCAAGGATATTGAGAATCTCCCCTATTCGAGTCATGGCATAACCGCCAAATTCGCTCATCGGAAATTTTTGTAAAAATTCCCTGAATGAATTGAGGCTTTCGCGGTATTCGCCAAGCCAAAAACGGGACTCCGCGGAGTTGTAATAGGCATTTGGATAGGCCATCCAGTCTTTGGCAAATTTTGTCTGTGCACTTCTATATTCAGATACCGCTCTTTTGTAGTCGCCGACTTGAAAATAAATGTCGCCCTTGTAATAGGCAGCGGTCATTACATCTTTTTTCTCATCGGCATTTTTTTCAACATCGTCTAATATTTTATAAGCATCATCTAGCCTGCTTAAATTTTGAAAAGCTCTGGCTTCGGCAATACGAACTTGCGCGGTTAACTTCTTATTATCAAAATTCTTGTCTTCATGTTTTAAATTTAGAAAACGCTGAAAAGCCTGAATTGCAGCAAGGCTATCACCTTGTTCAAGATAGGAATATGCAACATAGAGATTGGTTCTTGCCGCAAGTGGTGAATCTTTGAATTTTTCACTGGCACCGCGATACATGGCCATTGAGGTATCAAAATCATTGGGACTTTTGCTCGCTTCCCAAAATTTATGATAGGTATCACCCATCGTATATCTGATAATTTCTTCGTAGCGAGAGTCAGGATATTCTTTTAAAAAATCTTTGGCCGTTTTTAAAAAGATTGCATAGCGCCCTTTTTCAAAAAGACTCACTAAGAGCTTTGCCTCATCATGTTCTCTTTTTAACTTGAGCTTTTTAGAATCGTTTTCATCGAGTGGCAATATTTTGTAAATGGGTGGCGCTTTTGCCAATTCATCAAGTTCAGGCGTTCCGATCTTTAACATCGGAAAGTGAAGGTAAATATTCGCACGACTGGCAATGATCGCATTTTCTTTGATTTCATAGTCTTGCATCGCAAATCTTTTGAACTCCGGATCGCCGCCGTCAAAAGCCCCCTGATTCAAAACGCCAGATGCGGCCACATCTTTCGGAGATTCGAAATCGGGATTTAAAAGTAGAGCGTCGGAGCTAGGCTTACGAAAGCCCTTTGTATTTTGGGTGAGGTAGTCAATTTGAGTTGATGCTTTTTGCAGACTCTTTGCAGGCCAATTATCGGCGGCATTTTTAGAATCCTCTTCGATCTCCTTCGTTCCCTCATCGTTGGCGCCAGTCTCATCGACAACCCCTTCGGAGTGAGCTTTTATTTTGAGAACTGTTTTGTCTTTTGTTTTTGGTTTTGGGTTTTTATCTTTGATATTTGATTTGCTCGACTCTTTTTGAAAGATATCTACAACCCAACGACTTGGTTGGTCGCTCATATAATCAAAAGCGTCTAAATCAGATTTTTTAAGATAAATTTTAATTTCGCTTAATTCGTTTACGCCGTTTGGATTTACAATTACCTTTTCAATGAGTTCGTCTTTGTAAGTTCTAAGAAGTAATTTTGCGTTTTCACTCAGACTTTTAGATTCTAAAACTAAAAGCGGCTTATTGGATTCAACTTGTCTCTTGATTTCATACTTTGAATTGCCAAGCCCAGTTAGTTCGAGGTGAGTGGCATCACCAATGCGACTGATACTTGCATTGACTAGAGTTTCTTCTGCGAAAGCGAAAACCGAAATTAAGAGCAATACTAGGCTTAGTGCTAGAGAAAATTTGAATTTTGAAAATGCTTTATTTGACACGTGTATCCTCTAGAGACTTGAGAATAGCATTTGTGATGCCAATTGAATTTCACCGATGATATTGAATTCTAATGCCCTAATTCATTCCGTTGCGAAGTTACACTGACTAAAGTAGGGAGAAAGCATCCCGCTCACGACAATTTCATGACGCTTGCAAATTTTATTTTGACGTATTCTGACTCGACTTCAGATTAGAAAATGCTTGAATCATTTCAATCTGATACGAAACAGCCGATAGATATTTTGCACCTTAGATTGCTTCATGGATGAGCTTTAAATGAAAACTTCAAAAACATCACTTATATTTTTTCTTTGCGCGAGCTTGTTGCCACCAATATTTTCAGGCTGCTTGTCCGTAAGTCTCACACCCAAAATTAGTAAGGCCGATGATGTTCAGTTCACTCAGCCGAATGGACGATTTGAGAAAATCAAATCACAAGGAGCGGATGAAGCCTGGCAAGATAAAAAATTTGGAAATTCTATTTCCTTTTTATCGGCCTGCAATGACCCCGCTGATCCAAGCCTTGAAAGCATTGAAAAAGATATGCTCACTTCTTTTGATTCTGCAAAACTCCTCAATACTTCCTTAGCATTTTTTGATGGAAGGGAGAGTCGCAAATCGCAGGCTCAGGGATCTATCGATGGAATTCAAACCACTCTCGAAATCCTAACCTTTAAGAAAAACAACTGCACCTATAGTATTAGTTATGTTGCGGTTTCTAAAAACTTTGAGTTGGACTTGCCGATTTTTCACAAATTTTTAGAAAGCTTCAAAGCGCCATGAAATCTCAATTTGCTAAAAATCAAGTATTAGCTGATTCCGTTGTAAAAGCCATTTTAGGTTCAATTGGAGCCAGGATACTTGAAATTCTAAATATGCTGGGCGGCGTTTCGGTCATGTTTAAACAGGTGCTCAAAGAGGCATTTGTCGCACCATTTTATCCGCGCCTAATCGTCGAACAAATTTATTTCGTCGGCATTCGCTCGATGAGTATCGTATTTGTTACAGCGATAAGCACCGGAATGGTCATGGCTCTGCAATTTGGAATTGGTTTAGAGAAGTTTGGCGGAAAACTTTATGTCCCAAAGATCGTGTCACTCTCTATTATCCGTGAGGTCGGGCCGGTGTTTTGCTCCCTGATGCTCGCAGCACGCGTGGGCGCGGGCATCGCCAGCGAAATTGCCTCAATGGTGGTGACTCAGCAGGTGGATGCTATTCGCGCGCTCGGAACTTCGCCAATAAAGAAAATTGTCATACCACGAATTTTGGCTTGCCTCATCGCCCTCCCAATGTTGAGCGGAATTGGAAATATTATTGGCGTGGCTGGTGGCTTAATCGTGGGTCAAAATGAACTCGCAATTGATGCAGGCTTTTACTATGAAAAAATATTTCAAACCGTCAATATCATGGACTATATGACTGGCATAATGAAGACCTTTTTTTTCGCATTTTTTCTTTCTGTTGTTTCTTGCTATTTCGGGCTCAGCGTGAAGGGCGGAACTCAAGGCGTCGGGATTGCGACAACAAAAGCGGTTGTCACTTCTTCAATCATGATTTTAGTAAGCGACTTTTTCTTAACGAAATTGTTTTTTGTATTGTTTGAATCCTAGCGAGGCTTTAATTGCAAAATGAAATTGTAGTCGATATTCAAAAATTTCAGAAGAGTTTTGGCACAAGAGTGATTCATCGCTCGGTTGATCTGCAAATCAAACGCGGAGAATGCCTTGGACTTTTAGGCGGATCAGGCGCCGGCAAAAGCGTGATTTTACGTAGCATGATAGGCTTAGAAAAACCCGACTCAGGCAAGATAATCGTCGATAAAGTCGATATCACCCAGTTAAATGAAAGAGATTTGATTCCGGTGCGAAAAAAAATTGCCTACGTCTTTCAGGGCGGAGCCCTTTTTGATTCAATGTCGGTTTTCGATAATCTCGCCTACCCACTTAGAGAACATACTCAACTAAACCCCTCAGAAATCAGTGAACGCATTCTGAAGCTCTTAAAGACTTTTGGACTTGAAGGTAGCGAACAACTTCTCCCGGCCAATCTGTCAGGCGGTATGCAAAAACGAGTAGGACTTGCACGCGCCATAATTCTCGAGCCCGAAGTTGTTTTGTATGACGAACCCACCGCAGGCCTTGATCCCTACAATACCAAACGCATTCAGGAAATGATTTTGAAGTTAAAATCTCAAGGCGTAACATCCATGTTGGTAACTCACGATATGCCCACTGCCTTTGCCGTATGCGACCGCATTGCACTTTTGTTAGATGGGAGCATTTATGCAGTTTTACCAACTAAACAATTGGCAGAAACTTATGGCTTAGATTCCGACAATTCGAATGGAGAAAATCAGGCCGTTGCTCAATTTGCGCGAATGACTCTTTTTATAAATGGAGATGAAGCCTAATGGAACAAAGTGCAAAGAAGTTTGAATACAAAGTAGGAGCTTTTGTTGCCTTTGGTCTATTTGCTATTATGGCTTCGATTTTAGCTCTCGGTGGGAAGAGCATGGTCTTGACTCGCTACTCATACTATACAACCGAATTCAGTGAAGTCTCCGGTCTATTCGTTGGTAGTGTCATTTCTCTTCAAGGCTTACCGATTGGTAATGTGAAATCCATAAGCTTTTCTCAAAAAGCAAATCGCTTAAGTATTTACTTAGCCGTCGACTCCAAATTTGCCGACAGAATTAAAAAAGGGACATCTGCAGAAATTCGCACTCAGGGCGCACTTGGCGATAAATATATATTTTTAAATCCGGGTGACCCAACTGCTGAAACAATGGCAAGCGGCACCAACATCGAATCAACTGAGTCCGGAGACATCTTGAAGATGATAACCGATAAAGATCAAGGCATCTCTCAGGTTTTTGAACTTCTCAAAGAAATGCGAATCTTGGTAGCATCCCTCAATAGCCAAGGTCGGCCCGCCAAATTAATTGAAAATATGACCGACTCGACCGCACAACTAAAAGTCACTTTGAAAACTCTAGATGGCCTTTTAAAAGACCTTCACGGTGAGATTCCTAAAAACCAAAAATTAAATCAGGCCGTCAATGACCTTGCCAGCATCATGCAGAAAATCGACAAGGGCCAAGGTACTCTAGGCGCGCTCATCAATGATCCGAGCCTTCATCAAAGTTTAAAAAGCTTACTGGGCGGATCGCAGCGCCAGTCCTATATCAAAAATGTACTGAAAGAGACCATCCAAAAAAGCAAAGACTGAGTTTCAAAGAGTCCTAGGGATCTATTTTTTCAGTTGAAACAGTAGATTTGGCCGCGCGCTTATCAAGCGTAAATTTTACCTCAAAAACCGAGGGATATCCCAAATGCGCATTCACTTTTTCTCGAATGCTTGCTTTAAAGTAATAGAGCTCTTGAATCCAGGTTGGGTGACTCACCCAAATATATAAAATGCCCTTCTCCATTGCGCAGGGAAGGGTATTTTTTGCAATGCTTTCACCAACAATTTTGGGCCATTCCCTCTCGAGCCGAAATCTCGCAAAGCCCTGAGCAAGTCCCGACTTGCTATTTTGCAAAAGCGACTGTAGGACATTCTCCACAGAAAACAAATGGCTTTTACGGTTGGGCTTTTGACTCATTTAAATGATATAACATTTTTCTCTGAAAAGAGGAATCAATGAAGCAGGAAAATTCTCCCATTCATGTCGTCGGGGCTGGCCTTGCTGGCAGCGAATGCGCTTACCGCCTAGCTGAGCTCGGCTATTCAGTCTTTTTATATGAGATGCGTGAATCCGAAAAGCCCAGCAGTTTCAGCCCAGCCCATAAGACCTCAGATTTTGCCGAACTCGTTTGCTCAAACTCCTTTGGAAGCTTTGTAAATACCTCCGCTCCAGGCCAACTTAAATGGGAGATGGCGCAACTTGATTCACTGATATTGCAAATGGGCATTGAAGCACGCGTTCCTGCTGGCCAGGCACTTTCAATGGATCGTGTCGTTTTTGCCAAACTCGTAACTGAAAAAATCACGCAACACCCTAATATTAAGATTCAAAGAAAAATTGTTCGGAACCTGGAGGATGTTCCTAGGCCATGTATTATTGCAACCGGCCCTCTCACTCACGATAGTTTGGCCAAAAGCCTTCGCGATCACTTTGGTAAAGATTTTCTGTATTTCTTCGACGCTATCGCACCCGTGATATCGGCCGACTCAATCAATCAAGAAATTGCCTATAAAGCAGATCGCTGGGACAAAGGATCAAAGGATTATTACAATTGCCCGCTTGATAAAGAACAATATTTTTCTTTGATGCGTGCAATCTCAGCTGCGCGCAAGGTCGAGCCAAAAGAGTTTGAGAAAAACACTCCTTATTTTGAAGGCTGTATGCCGATTGAAACCATGGTTGAGCGGGGGCCACTCACCGCCAGATTTGGACCAATGAAAGGCAAGGGCTTAAGAAATCCTCGAACGGGATTTGCGCCATTTGCGGCAGTTCAACTGCGACAAGATAATCGCGAGGCTACCGCTTATAATATGGTGGGCTTTCAAACTAAAATGAGTTACGCCGACCAAATTCAAGTCTTTCGCATGATACCTGGTCTTGAGCAGGCCGAATTTTTGAAGTTAGGAAGTATGCACCGAAATCTTTTCTTACATACTCCAAAATGTCTCTCTAAAGATTTATCTAGCCCGAAGGATCCTCTGTTGTTTTTTGCTGGTCAAATCACGGGAGTAGAGGGCTATTTTGAATCGACAGCTATCGGATATTTAGTTGCTAATTTTTGCGATCAAAAGTTACGAGGAGAAAGCTTCAGCCCGCCACCTCGAGACTCAGCTTTGGGATCTTTGTTAAATGCCATTACCGACGAAACTAAGATCGACTATTTTCAACCAACCAATATTAATTTTTCAATGCTTAAGAAATTTGAAGCCAAGATGCCCAAACCAGATAAGCGAGCCCTGCAGATAGCAACGGCAAGAGAAGCCTTTACAAATTGGCTGCCATCTTTGGGTAAAAACCTGAAAACAAATTTAGCTATCGAACAGATTGATCTTGAACACAAAGCAATTGTTGCTGCCGCATTAGCCGTCGAAAATCAAAATGTTTACTAAATTTTTCTTTTTCTTATTTCTTGCACAGGGGGCTCCATTGCCATCTTACTCCGACGCACCGGCATCTAAGCAAATGCTGACCTATGTATTACGCTTCAAGCCCGGAGAAGATCCGAAAGTAAGGCTTCAAGACTTTGTAAACGAACATAGTTTAAAGGCCGCCATTGTGCTCTCAGCCGTAGGAAGTCTTGAGCAGGCGGTTTTGAGATTTGCCAATGACGAAAAATCGACCAAGCTTTCAGGCCATTTTGAAATCGTATCGCTGAGTGGTACTATTGGCTCAACCAGCGGTTCACATCTGCACATTAGCATTTCAGATTCGACAGGAAAAACTCTTGGAGGCCACCTACAAGAAGGCTCGAAGATATATACGACTCTTGAAATCGCCATTGGCGAACTAAAAGATATTGAATTTAAACGTGAGCTTGATCCTCAAAGCACTTACAAAGAACTTAAAGTTTATCCGCTAAAATAAATTAGCTAGGCAAGAGGTCTATTGGTTTTGCTCTAGTGGTTGTCCCGGAGACTTCGGGAAGCTTTGAAAGTCTTCAAGATCTTTTTGTTCTGAGGGATTGGTTGCAGGCTCTGCTGACTTGACTCCTCCACTTGTGGAGTGACGAAATAATTCCTCTTTTGCCTTTTCGTCTTTTATTTTTCTTTCCTTCTCCTGCATATTTTTCTTGAGGCTATTGGCTTTTCTGGCTTCATCATATCTTTTAGAATAGGATCGATACTCCTCATTAAATGAATTTTGTCGCTCCCGAATATAGTCTTCGAAATCCTTTCGCTTTTCTCGGATCTCTGCCTCAAAACCGCTGCGCTTTTCTTGCTGATCCGAAGTGAACTCACGGCGCTTTTCATCTTGATTCGAAAAAAACTGACTTCTTTCGCCACTTTCATGCTTTTCTTTGGCAAAATCTTCTCTGGCCTTTTTAAATTCGGCAAAAACTAAATCGCGCGTGGTCTTTTCATTGTGAGAAAACTCATCCCGCTTTTTTTGCAGCTCACGATCTAACTTTGTTCGACGTTCCCTTACAGCCTTATCAAATCTATCGCGAATTTTTGAAGGCTCCTGCATTTCACCAAGTTCGTTGGTTTGCATCAGTTGAAGCACCAGAGCCATCTCATCATTGCTGCGTTTGGTTTCGATAGGAATCTGTTTTCGCTCTTCATCTAAAGCTGAACGGTCTGATTTCAAACTCAATTCATCTCGTGGCCGCGTCTCAGGTATGGCCTCAGAACTCGTAGTTTTTTCATGGGCACAAGAACTGATTACCAAAATCGCCAACAAAGATTTCAAAAAACTATTAATCATATAAGAAAGATGCTCACATAAATGTGAACAAGAGGCAACTGTATCGATTTGAGACACAATCTTCTCTCATGCTAGCCTAGTCTTTAGCCGAAAAATAAGTATGTTTATCTCCTTCGGAACCAATGCCAGACCCGCTCGTAAAGTCTGGATGAGCATCTTAATTTTTTGCGGTATTTGCGCTTTTTCAACGTTTTGGAATATGCGCGCCCAATCTCTGAAAAATGCATTTTTTAACACGTCTTCGTATATCAAAACTCTTGAGCTCCAAAACAGATTAACCAAAGAATTTTGTCAGCTCCAGAGAATGTCAGAAAGCAATTGTCAACAACTTGAACTGCTTGTGAGTTCAAAGAATCCTTTTGAAACAAATTCGATTTCAAATGCCCAATCAAATTTGTATCGAGTAAAAGCAAATACGGTGGCCAAATCATCTGCTTTAAAAGATAAGAACTTGGACCCGAAAGACGAGTTTTTACTCCTGATATCTAATGGTCCGCAAGCCGGAGGCCGAATTGTTTTGACGCCTCACTTTTATCAATCCTATTTGAATTTTGACCAATCTCGAAGTAAATCTCGAAGTGATTACCTCTTGTTTTTAAAGTCCAATCATTTTGCCTTTAGCCGTTTCGACTCGCTTGTCAATTTTCTGCAAGCTCATTTTCTATTTAGAAATTGGACTTTGTTGATTGCCAATTTGGTTTTCTTTTTGGCTTTTTCAGTTTTCATTGAAAGTCGATTGGGTGCCGTGCCTACCCTACTTATATATTTAAGCGGAGGCAGCATCGGGTTATTGTTACAAACTCGCTTTCTCATTGAGGGCGAAAACAGACTGATCGGAGCCTCGAGTTGTATCAGCGCAATTTTGGGCGCAATTTTGGTTTTATTTTGGCGTCAAAAAATCAATGTCTGGATTGGTTTCTTTAAGAATCGGCGAGGCATATTGATACCGGCGGCAGTGATATTGCCGAGCATTGCAGTTACGCTATTTGTACTTGAATCCTTTGATTCTTTCTCAAAGCTTGATTTAATTATCCACATCGCGGGTTTTAGCTCAGGAATGGTTTTTGCCAAAATTTTTGCGTTTATGGATCCCACTTCCACTCGCATTGTCTTCGAAAATGAGGCCAAATATTTTCGCGCCTTTCAAAATGAAGTGGTCATTAGGAAAAAGATATTGGCTCTCAAAAAGTTATTTCGCAACTATCCTGAAAGCCAATTGGGCATTGAAAAAGGCTGTGAATGGGCACTACAAGAAATAAAAAAGAATTTTGAATTCATGCAAGAACACCTAGATTTTGTGAGCGCTTTAATCGGAAAAAGTGTGAACGAACAATTGAAGCACTTAACGAAAGAGGAAGTGACTCAGTACCTTTTGAAACTCCCTGTTCAACTCAATTATAGTTTGGTCTGCAAATCAGTTCCAGTTGCAATTCAATTGGCTGTGCAGAACGAATGGCTAAACAATAAAAAATATGCATTGAGTTTAGATGATTATTTTGAAATTGAAAGTCGGCTCAATGAAAATCAAGCTCTTCAACAATTTGACAAAATTATCACCTCAATCGACTTGGATCTTTCGCAAATTAGCAATCGCGAAAGAACTGATATAGTAAATGTTTATGAAAAATATCGAAAGCTCTATCCCGAGCATATTTTAGTAAAAAAATTGGCCTTGCAGGTTATGAAACTAAAGGAAAGAAGCTATCTTACCGCTTAGGGCTCCCCAAAATGGGCGATTCAGGGCCCTTATCTCTCTTTTCGCATTTTATTTTGCAATTCCTTTTTAACTGAGCGCTCCTTTAGAAGATCTCTCTTGTCGCCTTTTTTACGGCCAACCCCTAGGCAGATTTCTAACTTGATCCATCCTTTTTTTAAATAAATCTTAGTCGGGATGCAAGTATAGCCCTTCTCATTTACGGCTCTCTTGATTTTATCAATTTCATTTCGAGAAAGTAATAATTTGCGAAGACGTTCGGGAACATGATTGTTATATGAACTAGCCCGATACTCACTAATATGGGCGTTTTGCAAAAATGCCTCGTCTCCCTGAAAGGAAATATAAGAATCCTTCAGATTGACCTGGCCTGCCCGCAAAGATTTAACCTCAGAGCCGGTAAGCTTAATCCCGGCTTCGAAGCTTTCTTCAAGCGAAAAATCGAATCTCGCCTTTTTATTATCGGCAATTAACTTGATGTCATCGGCCATGGCTCAATATAACACGCGCCCGGGGCTTGAGCTTCAAGAATTTAGATAGAATTCAAAAATAATTCACGAAACTCATCGGGACTAAGTTCTTCAGCACGCGCTTTGAATGAAATCTTGGTCTTTTCAAACGCCGCTAATAATAATTCTTCTGGTAAATTTCGGCTTGAAAGATATTGCCCCATAAGATTTTTAAAGAGCAGTTTTCTGCGATGTGAAAAGCCAGCTTTCACAAATTTTAAAAAATCTTCTCGCTTTTCGATGTCCAGACCGTCTTTCCTAATTTTGAAAATGAGCACTCGGCTTGCGACATTGGGCGGCGGATAGTAGTCTCTTGGAGCACATTCACAAAGAAGATCAATTCGCCAAAAATTCTGAGCAATGACAGTGAGCAATCCATAGTCCTTACTTCGACACTCTGCCGTTATTCTTTGTGCCACTTCTTTTTGAAACATGAGAATCATAGTGGCGATTAAATGTGGCTGCAGTGAACGATCAATCAATAAACTTGAAGATATTTGATATGGTAAATTACTAACCAAAATATTTTTTTGCATTCCTGAGATCGGTGCCCAATTGATACGAAGTGCATCTGCTTCAATAACTTCAATCTTTGACTGACTGCCTTCTTCGGCACGAGTTCGCCAATATTGCGCGAATTTTTGATCCAACTCAATCAGGCTCAATGATTTTCCCAGTCCTATTAGTTCATCAGTCAATGAACCCAAGCCCGGGCCGATTTCAATAATTTGATCCTCCAAATAGCGCTGTACTGCGTTTACAATTCGCTCAATTACGATTTCTGAAACCAAAAAGTTTTGCCCCAGGGAGCGTTTTGGCCCCGCAGCTCCCAATTCATCTAATCTCGCTAAAAGTTTTGCTTTGATCATACTTGGCTACTTCTAAAACCCAACGGGGAGCGCGCCTTAGGCGCTAAATCTTGGGGTGAAGATTCTCCTTGATTGAGTCGAATAATTCCGGAGAGTCCAATCATGGCAGCATTGTCAGTACAATAACGAAGTGGCGGAATCACGACTTGGCAAGCCGCCTGAAGTGCCTGCTTAAGAACGCGTTCCCTAAGTCGCGAATTGGCACTCACTCCACCGGTCACTACAATTCTTTTAAGACCAAATTTTTCAGATGCACGAAATAGCCGCTCAGTTAAAACATCAACGATTGCTTCTTGATAACTGGCGCACAAATTAACTAGTATTTCTTGCTCTGAACTAAATTTTTTTTCAACTAGCCACTTTTTGGCCTGCCCCTCGAGCTTCTCAAATTCAGCTTTCGAAAAATTTGAAACCAAACGAACCGCGGCACTTTTTAATCCAGAAAAAGAGAAATCGAAATGGGGCTCATGAATCAAGGGCCGAGGGAAGTTATAGGCTTTCGGATTTCCGAAATGAGAGAGTTGATCAATTTGAATCCCTCCCGGAAAACCAAGCCCAATCAATTTTGCAAACTTATCAAAGGCTTCACCGGCGGCATCGTCACGTGTGCTCCCTAAGACTTCATAGTCGCCAAAGGCCTTAATGTGATAAAGTGAGGTATGCCCACCACTAATTGCGAGCGCAATATAAGGATACTTAAAATCTTCAGGCGGCGCATATTGTTCATCTTTAAGAAAGGGTGCGAGTAAATGGCCCTCTAAATGATTCACTCCGACAAAAGGAATATCTTGTACGAGAGCTAATGATTTGGCGGTTACCAATCCAACTAGCAAAGAACCAATGAGTCCGGGCTCGCTGGTTACGGCTATACTTTCGATATTCTTTAGTTCAAGCCCCGCTTTGAGCAATGCCTGATCGATCAGAGGCAATAAATTGAAGGTATGATTTCTGCAGGCAATTTCAGGAACCACTCCACCAAATTTTTCATGGGCTAAGTTTTGATCCGCAGACATTTGAGCGAGCACCTGACCGTCGTGAGTTAAAATCGCAACAGAGGTATCATCGCAGCTCGTTTCAATAGCCAAAACATTTTTATAAGTCGGCATAAAACAAGCATAGCATAAAACGACTCACTTACTTTAAGCTTTTAAGCCGTGTTGAGGCTTTTTTGGCCTCTCCGGAGTTTGGATATTGGCTGATGACGTCTTTGTAAAATACGCGCGCCTCATCTTTTGATCCCAACTCCTGAAAGCTGACACCAATCTTATAAAGAGCTTCGGCAGCATGCTTGCCCTTTGGATAGGCCTTACGATATTTTTCAAAAGTGATTGCAGAATCTTGCCATTGCTTCTTGGCAAAAAAATCTTCTGCGAGTTTATATTCGCCCTTTTCTCCACCTTCTGATTTAGCACTCGCAACCGGTGCTTTTTTCATTTCTTCTGTCAGCTGGGTGATTTGGTTTTGAAGTGCTAATATTTGTCCATCCATTTTCGTCATAACTTCTTGGTGAACAGCTAATTTCTCTCCCAACTCTTTGATCTTTTGATCACGCTGAACCAGAGATTTTTCAGTTTTCTCTTCATTTTTATTATTCTTATTGTCGATCACATCAACCCGTGCCGACAATTTGCTAATCGACTCTTCGGTTTCTTGAAATTTCGAATTCACATCAGCGGTTGAACGCTGAAGGCTGCCAACTTGTTTTTGAAGTTGCTGCTTTTCTTCAACTTCTTTTACAGAGTCTCGGGTATCGAGACAAGCTGGCAAAAATAGGGCTTGTGATATGAGTACTAGAATTAACTTTTTCATGGCGTAGGGCCCCCATCAGGAGATGCGATTCGAGCGGTATTTTCAGCTTTTTCAGAATAAAATCGAGATTCTTCAAAGGCATCTTTTGCACCGCTATAATCTCTTTCATTGAATAATTTTTGGCCTTTTTTATAAGCCAGATCGGCACGATGCCACAAGCTAGGCGCTAAGCGAGCCGAGCCGGCTTCCTTTGCGTTTTCCCATGCTGAACGTGCGACGGCATAATCTGAAACCGGAATATTTGAAACACAAGAGCTAGCCGCCATTAAACATAAAAAACCTGAAGGAAAAAGAGAGAGCAAATTCCGACAGGATGTATTACGACGCTTCATTTTCTCGTTTCTGATCACTCTACTTACTACTCAGTAAGAGGCACAAAATTAGCACGACGATTTTTAGAAAAGGCAGATTCGCTGTCACCAGTTGCAACTGGTTTTTCTTTGCCGTAACTAATGACTTTCAATCTTTTGCCATCAATTCCGGAATCGACTAAGTATTTGCGAACAGCTTTTGCTCTGCGATCGCCCAATGCTAAATTGTATTCAACCGATCCACGCTCGTCGGTATGTCCCTCAATTTGAATCGTCGACTTTTCGTTCTTTTTGATCCAATCGATGTTTTCAGAAATGAGCTTTTTTGCTTCAGAAGTAAGGCCGGCCTTATCATATTCAAAATAAATAGTATGAAGACCGTCGATTTTTCCGCTGTCGCTGCCCTGAGGATCAAAATTGATTGGCTTATCTGTTACGCCACCATTTTCGCCAGCTTTTCCTACCGCAGCTGAATTGGTATCTTCAGGTTTAACATCTTTTTTATTACAGGAGCTGGCGCAGATTAAAGCCGCAATTGCAATTGTAGCCATTGAAAGTTTGCGTGCATGTAGGTGAAACATAGATACTCCTTTTTTGATCTATTATATTTGAAATTTCTAAGTGCATAATGTGATACTTAGACTTTTCAAGAGTCGTTCGGTTAAGGACTATTCTTGAGAAAATTGAGCTTGTTTGTCAATGTATTGCTTAGCTTTGACTGAGGCGTGTCCTATGCCCAAAATATTTATTTCGCTTGGATTGGTGGCTTAAAATGAAATCCCTAGGTGAGTTCTTTTTGCAACTCTGCTTACTAGCCCTGCTACTTTCTCCGCAACTGGCCCATGCTCAATTTATAGATCCGAGAATTCAATTTAGTAGCCTCGATACCCCGCATTTTACTATTGTCTTTGACTCGCGGCATCGACTTATTGCCGAGCTATATGCGAATTATGCAGAGGAAGCTTATCAAACGCTCAATTCGAGATTTAATGGGGAAGCACCTAAAAAAACCGTGATTTTAATTAATGATGTGAGTGATCAGGCGAATGGTTCAGCCGTTGGAATTCCCTATCCGATCATTACAGCCTTTGGCGTTTTGCCAGGCCCCAGCGAGCCCGTAAGTGACTACGGAAACTGGGGTCGCGAGCTTCTAATGCATGAATTCACCCATATTCTAAATTTCGAACCCGCCAATGGCGTATTTTCTCCTTTGCGATATATCTTTGGTAATTTAGTTCGTCCCAATATGTTTTTGCCAAGATGGTACCTCGAAGGCCTGGCCGTTGAAGAAGAAACTGAATTTTCAAACAATGGCAGATTGAGATCGCCAAATTTTACGGCTGAACTTCGAGCCTTATCTCTAGACGGTCTTTTAGAAAAAGAAAATATTTCGCGAATCAATGAAGTGGGCATTCCCTACTTTCCGTTTGGTGCACGCCCCTACTTACTAGGCTCTATTTTATGGGACGAGATTGTTCATGAAAAAGATCCTGAAATTGTCGGCAGACTGAATGGCCGCTACTCGAGGAGATTCCCGTTTTTTATTACAGCTCCTATTTTAGAAGAAACCGGTCACGACTTTCAAGCTTTGCTAAGCGAATCCTACCGAAGAATCAGAATCAAATCGTTGGAGCAAAAAGATGAAATTGAGGGCGGATCAAAATTTCAGTTTAAAAATTTCAAGGGTCAATTGGGTTTTGATTCGAGTAGCCCCGCAATCAGCCCGGATCAATTAAAACTATTGGTTGTCACTCACAATGAGGAAACCGAAAGTTTGATTGAATTGCGAGAGCGAAAGAGCTTCGATCAAAGTTTTAGCGAAATCGAACCCGTTAAAGTTTTAGACGGAACTGCTATCACACGCGTATCATGGCTGGGAAATTCAAATGAATTTGTCTATGAAGGTATCGACACCTATGATCACTTCAATCGCTTTTCAGATTTATATATTTACAATCTAGAAACCAAAAAAAAACAGCGCTTAACTCATGCACAGCGTGCGCGAGAAGCCACAGTTTCACCTGACGGGCATAAAATCTGTTTTGTTCAGCTCGATACGGCGCTCACACGTCTTGGTTGTATTCAATCAGACGGATCAAATTTTGAACTGCTTTATTCGCCTGAGCTTCAAATTCGAATTTCACGCCCCGAATTCCTTAGCCAAGATGAAATTATTTTTAGTGAAAGAAACTCCTCAGGTAGTGAAGTTCTTAAAATTTTCAACTTTAAGAGCTTGAAAATACGAGAAGTATTGACTGACTTTTCGCCGGCACATTTTGCAAAACAGACTTCACAAGGTCTCTTCTTTGAATCTGAAAAGTCGGGAGTCGCAAATATTTATTTAGCGAGCAAAGATTTTAAAACCGCGAAACCCGTTAGCAATGTGGTCACGAGCTGCAGCACTTCTGAACTTGATAGCGCGCGGGACGAACTTCTCATCAGCGTGCTTTCTGGCAAAGGACAAAATATAGCTTCGGTTGATGCTCCAAGCTGGAAAAACCAACCACTAGTCTTACCACAAATAGCCCCTCTTATCGAAGATCACTGGAAAAAGAATTCTCCTCCAACTGTGCAATTTGAGAAAAAAATCGAGGATTATAGTCCGTGGTCTTATCTGTACCCACGATACTGGATGCCTTATTTCTATTTATTACCAGGCGGAAGCTACTTCTCTGCTAGTACAGCTGCTGCAGATCCTGCTGGTCATCATGCTTATACTCTGCTTGCGAGCTATGACACTCTTAGTAGCAAACCAAGTATCTTCGCGGCATATACCAATTCGACAATTGCAACACCACTCACTTTTGATTTGTTTGATTACTATGAATATATTTATGCCATTGGATATATTCGGCATAGCACAACGGTGAACCCCTATGTGACGAGTTTCATTCCTGGCTTGAGTAATAATTTTACCTTTGGCGGAGGCTGGACTTACTTTCAAAGTGCTTATACCGGCGCAAATTTAAACGCCAATGGTCCCGGAGGCTTTTTCAATTATTCAAATATTTCAAAGCGTGGCCTTCAAATTTCACCTGAAACCGGTGGCACACTTTATTTAGGATATAACTCTTATCTTCCGAATATCGGCAATGTAAGTTATGATGAAGTCAAATTTCGTGGCAGCTACTTTTATTCAAAGAATTTGCCAAAACATCATGCTTTGGCGGGCTTTCTCAATCTGTACTATGCCCCGCGACTAGATCACCTCTTGCTTGGCCGAACCACTTCGTCGGCAGTCTTTCAACAAAATGTTTTAGACTCAAGCTTTGTGCTTCGAGGCTATCCCTATGGAGCCTTAATTGGCCGTAACCTTTACTCTACCAACTTAGAATATCGTTTTCCTATTCGCGAGGCATATGATGGATACGATGTGAAACCAATATTTTTTCATAAATATTATGGCGCTATATTCACTGACATCACGACGGTTGACGGAGCTTTTTATTCTGTCAAAAATTTAAGTTATAATTTAGCCAGCGCTGGCCGATATTTTGTCGGCAGCGGATTGGAACTAAAAGCCGATACCACGATGTTTTACCAAATACCGATCACACTGACTCTCGGTCTTTATTATGGTTTCGACAAAGACGCGAGCCTTGGGTTTTCGCCCTTTTTCGGATTTACTCTGTGAGCTGCGCGGTTTGTGCAAAACATTTGTCTCTTGAGGGACTTCCGGGTGGGGTGATCTATCAAAATGAATTTATTTTTGTAGCCCACTTTCCTTTGTTTTCTGAGCCGTCTGCCTTTAAACCGCACTATGGCCATATTATTCTAGATTTAAAACGCCATATCACCAGCCCCGCTGTTATGACGGACGAAGAAGCAAGCCAAGTTGGCCTGTGGTTGCAGCGAATTTCTCATTTTTTAGAACGTGATTTGGCTGCGGAACACACTTATCAGTTTCGCATTGGAGATAAGACCCCGCATTTACATTTTCATATTGTGCCGCGGTTTCCGGATACTCCTCACGAACTATGGGGAATTTATCTTTTTGAAAGTCCTGTTTCGCGAAAGGCAGACACTGTTGATATTCAAAATATTTCTGCGAAAATGCGGCAAGCTTTTTTGGGAAAATAAGTTACTATGATTTTTCTTATTTTGATTTCAATTGCTGGCGCCTCTGAGGTGAGCCCACGAGTGCTGGTTACTGAGCACATGGCCGAAATTCAGTCTTGTTATATCGATAAGTCCAAATCGGGAAAGCTTATAGTTTCATGGACAATTGATGAACATGGCCAGGCCATTCATCTTAAGTCACGGTTAAATGAGCTCAAAGACGAAAAGCTTTATGAGTGCATTTCTAAAAAAATTCAAGGCTGGCATTTCACTCCAAGTAAAAAACCTAATATTCAAAACTTTTTATATCCTTTTGTTTTTGGTCGCTAGAGACATTAGGTGACTGTTGACCGAAGTCCGAATTTTTTGTTTGAAATTTGAATTCAAAATTAAATGGTAGTCTCATTGGTTCGGTTCGGGATTTGCTTCAATACTTTCCACCTGGTTTCGCAAATGGATGTGAACCAATATGGAGGAATATATGAAGGGCTTTTCTCGCGTTATTTTAATTGGCTATCTTGGTGGCACCCCCGAATTACAAACGAGTAAAAATGGTTCGAATTTTACTCGCTTGAGTGTTTCAACCCATCGAACGAGACAACAAGAAGACGGTAAATGGAATACGTCTACCGAATGGCATCGTGTAATCGTCTGGGGGAAGAGAGCCGAAATTTGTGTAAAACACTTGACCAAGGGCGCACCACTTGCGGTTGAAGGTATTCTTGAGTCCTACAAATCGGAGCGCGAGGGCGGCACCGTCAATCTCACCAGCATCGTCGCAGAACATATTCACTTTCTGCCCAATCCTAAACAGCAAAGTCTTAAGTTTGGAGAAGACGAAGGCTTGGTGGCTTTGAAAACAGAAGACAATGATATGTCGGTTTTTAAAACAGCATAATTTTTTCGCCGAGGCATAATTGATATTATGCCTCTTTTTAAAAATTGGTCCGAAAGGAATTTCTCGGTGAAATATCTATCAAATCAACTTTTGGTTTCTCACCTAAAGAGCTTGGTCTCTGAAGAACTCAATTTGACCATTCAAATACTCAACTATTTGCGCGAAGTTGAGATTCGCGGAATATTTGCAGATATGGGATATTCAAGCTTATTTGAGTTTTGTTTAAAGGAATTGAAATATTCAGAGGGCTCTACTCAAAGAAGAATTTCGGCCATGAGATTGCTAAAAGATCTTCCAGAGGTAGAACCTAAAGTTCGCTCAGGTGAAATTTCACTAAGCGTAGCCTCGCAAGCGCAGTCTTTTTTCAAAAAACAAGAAAGAAAGTCCGAGGCCTATAGCAAAGAAGCCAAACTTGAACTACTTAAAGACCTAGAAAATACAACTCGGCGTGAATGCGAAAGAATTCTTTTAAAAAAGGATCCTGAGTTTGTCTTACGAGATTATGAACGACCCATTACCGAGGAGCTCACTGAAATTCGACTAACTGTCGATCAAGAATTTATGAAAAAACTTGAAGACATTAAAAACCTATTGTCGCATGCCCAGCCATATGCAACGACTAAGACAGCGCTGGAAGTAGCTTTAGAGTTCTTTCTCGCAAAAAAGGATCCATTGAGATCATTACCTCCCAAGGCCGAGAGCAGCCCATCACCGCCGCCGGTGGCGGTGAAACATTCTCGTTTCATAGGTGCAAAAAACAAACGTGCCGTTTGGAAAAAAGCCAAGGGTCGCTGCTGTTTCAGGGACCCAACAACTGGTAGACAATGTGAGGCCAGAAGATTTCTAGAAATAGATCATATTCAAGCTTACTCTAATGGCGGGACCAATGATGTAAGTAATCTTCAGCTACTTTGCTCAATTCACAATGCATTGAAATCAAATAGTTGAAAATTATATACTAAGAAGCTTTTTGGATGCTCTTGGCGGGTTTGCTGGACCAAGGTCCAAAAACTTGACAAGCGTCATCAAAAAGGAAATGATAAGAACAGAGGCAAGAGCATTCCGCTCTTTCAACTTGTTCAGACATCCAAAGAGGGAGACAAATGATCATGGAAAAATCTTTTGATAAACTCAATTGGATAAAAGATTTAGTTCGAGCAGAACAGAGAATGGAAGAGTCCGGAGTTGTCGATTTCTCTGCTGGATTTGACCCTGCACAAATGATTGCAAACGAAAGTTCAACTTTTTTAAGCGCGCTTAAATCTGCATTTATTGAGGCCGCGACGTCGTTTAATCAGTTGAAGTCTTCTAGCGTGGGTCGAGTTAAAATTTATGGAATTTCAAATACCGATGCCGACTTTATGCTTTTTCGAAATGGATTCAAGCTCATTTTCAGCATGAAAGAACCGGGAGTCGTTGGTATCCGATTCAATTATGTTGCTGCGCCATTCATAATGATGAACGCTGTAAGCGATAATGGTCAGAAAGTTCCTCAGGACGAAGATATCATTCAAGCGCAATGGGGAGCCTTTGGCGATGTAGTTTGGACCCACCAATCACAACCAGTCAAAATAGACTACTTAATTAAGTACTATCTAACCAAATTTGTTCGTGAGTCAGCGAAATAACTGACGGTTAATAGGTTTTAAATCATAAATATTTGAAACGGAAAACTTAGTGGTTCGAATTGGTTCCAATTGAAATTTGATTTTTCTGAAGCTCCGCCTTGATGTTAACAATTAAATCGTTGGTTAACTGTAGCGAGCTGTATGCTGATGGAATGGATATCCAGTAAAAAACAGAGAGTTTGGCGCCAAGATCTCCGCAGGCGGTAAAGTAGACTTCTGCTTTAAGATTAGGAAAGCGCTCCGATACTCCTTTGACTGAAAGTATAACAATTTCGCGCGCACGACTAAAATCACTTTCATAACTTATATTAAACACAATGTTAAGCCGCTGCGCTCTATTCGCAGTATAGTTCTTAAGGGCACTCGTAAACATATCCTTATTAGGAATATCCACTTGCTGGCCGTCGTCAGTGAGTAGCCGTGTCGTTCTTAAACTAATATCATCTACAGTCCCCTGCGTACCCTTTACTTCAACTACGTCACCAGTATTAAAAGGTTTTATAATAGCGATGAATATCCCTGAGATAAAATTGCTGGCAATTTCTTGAAAAGCAAAGCCAATTGCCAAACCAAGTACACCGACTCCGGCAAGGAGTGAAGCCACTGCCTTGTCCAGATTTAATACCCCCAAGGCCATAAATATTCCAAGGCCGGAAACCATTATTTGAACCGCACCACTAACCAAACTCGCAATAGTTCGATTATCGATCACCCTCATTAATGTGTGCTTCACAACTTTATGAACGAGACGTGCTAGCAATAGAAAGACGCTTGTCACCAAGATAGCTATTACAATATTGGGAAGCATAGAAACGCCATCTTCCAGCCAAACAGTTAGCTTCTTTAACAAGATCTCAACTAAATGCTCGAAATTGAGTTCAATCCCACTTAGTTTCATAATTTACCTCCTGCTGAAATATACATGGCAAGTGAGATTGAAACTTATTTGAAAAGAAATGTAAAATTGTTTTAGATCCAAACAAGAATCTAAACGATTCGAATCATTTTATTGGATTTAGGAAAGTTTGAGGACGCAATTTCAAAGCGAAGGGGGCTTAATTCACTTACACGGCAATTTATCTTCTGCCCTACTTCTAAGAACTTTAGGCTTTGATTTTGAACGCGCAACAAATCCCCCTGAAAGCTCATAATGAGCTCATTTTCAGAAAGAAGCTCTGTGACCTCGGCCTCAATTATATCGCCAAAATGAAGATTCTGAATGACGAACTTCACTTCATCTCCCTAAATTGCGTTGATTTATCTTTGGAGAATTGATGGTTGGAAAAATGACCTTCCGAATAGCCGATGAGTCATGAGCTTTCGCAACTTGAGCTTTCAAATCAGTGTCACTTTTGCGAATGATTGCGTCTAATAGAGGTTTATCTACTTTTAAGCTTCCTAAAGCATTAGATACTTGCGGAACTGGCGGAAGAACTTCTTGGTCTTCTTGAACTTCAAGACTGCTCATCGAAAACTGCCTATCAAGGTTTGCAATGATACTCTGAGTTCTTTTAAGCGTTGAGATTTGTTTATTGTCCGCATCACTAAATTCTCTTCTGGCCATTTGAGCGTCAACATTTCTTTGATTAGTGGCATGGGTCTGCATTCTCGCACCATCTGCCGCGTATTCTTGAAGACTTGAGTTCATTTGAAATTTGTGTTCGCTGGAAAATGCGGCCAAAGGAGAAATTTCTTGGTTGAAATCATAACTACGTACGTCATTAGAATTTCCCAAATAATTGATATCATTTGCATAAGGATGATGGCCCTGAACAGAAGCACCCATTTGAGCGACATTCGAGTTAAGACCCTCAAATCTCGATTCATTATTATCTTGAATTTCCAAATGACCACTGCCTATGAACGGATTGGAATTGCTTTCGTCATTTGAAAGATGTCCTCTAAATAGCTCTGTATCCTCTGTATTGCGAGATGTCGCTTCAGACTGATCTAAATCCGCCTTTGCCCAGGCAGGTAGATCTTCCATTGAAAAGGTCAGCTGCTCTCGATTTACCTTAGCAATAAATTCGATTTCACCCATTGGTAAATCGACAAGTTGAGCAATCTCCGCGGGAGATCGCCCTTGATTAGCAAGCTTTGCTGCCTTTAGGTATTTTAGTGTGTTTTTTCTTTCGATAATCTCTTGGTGAGGAATTTTATCTTGAAAAATTCTAGCCACATCAAGACTTGAGCGGATTGATCCATCTACTATTCGAACCTGCTCATTGGCTTTATCGATTCGCGACTGAACCTCAATGTTTTTTTGATCCAGTAGTGACATGAGTCCACGCACTTGATTTTCCGTTCGATCAGATAAATCTTCTAAAATCGCAATTTTACTTTGTAAAATTTGAAGTCCTCGACTGAGACGAGGGTCATCTTTTGGCGCTCGAGCCAACTTCAGTAATAATATTAATACTCCAAGCCCCGACAGAATATCAAAAATAATTTGAAGTGCGCTCCAGAATCCCATCAACCGCCCTCGTCTTTTGAATAGAAGCTTCTAGCTTCAATCTTTATTGTAGGGGAGTGGACGCAATAGAACAATTGGACCAAGAGCCGGTTCGCTATCTTGACCGGTGCATACAATCAATGACTCTAAAAACAAGGTCTAGTTCGATTAAAGCTAAACCAATAGGCTCGTCTAATTTAGTTCCTTAAAAAAACTAGAAATTCGAGAACAAGCCTTTTTAGCTTGAGCGTTTTCAATTGCAAAACTAAACCTAAAATAGCCCTCGAAACCAAACTCCACACCAGGCACTACCGCCACTAAAAAATCCTCAAGCAGAGCCAAAGATAAATCGGTTGAGTTTTTCATTACTTTTTCACGGTATTTTTTTCCAAAATACTTTTCGACCTCGAACCAAATATAAAAAGCACCATCGGGACGGTAAACTTTTGTATTGGGTATTTGCTTGAGTTCATTCACCCAATAATCACATCGCTCTTTTAAGTCTTGAACCGATTTCTTAACCGTTTCATTTCCATTTTCTACGGCCTCTAAACTCGCCCACTGAGCCGTTGCATTTGCGCAACTTACGGACTGGCTTAGATAGGCCGTCATCGCCCCAATCATATTCTTGGGTCCACACGCCCAACCTATTCGCCAGCCTGTCATTGCAAAGCTTTTTGAAGCGCCACTCATTACTAGGGTTCGATCCTTAAGATCCGGTGCCACGTGTAAAATATGAGGTGCTACGGCTTCGCCTGAGAACATCAAACGATTGTAGATATCATCACTTAGAATTGCGACTTGAGGATGCTTTCTTAGTACTGCCGCCAATGCCTGAAGCTCTTCCCGGGTATATATCATACCGGTGGGATTACTTGGAGAATTGAAAATAATGGCCCTCGTGTTTGAACCAATTGCTTCTTCAAGCTGCTCGGGAAGCATTTTAAAATTTGATTCGGGTCCGCATTTAACAACCTTGTAGTGAGCTTCTGCAAGCTCAACCATTGTTGTATAACTTGCCCAATAGGGTGCCATCAAGATGACTTCCTGCCCTGGGTCGCACAAAACCTGAAGTGCACTAAATAGAATCATTTTCGCGCCACTTGTAACAGTCACTTCACTTGGATCGAATTTAAGACCTAAATGTTCTGATGTTTGGAGTGCCACTGCTTTGCGAAGTTCAACGATCCCATTGGGAGGAGTATATCTATTTTTATTGGCGTTCACGGATGCAATAGCAGCATTTTTAATATGATCTGCGACCGCCCAATCCGGCTCTCCCACTGTCAAAGAAATGACATCTTTTCCCTGCGCCTTCATTTCATTAGCTTTTACAGCCAAAGCTAAAATTGGAGACGGCTTCATCAGCTCAGTTCTTTTTGCTAGCTTCATTCTGTCCTCATTTCGCAGATACTTTATTTTTTTTCTTCAATGCCATCTCTACATTTGGAGTCACCAATGCGCGAACATCGCCTCGATGTAACGCTACCTCTTTCACCATATGGCTTGAAATATAATAGTGTTCAGGACTTGAAAAAACAATCATCGTCTCAATTTCGGGCGCAAGCTTTTTATTCATATTCGCCATTGCCAATTCATTTTCAAAATCCGATACGGCCCGTAATCCTCTGACCAAAACAGTAAGTTTATTTTTTCGAAGATAATCTATTGTCAAGCCTTGATGAATTTCTACTGTTACATTGGGAACTTCTCGTAGCGCCTCTTCTGCATGTGTTTTTCGTTCTTTAGCGGAAAATAAATAATTCTTACGTGGAGAATTCGAAATCAAAACTATCACGGCGCCAAAAATTGGCTGAATTCGTTTAATAATATCACAGTGACCCTTGGTTATTGGATCAAAACTTCCTGGATAAACAACTGCTTTCAAATGGGCACCCTCATTTATAGGTTGCAGATTCAACTGCCTCAAAAAAATGAGTCGATCTTAGGAGAAGATTCACAGCCTAGACCATGGCCACAATACTATTTGAAAGCTCAAGGCAAATGCCGCTGACCCACTAAGGCAATTTTGACTTGAAGTATGACACGACTTTGTCCCCATAGTCACGCTTATCAAAGCGTATCAAAGGCAAATATTCGTCTAAAAGTTTTTCTTTTCCGCTGGATTCAGCAATAATTAGAGTATCACTCTTGAAAACTGAGCTTGCAGCCAATTCCGATAAAAGCTGATGGGCTAGACACTCGGTAAAAGGAGGGTCACAAAAAATAATGTCAAACGGCTCGGCCGAATACGTTTTTAGAAACTTGAATACATCTTGTCCGTAAATTTCAAGATTGCCAATGCTTAGGAGTTGAATGTTGCGTTTAATAATCTCGATCGACTTTTTATGCATTTCAACTGCGACAACGCTTTCTGCATTTCTTGAAATGGCTTCAATTGCAAGATTTCCAGTTCCTGAAAATAAATCTAAGACGCGGGCCCCTTCTATATTTGCTTGAAGCTTATTGAAAATACTTTCTTTTATGCGATCAGTAGTCGGGCGGATGTGGTCCGCTTTAAATGAAACCAGTTCGCGGCCTTTAAACTTTCCGGAAATAACTCTCATCTCGACTAACTTGCCTTCGCGGTTTGAATCTTTTTAAGAAAGTCATAAATATCGTCTTTTTGCCCAACAGTCAGGCTTTTAAAATGAATTTCAATTAAATTCAACGGGCCACCCTTTTCAGCCGCTGTAAGAGCCCCAACAAATTGAGAATAAATTTTTACCACAGTACCAGAATTTTCAATAATATGCCCAAGAACAGGCAATGCAAACGAAAAATCAACACGCTCTCCGGGCCGTAAGTGATTTCCCTCAAGCTCAATCATAAAGCCCTGGCTACTCAATTTGACCACTTGAGCTTTGGCAGCCAAAGTCGAAGTTTTAAAATCTACGGGGAAAGGAAAGGCATTTACCTTTTTGACCCGCGTTTCGATCAATTTATTTTTTGCCAAAAACGTCCTCCACTTGCTTAACGATTTCAAAAATATTTTCAAATGGTTTCGCGATAAAAAGATCGGCTCCCATTTCAAGAGAAGTTTGAATATTATGATCACCGCCGTAAGCGGACATCAAAATTACTTTTCCAGTTTTCCGGGTGCCAAGCTCCTTTAACACCTGTGGACCAGTTAACTTCGGCATGAGAACATCCAACATAATTAAATCAGGTTGATATTTAAGCCAGGCATTCAATCCCAACTCTCCATCTTCAGCTTCAATTATTTCATGCCCACGGGCACGAAAGGCTCTACTCAATGATCTTCTCACAAGTACTTCGTCGTCCACAATGAGAATATTCATTTTCCCTCCACCCTAGGAAGAATCACTCTAAACTTTGAGCCAACACCAAGCTCGCTAGTGACCTGAATATCACCATCAAATTTCCGCACGATAGTCCGGCTCATACTTAGGCCTAGCCCTGTCCCTTGACCTTCTTTTTTGGTCGTAAAAAAGGCCTCGAAAATATTCTCAAGATGACTCGTCGGAATTCCCGCACCTGTATCTTCAACTTCTAAAATACAAACCTCTTTACCACTAAGTTCTTCAACCTTAGATTCAATTCTCAGCGTTCCTTGCTCAAGCATTGCCTGACAGGCATTATTGACCAAATTAAAAACCACTTGCTGAATCAATTGAGGCTCAACTAAGACCATAGACTCACTGGGCTCGAAAATGATTTCAGTCCGGTGTTCACGAAATGAGGTTTTAAGCATGGGCAAAGTTTTTCGAATGATTTCGTTAAGGGCCACACCCACTTTGCGACTTTCAGTTGCTCCAGAAGCAAACTGCAACAAATTTTCAATGATTTTTTGGGATCGTTCCGCTGCACGCTCGACCTCACCTAAATCCTCTTTCACCTGCGGCTTGTCTGAAACCTCTTCAATTAAAATCTGAGAAAGTGAGCGAATGCCCGTAAGCGGATTATTCAATTCATGAGCAATGTTTCCGGCAAGAAAGCCAATCGCTGCCATCTTTTCAGTTTGAACCACTTTGCCTTGCAATTCCCGCGTCGAGGTAACATCGACATAATGATTGATGACTGCAGCACTTGCTGTTTCGTTTTCAAGTCGAATTGGATACGAATGAACTTCAAAGACTCGATTTTCTCTTTTAATGAAACCACGCTTTGATTTGTTCGACACCAGGGCTTGATCCAGAGGGCAACCTTCGCATTTTAAATCTGAATTTTGAAAGGTCTGATGACATTTCTTCCCGAGATTTTTCGCGTTGAAATGTCGATTGGCCCGCACGATATTGTATTGTGCATCCATGATTGCAATCGGGTCTTGAATTCCGTCAAAAGTGCTTTCCCATTGCTGTGAAGTCGATTTGAGATGCTTTTCTAAGATGATTCGATCAAGTGCAATGCTTATGGGCTGCAACCAATCTTTCGTTAAATCTAGAAAAAATTCGACCTCCGAATCAGAAAAATTGTGCTCGAAATAAAGGTGTGGCAACAAATTGTCATGCGCAGTTAAATTGAGCTTTTGGCTAAGCGGTAAAGCTAAAATCTTACCTAGGGGACGTCCAAACTCATTGGCCAGATACTTCTGATCTTCGCGATCATTGATACGAATCTCATTTGGACTTGGCCATTTGTTCCTTACTGTTTTTTCAAAAATCTGTTTGCCCTGAATAGAAACCATTTTTGCAGTGCCATCGAGGCCTACAAAATTTAAAATGGGCGGTCTAAGTTCGTGAAAGCGCCGCAGCTCCTTAGATATGAGATGCAGAAGTTCATCAATAGAACGGAGGTGTGAAAGCTCTTGAACCAAGTGGGTCAGATCTCTCATATGGGTCAAATTGGTTTCCGCCTCTTTGTTGGCGGATTCCAAGTGATTCGTTCTGTCCAGCACCATATTTTCAAGATTGATATTTAGATTTTCAAGCTTCCGATTTTGATCTCGAATTTCCTCTAGCAGTTTTTTATTATTTAAAGAGTTTCGAAATTCATCGCCAGCCGAGATGAGTGTTTCTCTCAATATTTGTTCTGAGAAAGGTTCAAGGAGAGCGGCAAATACGCCGCCAACATTAACTGCATCAACCAAAAAACTGTTTTCGATTTCATGACCGATGAGAAGTCTTGTGGTTTGAGGTGCGACTTTTTTTGCTGTCGCCAATAAATCGAGGCACTCTGAAGAATTTCTATCATAATCAACCACTAATATCGAATAGTAGTCGCTTGCAAGTGCATCGTTGATATGTTCGCGGGTCAAAAACATATCGATAAAATAGCCGCCACCTAAGGTCGGCGGTTTTCGCTTGGTGCTCGAATACCAAAGTACTCGAATTTGCGAAGGTATTAATGGGTCTATATGAGAAGAAGATTCCAATTGTTACTCCGACTTTCTATTGTCTCGAAGCACACTAGAATACACAAGCTTCGCTTACTTCACCTGACCTTCGTCCTGATAGCTCTTCAAAATTGGCACCATTGATTCGAGATCAGTACTCATTTCGTATTCCAAGAGGTCCGCAATCAATATGCAATCCTTCTTTTCAGACGCTTGCAGTAATTCTTTCAGGTCACCGACGAATTTTTTTTCAAGCTTAAGCCAGTTTTCAGAAAACTTTGATTTGTCACTTAAATTTTCATGTGCACCTCTCATATGTACAACTGTATCCAATAACCAAAAGCATCCTTCTACAACGTCTTGAAAAAACTGCTGGGCCTCTTGCATTTTCCCTGTCCTGTAAAACTCTGAGCATTCAATACAAGCCGCTTGAACCTTCGGCAGATAGTCCAAAGCAGAATGCAAAGCTTGAGCGATCAAATTTTTAGGCGCATTGGTCTGTACCATCAACTCATTGATCTCTCCCAATTTTGATTCTGAAAATTTCTTTTCATCTTCTTCTTTCAGAACCAAACCATTGACTCTGATTTCGCAAACCACTTCTCCATGGCCCATGAACTCAGCTTCTATATTTTTTATTACGTCACCAAGTGTTTCACATCCTGCAAATTTCTCATCGATCTCAGGCTTCGTCCAAAATGTCTTTATCATTTAAAACTCCATTTTTTAATTTGTACCAATTTTCTAAAGGATATATTTTCAACAGGCGATCGAGCGCCAGATGGACTCTTTCAAAACCGTCCATTACTTGCAGATAATCTCCTGGTGCAATACGAAGTTTTTCGGTCCGAACCCACCTATTCAGCACGCTCACCTCAGGGGCAAGTTTTTCAATTGTCGAAAAAATCTGATCAACTTGCTCCAAACAACTAAGAGCAATTTTGTTCTTTGGATCTTTCTTTAAGAAATTAATTTGTTCAAGAGCGACTTGATTGGCTTCGCACAGACGAAGAAATGCCTGCCGAACGCTCGGGTCACTTATATATGGCAGCTCCCCCCCCATATAAATCGCCGTATTCAGCTGCCACCCAAATGCTTTGCTTTCGGGCTGAGGCACAATATAAGTGCCAGTTTCAAAATCCAATGTGATCGCTTGAACTGGGATACTTTCGTCAAATAATATAGATTCAATTCCCGCAAGAAAGAGTTCTTCGGACATTTCGGTCTCTTTTTTGATTTTGTAAATTTGGCTTTTTGCCGAGCGCGGACCCGTTTCCCAGAAATTTACGGCATCAAAGCTAAAATTGAAAACCGGTGTTTGCGTCAATGCCGCCATATGAATTGGCGCACTATCCGCCCCAATCAATAACGAACTTTCAGAAATTAAGTCCATGGCCTCTACTAAAGTTGTTTGACCTACTTTGTTAATCAGCTGTTTCGAGCTAATTTGGCCACAAATATATTCGCCGATTGCAGCTTCTTCGCTAGCTCCAATCAAAATTACTGCTTCATTTAGCTTTTCGCAAAGAGCGGAAATTAAACTTCGCCATTTTTCATTTGAAAATCTTTTTTCCTCATTGCTCGCCCCAATGTGAACGATTATCTGCTTTTTTGGCTCGGCCAATTTTGCTGCTCCAAAATCAGTGGCTTGCAGCTCGACTTCTGCAGTTTGCGCAAAAAGATCTGTCACATGAATGCGATTGCTTAAGCCAACGCCGACCTGAGCGAAAAAATAGCTACTGACTTCATCCGGAATACAGAGGTAACCGTCACTGAATCGAGTGAGCCCGTTTATTTTTGAGTGGTCAGAAGCCAATGCCTCAACCAAAAAGCTCGAGAAGGTCGAAAAGCTCAAATTAATCAGGCGATCATATCCAATCGCTTTGATACTCGAGGTAAATTCAAATAGCTGATCTACAGAAGACTGAATCTGGGGTTGATCGCAAAATACTTCACCCAAAATCAGTTTCGAATTTAAAGTAAAAACATCACTTACTTCAGATAGCCCCTTTGTCGCTAAGGAAAAGCGCTCTCTGGTTAACAGGTCGATCTTGGCCGCTGTGCCATACTGTCTACGCAAAGCGCGAATCACAGGCCAGGTTTGATAAATATCGCCTAGCCTAGCGAGTTGAATGACGAGAATTTTCATTTGGCATTTGCTCCATTATAAATTCACGAAATAGTATTAATTTCTTTTTTTGTAGAATGCTTATCTTCGGATTCGCCAATTGACGATTCAACCAGCTAAGAGCTGGATCAAGATATTTCCTAATTTCTTCCTGGGCCGCCACGTTATACCTCCAAATCAATTTGCAAGCTACGCACGAGTTTCATTTCGATTTCAGTTTTAAGTTTTGCTTTTGAAAGAGCCGTCTGCAATTTTCGCAAACCCACAAATGTAGGTGTTTTATCATCAATGAAAAAGTGGGCACTCAAGCTTTCTGGCTTGGTTTCATCTTGATCCTCAAAAGATTTCAATTCCTTTAACAAAGAACCAAGTTTAATTGGATTCGGATCACTGAGACGATACCTGTAAAAATCATTTTCAATTGTGTTGATCCTAAATTGCTTGAGATTTAGAGATTTTTCATATTTTTCAAAAAGCTGCATTAAAATTTTTAGCGAAGTCTTGGCGCTCATTTCCCGCATGAGCATCGCCAGATGATCGGCCTCGGTACCCATTTCTAAAAAAATATTGCGCTCATTTGCCGAATGTTGAACATACAATTTTGTGGCAAATTTACGGATCGTCTTGAGCACTTGAGATTCAAAATCACCACTTGCTTCTTCAAGGGCCATCCAGGTTCCAGTTTTATAAATGTCTACCCTATAGAACTTCGCTTCATCTGAAAACTCTTCAGCGATTTTACTTAAATGCAATCCTCTTGTTCTTAACGTATCGACCGCAACAACACTCATCAATTCATGAGAAATACGGTCAGAACAAAGATGGCTTGAATAAGGGCAATTCGAATTATGTTGGCAAGGTGCACAGGCTTCTTGTGACTGAATGATGATAGCATTTTCAGAATAGGCTCCTGTGCGCTTGAAATCGCTACTGCCGAGGCACAATTCAATTATTTTTATTTCCGAAGCCGAGGCAATGTGTTTAATACTTGTATCGCCTGTAATCAGAAGATCCGATTTTAATAATAATGAGTAGGCTCTTCCCAAATCACAAATCAAAATTTCGCAAAATTTCAAATCTCCAAATGCCTTTCTCAGCTGTCCTTCTTCATTCGGCGAACCTAACAGAGTAAAATTTGCTTCTGGCATAGAGGCGTAAATGCTTTCAATACTTGAACGAAACTTCTTAAGCTGCCAATTTTTTTTCGCATCACTGGTCAGCGCTTGAATTACTATGTGCGGCCCGCCTTTGGTGCTTTTTCGCAAATAATTTATGACCCATTCACGATCAGCCGCGTTTTCTCGCAATCTGATGCCAAGTCGGGGCCGATTGATTTGTGCCGAGTATTTGTATATATCAACAAAATGAAAACAATTTGTATCGCTACCTTGCTGATCAAAATTGAGATGCTGAAACCATGCCGATTCAATTCGCGGACCATTTTGATCATCATACCAAAGCCCGATTCGCGTCTCAGCTTGAATGGCTCCCGTTAAGTAAGCACTCAATTTATTGTGAGTCAGATTAAATATGTGATTGTAATTTTGACTATTCAAACTGCAAATGAGCTGCTCGACTCGATCAAAAGCTTCAAAAATAAAACGATCACTTTCGCCGATAGCAGACTGTATGAGCTCACGATCAAAGAAATAGCATTGATTTATTTCGGGCAATAGTCTTACCACATTTTCAAATTGTCTATTGATGAGCAAATCAATCTTGGCATTTGGATATTGGTCTCTTAGACCCTGTATGACCGGAGTCGAAAGCACAATATCGCCAAGTCTCAACAATTGGACAATGAGAATTTTCATCTAATCAGCTCTTCTAATATATACAAAACTCGTCTCTCTTTTGTAAGCCTCTCATCACTGTTCCTAAAAGCAGATGCAATATCTTTTACTGAAAGGACTTGATCCGATGGCAAGTTATGAAAATCAATCTGACTCTTATATTCACGTCTCGCTTGGCCAAATTGGGTCAATGCATAGCTTGATCGACCAGTTAGTAAGGTCTCAATTTCATCAAAGATGCCTTTGTTCAAGATTTGAGTACTCGGCAATCGAAGCGTACAAAATATATTTTCCGAGGCGTCCATGATTTTTGAATTGCCAAAAATATCCGAAGCTTTTGAAATGTGAAAGATTTGAAACGCAGTTAGGGCATTGAAGTGGGCTAAACTGCCGTTTAGTAATTCGCCATCTACTTCAAGAATGATTATTTCTTTATCGGGAAATGCATTTCTCAGCTCGAAACAATGATAAATGTTCCCAAGACCAAGAATTATAATTTTGTTAAAATCATTCAATTTGGTTACTTGATTCTTTAGCCAAAGCTGAGCTTCCCGAACGGGATCATAGGACGAATTAATGAATCGTCCTTCTATCTTTAATATCGGCAAACCTGTCCGCGACCTTTCAATTTCTAACATGGGCGTTTCGCTTCAAGTATTTTGGCGTCGCGAATGGCCTTTGCCAATTGCAGAGCTCCGGGAATCTCAGAATCCAAAGCTAAAACTCTTTGCATTTCAATCTGAGCATCATCTAATCGGTTGAGATGAGCGAAAATTTTTGCCAACGTAAAACTCATTTCAGTATCTTCACTCTCAAGACTTAAATATTCTTGTAAACGTTCAATCACTTGCCCAAATTTAAAATCACAAACGCCCCATTCAATTAAGAGGCGGAGTGCCGTACGATTTTTGGCATTGATGTCGAGGGCTCGTTCAATATTCGCATGAGAAAGTTCAAAATCTCCCATATGCCTGTGCACCAACGAAAGACCTACCCACGCCTTATCATTCTCACCATTTAATTGAATCGCCTCACGAAAATAGCTCAGTGCTTTTTCAAGATTTTCTCTCTGAATCTCAAGAGTTCCGTAATTGACCAACAAAGTATCGGACTTCGAATCGATCGTGAATGCTTTGTTATAATATTCTTCAGCTGTCTCGAAATCTCTGCTTCTGACGAAAATATTACCAAGATTTTTATAGACGTTAAACAATTCGCTGAGCGGCACTTTAATATCCATTAGGGCTGTCTGGTAATATTTCATGGCGTCCTGATCACGCTCCATAACGTAATAAACATCGGCGAGCAAAATGAAATTTTCGCTTTGAGGCTCAATTTTTACCAGGGCTTGAAAGCACTTTAATGCATGATCAAGCCGACCCAATTCACGATGGCAAACTCCTATGCGGCGAATGGCGGGAGCAAAATAAGGGGCTCTCGATAACACACTTCGTAGCAAAGAGATGGCCAGTTGATACTCTCGATGAGACATCAAAGTCCGGGCATTCTCCATAATCGTCGCATCTGACTCTCTGATTCTTTCTCGGCTCTTATGTTTGATCTCTTCAAATGCCTCAGCAGTATGAGATTGATAAGAGCCTTGATTAAAATATTCTGCTGATGGTGAAGTGAGTTCTGACATTTTGCCCTCTCTTAGTCCGGTATTGGATGATCTAACTTCCGCTAACAAATTGCGGTCTTGAAAGCTAGAGAGAGCAAGTGAGGTGCCACTCCTAGAAAGGCGGCTGAATGCTTTAAATTATTTTTTTCGCCAGAGATTTGACCTTACACATATCGCCACGTCAAATGATTGACTGGCGAGATTTTGAATGTGCGTGAAGTAAGCTCAACTATACTTCTTCGTCCAGTTGATTGTGCTGACTACCACTATGATATGCCCCGACAACTTTTTTGGCGCGTTTGGTATTTCGAAGTTCAGTGATGATACTCGACTTCTCTTTTTCAACAGATGAAAGTATATGAAGGTCCTGTGCCAAAATTGCCTTTACCCATTGAGATTTTTCTTTCAATAGCAACTCGATTTCTGTTTTGTTTTTTTGATTGAAGTCGTGTTGCTCATTGGGGCCACGGTTTTCTGTATCGATGCGGCCATCAATATCTCGAATCATTTCCAATAGCGTATCGCGTGTTTGATAAAAGCTCTCGAGCCCATCAAAGTTACGATTTGCAAAGTTGGTCATTTCAGATTCATTGATCTCATAGAATCTCTCGAGATAATTATTCTTTTCCTTTAATAACTTTATGATTCTTTGCATGCGCCCTCCAGTGGCTGTTAAATTATCTCGTTTTTTCAGAATTAGACTTTTCATTACTTAATTTTAATTGTTCTTGTTTTTTAATCTGTTCGACCGCTGACTTCCAACCGTCATAAAGAGTTTCTAATATCTTCAAAACGTTTTTCAGATTCTCAGCGTTATTATTAATATTGGCTTGCGTGAGTTGCTCGGTCATATACATATAGAGCTGCTCCAAATTTTTAGAAATCTCTCCGCCAACCTTATGATCCAAAGTATTGTTAAGCTCCATAATGACGTCATAGGCCCGACCAATACTGGTTCCTTTATCCGCAATTTGCTTCAGTTCAATTGCGGTGATGGCTTGCTTCACAAAGCGAATCGCACCTTCATACATCATGAGTAGAAGTTTTTCGCGACTCGCACTTTGAACTGAAGTCGCCTTATATTTTTGATATGCATTTTTCATAATTTAGCCAGCCTCCATTGAGCACTCATTCTCTTTTCGGAACAATAATCACAACATTTGAACGCTAATTTCATTCTCATCTAATTCTAGCCCTGATTTAATTGTGGTCCCGCAAAACCGCCGCCACCTAGAGCCGCAACTTGAGAGCCCTGTGCCTTTAGTCGCGACATGGTTTCCTCAAGCCTTGAAAACTTTTCACGTAATTGCTCTTCCTTCTTAGTTAATTGCTTTTCTTTTTGTTCAATCCTTTGGTCAAAATCATTAATTTTCTCTTGTAAACCTTTTTTTCGATTTGCTATGGGACCAAATGCTGAATTGAGTAAGTTTCCAATTTCCCGCTTGAGCGAAGGAACAAAGCCTGTATTGAAGCCGTCTCCAACCAAAAAACCATGAACGCCATCTGGATTTCCGCCTAGCGTAGTTTCAAATTTTTTCTGATCGAGCTCTAGGATTCCGGCCCGGGTGAAGCGTATTCCGATTTCACTCAGGGTTTTGATCGGACTCTTAACACCATACTGCGGATTTTGAATCAACTGCCTGAGCCGATTTTCAACTGTTCTAAGAAGACCATCTCCGCCCAAAGTCTGTGTGGTGTCCGAAGATTTATCTAATTTATTTTGCGCCTGAATGAATTGCAGTACCGCATTCATTGAATCAACAAAACCCTTTACTTTTCCGGCAATGATTTCATGGTCCTCTTTTACTGAGAGTGTAACCGGATTTCCCGGAGAGGCTTTTTTGAGTTCAAGATTAATTCCCGGTATGAGGTCCTTTAGATTATTATCGGCTATTTCGAAATCAAAGCCGTCGACCTTGACCAATCCATTCAAGGCCTCTTTTTTTGATTCGAAAAAGAGATCTTGGTCGCCATCGAGAAAATACAGCGTAGGGTACTCAATTCCTTTTTCTGCACCTACGCCTTCGGCTGATATCACGAGCTTGAACGGATTGTCCGTGTCTTTGCGGTCATTAATAATCGCCGCGCGCACGCCCAAATGTGAATTATTTATCGCTTTGGCGGCTCCTTCTAAAGTATTGTTTGAACCATTGATATAAACACTCTTGTCTCCATCAGGGGTTTTGAAGCGAAAATATCCTACTCCCAATTGAGAAGAGTCTCGATCCGGAAATCCATTGGTAATGGCCGATGCTTTTTGCGCGAGTTGATCTACTTCGACTGTCCACGAGCCGTTAGGCGCTATAGATGGATCGATGGTGCCATTGATCACATTGGGATCGCTTGAATTGAGTTTGATATCGGTAAAGCCTTTGGAATTTGCCAACTCGCCAATTTTACCTTGGATATCGTTGATCTTGGTTTCAATTTCAGTAACCAGCTTCATGCGGTTTTCAGATTTTCCCTTTTGAGCTTGCATATTTTTTATAGGAAGTTTTTCGGCCTCGATCATTTGATCGACCAGATTTGGTGGCAATCCAGTATTTATTCCGCCGAAGGTAATCGCAGGCACCAGTGACTCCTAATCAAGAGGTGATTTGCTCTTTCCTTTATTCTCACAGATAAATACAAGATATTGTGAGCCAATAAAATGGCCTTGAGCCTTTGGCTAGTGTCAAAATTTATGCGAAGCTACATGGCTTTGTTGAGTAAGTGCCCAGATTTTTTTTGGCGATTTTGAGTCAATACACTGAGCTCGGCTTCTGGTATTCTTCGAACTACTTTTCCAAGCTGATCTTCAATATAAACGACGCTGACGCCGTCCGCGACAGCCAGCCGGACTTTGAGGTTGTTCATTTTTACACCCTCAAGACCTTCAAGATATACGATGGCTTCTTTGAGCTCTTCTGGACTTAAGTTGCGCTTTGGTTTTTGTTCTTCTTTTTGAGACTGACCATTGCCATCGCGATCACCGGTTTCAGCAGTTACGGTGCGCTTATCCACCTTTGCAGGTGCCTGCACATTGAAAGGCCAAGAACTTCTTAATACCGATTTAATATCCATACATTTTTTTATCGGCTATCCCGTTTGAAATATTTAAATTGAGAGCTATTTTCTAGCTATTCGGCTTGATCCAAAACTTCTCTCTCCACTTAAGTACCCACCAGAGAGCTCACGCCCTCTGGGTAGGTGGTACAAGAGAAAAAGCTTAGAGGACACCTTTTCCCTCGCAGATGCTTAAGTCACATCTGCAATTTATTTTTAATAAATTAAAATTAGTTATAAAATTATTATGCTAATAATTTAAGAGCGAGTTGCGGTTGTTGATTTGCCTGAGCAACCACTGAAGTAGACGCACTCATTAAAATATTATTCTTAGTTAATTCGGCACTTGAGGCCGCAATGTCAGTATCACGAATACGTGAGTTCGCAGCTGATAAATTCTCCATCGACACGCCTAAGTTATCAGATGTTGAATTCAAGCGATTCTGCAAGGCTCCTAAATTCGCGCGATAGCCGTTGACTTGAACTTGCGCCACATCGAGAGTTTCAAGTGCATTTCTTGCATTTTCTTTATCAGAAAAATCAAGACCATCGATTCCTAAGTTTGAAGCGGAAGCATCTGCTTCTGAGGCATTGAATTTAATTCTATCTTTGAAATCATCGTTGTTTAAGTCAATTTGGAAGGAAAACTCTCCGCCGGAGCCATCAAGAAGTTGAGTTTTTCCGAAACGAGTCGTTTTTGAAATCCGATCGGCCTCAACTTTTAATTGTTGCACCTCTTTATTGACGAATCCACGCTCGGTATCACCAATGGTGTCTGAAGCGGCTTGAACGCCCAATTCACGAAGTCGAGTCATAATGTTTGAAATCTCATTCAAACCACCCTCTGCAACTTGCACCATCGACACACCGTCGTTGGCATTGCGCTGAGCTTGCATATAGCCGCGAATATGCGACTTCATGTTTTCGCTGATTGAGAGTCCAGCGGCATCGTCAGCAGATTTGGTAATCCGACTTCCTGAAGAAAGTTGGGCGAAACTCTTTTGAATTTCGCGCTGACTCCCTACCAGTGAGCGCTGTGCGTTTATCGAAGCTATATTTGTCCCTACTCTTAGTCCCATTTGGAACTCCTCTAATGTTTTGCGAAAAATCCTATCTCGCCCTCTTCAAAGCTTTACCTACAAAACTTAAAAGAGAGAGTGCCTTCCATTTTTTTGTTGGTTGGCACCTTTTGGTTGAACACGTTTGGTGAGTCGCCGTTCTTTCTTTTTGTCCTAGACCTTCATCGAGTTACAATCGAGCAGTCACACTCTTTTGGCTCTCCAGTCTAAAATTCAAAGTCCGTATTGCTGGTCACAAACATCCTTTCGGCTAGGTCTGTGAAGGCTTTAGTCTCGTCTAGCAAAACTAGACTATTGTCAGATAGGAACTGGACCTAAGTTTTGCTTTTCAATTCATTCGTCGAGTTTTTTCAGGGCCTAGGTCTAGGAAATTTGCAATTAGAAACCAGACGAGTCGATGGTCCACAGACCTATACACAGTCTTAGGACCTTAGTCATTGCCAGGAGTATGACGTAGTTTGCCTTTTCCTAGCCAGCGATTGAGCAGGATATAAATGATAAAAAGTGGAAATAAAAAAATGAGCCGTCCTTGATAGCGGTCTGCGGGCTCAGTCAAAGAACCGCATATAATTGCATTTAATATGAGAACGCCCATTAAAAGTTCAAAAAAATTATTCTGAGCTACTGAGAGTTTTTTATAGAGCAATACAAATATAAAAAAGCTTATGACTATTATCATGAAATAAAGTTCTTCTAAAATATGGCGAACATTTTCAATATGCTCAGGTTCATACTTTTTCAAAGTTTGACTTTCAAATTGTGCTTTTTCAAATTCGCTATACAAAATCAAAGTGTCTTTTACCGAGTGATCATTTGGAGTCGCCTCTGGAGGTTTTGAAAAATAAATGAACTGCTTGAGAATATTGAGCGAAGACTTTCGCAGAAATTCTAAAACCAATGCGCGCCTATGAAAGACTTCATTGCATACCTTACGCAATTCAGCTTGAAGGACCGGTAATCCGCCAAGACGCTTAATAGATCCATGCGAGGACCAGTCCCATGGGTTAAATCCATCCTTTAATACGAGGCACAATTTAAGGTCTTCAGTTTTGCACTTTTCTTCTAGAAAACTTTGACTGATATCGAGAGCCTGCAAACGTGAAAAAAGATAAAAATACGCTGAGTTGGTGAGCGTAAACTGATTGAAACGCGCAAAATGCACTGCCGGCAAAATTAGAATAGGAATCAGAAAGAGAAAAACAATTTTCTGTCTAGACTTCTGAATCAACATAAGGATCAGTGCAATTAAAAAGAGAGCTGCGCACAAAACCAAATTAGAATAATGAACCATACTCGCAAAAATCAATGAAAAGCCATAGAACCACTTCCATGCAAAACCACTTTTTTCGTGAAATAAATTAAACAGAGCAAGAAACTGAATCGCAAAAAAAATATCCGGCATGATAAAGTTTGAATAAATTGCAATAGGCGTAAGCAGTACCGAAAGAAAAATTACGAGAAAGTAAATTCGTCGATCCAGCTCCATTATTTTTGAAGTGCGCTCAATGAGTAAACTCAGCCAAGCACTTTGAACAAGGATCAACAGAAATAAAGAATGTGAAAATGCAACCAATGCCGAGTATGCCAGGGGCCTAAATAAAAAAGAGGATTCATACAATGTATTCTTAGCATAAAAAAGATAGAACCCAGTATCGTAATAAACCAAAGGGAATCTATTTAATATAGTAGGTATCAAAAACAAAAAAATAGATAGAACAGAAAATAATTTGGTCATTACGAACTTCGATTGTCCCTTTTCATTTTGCTAAAGTCACCGCTCATTATACTTTGAAAAAATCACAGGTCAGCGCCATACATTCTTCAGGTGCCGAAGGGGCCGCCACCCGGCTTGCATCGCTTAAAAAGTTGAGCAACAGTTCTTTGATTTTTTGAACATCTTCAAAACTCATCGTTTGCACTCCAGTAAAATGAATGGCTTCATTGCGGCCCAGCGCCTGCGCATCGAGTAAAGCACGCATTCGCCAATTTTGATGATGCAGCAATACCAATGGCGAATCTTGAGACGCATGAAACTCTCCGGAGTGAAACTTCCACGTCCCTGAGGTATGGGTTAAAAAACCCTGCTGCTCAAGCCCCTTTAGAAATTCAAGTATTTGTTCTTGTTGAAGCCCCGTACGCGATGCAAGCTTTGCCACATTCTGAAATTCTGGAATAGACGTTAAGAAGTGAAGTGCACTCCAGATCCAAGATGAAAAATAAGTAGCCTGATAGGAATCAACGAGAAAAGCCTTTCGATCGGTTCGCTCTGCAATTGATTCATTTTTCTTTTTGATTTCAATGATTTTATTACGTAAAAATTCTTTGTAATTTTTGTCGCCTGCGCGTTCGAACTCGACCAGATTTAAAAAGTAATCGCGCTCACTTAGACTGAGCTTCCAAAATCTAGACAAATTGAAGGCGTGATCAGGCGTCAGATGAAGATTTTCAGATATCACACGTGACAAATACGACCTACCGCAATTTAAGAATTTCGCTGCCCTGGTAAGTTCCCCCCGGCGCTCCGATCCAGTTAACATAAACGCCATCAAAGTTTTGTAAGTATTGAATTTGAAAACGCTTTCTTTTTTCATGTTTACTAAATTGTACGTATTTCGTTCATTGTTTACAATGATTATCTAGACGCAATACGTTATCTGGTTTAAATTACGCACAACTTATAAGTTAAAAAACTAAAAATTTGGACCTCGTTTTGCTAGGTCCCTTAACCAGAATACGGAGTAATTTATGTTCGATTTAAAGCGATTTGCATTGGTTTTTGCGACGATTTTTGTAAGCTGCAGCTCAGTCTTGGCAGCAGGTGGCGGAAATACTGACCCGAATGGTCCCGGCGGAACCGGCGGCGGCAA
The DNA here is from genome assembly GCA_043739185.1 of Bdellovibrionales bacterium. GTDB lineage: Bacteria > Bdellovibrionota > Bdellovibrionia > Bdellovibrionales > JAMPXM01 > JAYTQQ01. The sequence goes on from JAYUEN010000008.1 coordinate 66,679, forward strand.
TGTCTTACGTTCAGACCGAAAGGATTTAGAGGAGGAAATTTATTATCTAAGCTCTTCGATTTGGGATATTTCAGATCGGAAACTTGCGGGCAATTCATTTAAAATCACTCAATCTGATCTAAAACCTGAACTCAAACAAGTTTCACTTCAGGTATTGGGTAGTCCATTTTTTACTATTAATGATGAAACCATGAATTACCTAAAAGGCCTAAAATTCGAAATCATCAATGGCCCTTGCTTTGAAGGCAAAGACGAAAAGGATGCTTCAACTGAATACCGCAAGAATTCGCCGATCTGCTTGAGCGCCTCACGACTTTCAAGATTTCCAAAGGCATCTCTTAAATCAGTACTTTTGCCAATTTTATTTCATGAAATGACTCATCAGTTTGGACTCGGGGAAAAAGAAGCCAATGCACTTCAAAAACTCGCCGAACTACATATTAAGTATCGTCCCATTTTTCTGTCAGCCTTTCGTGCACGCATGATTTGTGCGGGGGCCTCGAAAAAATTGAGTGATCTCCAAATTAAGGACTTGCAAACCTATGAGAAAAATCATTTTGGACAGATCTATAATTTAGGAAGAGGAGAGCCCACAATGGCGGGTCTAATGCAATGTGGATCGCAAGGTACGTCGACCTTAATTGCAATGACTGACTTCAAAGAAAAAGCGCCTTTCGTAACCTCAGAAAGTTCAGGTCTGAGCGAAAAGGAAAAGTCGGATCTCATTGTATTTTATGGAGGCGCAGAAAATATCTTTGCGTTTCGAGTTGTCAGATGGGCGCTCTCAGAAAGCGCGATGTCAGAGTATCGCACCAAACTTCTGACAGATATTGATGTTGATCCACCATATATTGTTTCAACCGCAGCCAAAGCAGTTCTCGGTATCATCAATCAATATGTGGCCGAGCAACAAGATTAGCCATAATGTACCTGCTTAGTTTTGGAGGCGCGCTGCGCTTCTTGCGGCGCGCCTCCAAAACTAAGCAGGTACATTCAAAAAGCCTCGTGTAAAACTCGGCCCTCGCTTAATGAGGGCGGCAATACTCCCAGGAGAAATGAAAGTGTCGGCGCAAGATCTACGATTTCGACTGATCCAGGATAAACGCCAGATTTGATATTTCGCGCAGCGATCAAAAGGGGAACCGTACGATCGTAATTATACCCCGTCATATGTGTCGAACTGTGGCTATCATCAGTATAAAATACTTTTGGAATCAATACGACATCGCCATTGATTGTTGGGTTATAGGTTTTCAAAATCTGGCGTTCTAATTGCCCAGGTGGCAAAGTTTTCGCAAAATAGTCAGACTTTGAAAAGGCAAAGGAAATTCCGGGAGTTTTTAATAATTCAATTTTCGCGAAATCCTCAAGTTCCCGAGAAGTTACTTTTTTAAGGGCTGCAGCTTTCAAATTGAAATAAAAATTGAGTGAATTGATTTTCAAAATCCAACTCCCATCAATTGCGCCGAATTTTTCAATCATTTTTTGGTTCAATTCATCTTGCATTTTTTTATAATTAAAGGTGTCCGCTTCGAGCTTAGATTCTTTGGCGAAAGCCGCACTTGGTGCGACCCCGTGATCACCAGTTAATACAAAAACCA
>JAYUEN010000009.1:0-24423 GCA_043739185.1 Bdellovibrionales bacterium
TGGGACGATTGTTTTCATATGTCTGCATCGGCGCAGCCTTAGGTTCTTTTGGAAATTTGATCCTAGGTCAGAGCCGCCCCGAGTGGCTTTCAAATTTTGGAATCATTTTAATCGCTTTCTTGCTTTTTGTAAATGCATGGCGCTTATGGACCGATCAATCCTTGCATTTTAATTTGCCCGCTTTTTTCCCCAAAGTATTTGCGAGAATATCTGCCAGACCCTTTGCCAGTAAATTTAATAGATACTTAAACCAAAATATTTTGAAACTTTGGCAGAACTTAAGAAGTTCAAATTTACCTAGTCAGACGACTTCAGTACTTTCAGGCCTGCTCACAGTTTTATTGCCCTGCGGGCATCTCTATAGTTTTCTGATTGGAGCCCTTGCGACCGGTAGCGCACTAAGAGGTGGGCTTTTTATGTTCGCCTTTTGGCTTGGTAATGCGCCAATTTTATTTTTAGGAGGAACACTCTTTCATAAATTAGCAAAACCCAATTTTCAGAAACGCAAACGCTGGGCAGGCGCGATTCTTTTAGTCTCAGGCCTTATCAGTGTTCTGGCGTTCGGAGCCAGAACACAAAGTTTCAATCAGGAATTAAAAAGCTCGAAACCAAATTTAAATTGCCATGAAGTTAAATGAACTCCCTAACAACGCGCATTCATATCCCAGGCATCATAATAGTCGTCGACGAAAATATCCTCGAGGTTTTCTTCATCTAGCAAATCAACTAAAATCCCCAGAGCATCGATCACGGTGAATATTCCTAGGACTTCTTTTGAGTTGTTTACAACCACTGCTGAACCAATCTTACGCTCTTGCATAGTGCTTACGATTTCACGTAGGGGAGTCGATCTTTTGGCGACATAAACTTCTCTTTTCATGATATCACCCACTAAAAGTTTATCGGCCTGAGGCAATGCACTGCAAGCACGCAAGTCACGCTCAGAAACCAGACCTATAAGCTTACCTTCTTCGACAATTGGTAAATGTCGAACCCCACATTCTACTAAAAACTCTAGTGCCTCTTGAAGACTCATTTCGGCTTCTCCAACATAAGGACTTTTGATCATGAATTCGCCAATTGATTTTTCCATACCTACCCCCCTTTTCATTTATTCATTTTAATTTGCACAGAGCTTGCCAAGATTCTGAGGCTCAAATCCCATTTAAACTTAGCCTATAATATTTTTGCTGATCCTACGGGCTAAAAAATCTCGAGGCGAGAAAGATTGGCTCCTTGGCATAGGCTGTGCTTTTTAGATAGAGTGGATTGCCTATAGTTGATAAGAGCTTTAATCTGAGCCATCTTAGCTCAGGGGCGAGCCAATTTGTCTCGTTTTTCACTGTAAGGAGAGCTGTATGTCGAGAACCCATCATATATTAGTCATAGATGATGATGCTGGAATGAGGTCGATGGTTGTCGACTTCCTACGCTCCGAAAGTCACAAGGTCAGCGAAGCGCCATCTGCAAGTGATGCCTTAGAGCGAGTGAAGAAGGGTGAATTTTCGACCTCATCGAATTTGAATCAGGAGGGTCTTGGCGAACGCCTTGACCTGATAATCAGCGACCTCAATATGCCGGGGATGAACGGCTTAGAATTCATCGTTCAATTCAGAGAAATTGCGCCTAATATTCCAATTATTTTGATTACGGCATTTGGCTCTATTGAGACTGCAATCGAGGCGATTCGCAAAGGTGCTTTCGATTATACAACCAAACCTTTTAAACTAGCTGAAATGAGCGTAACCGTTGCACGCGCACTTAAGTTTCGCGATCTTCATCTTGAAAATGCAAGACTCCAAGGTGAAATTGAACAGACTCAATCCTTCAGAAAAATCATTGGCAAATCTCCCGGCATGCGTGAGGTTTTTGACCTCATTCAAAGAGTTGCTCCAGCCACAGCAAATGTTTTGATTACTGGTGAAAGCGGAACGGGTAAAGAACGGGTTGCCAACGCAATTCATGACGAAGGCCCGCGTCGCACCAAGAGATTTGTAGCCATCAATTGCACTGCAATCCCTGAATCCCTTCTTGAGAGTGAGCTTTTTGGACACGCCAAAGGCGCCTTTACGGGCGCTATCTCAAAAAAGCGTGGCCTTTTTGAAGAAGCCGATGGTGGAACTTTATTTCTAGATGAAATTGGCGATATGAATTTGGCCCTACAAGCAAAATTACTAAGAGTTATTCAAGAGAGAAAGATACGCGCAGTAGGCGACAATATTGATCGCGAAATCAATGTACGCATCATTGCGGCCACACATAAAGATCTAAAGCTCGCAATTAAAAATGGCACCTTCAGAGAAGATCTTTACTACAGACTTTCTGTCATTCCGATTTTGATCCCTCCACTCAGACATCGGCGAGAAGATATTCCATTACTCGCCGAACATTTTTTAAAAAAATACTCTGCTGCTAATGGTTCAAAGGTAAAGGGATTTTCTCAAGAGGCTCTCACTCGCTTGCTTGCAATGCCCTGGGAGGGCAATGTGCGCGAGCTTGAAAATATTATTGAACGCGCCCTTGTGCTCGCTCGCGGTGCACTCATTGAGCTCAAAGATTTGTCTTCTTCAGGCGAAGCGAGTGCTGAATCTTTTTTTGAGTCTACCCAGTCCGGCACCATGCCCACTCTTGAAGAGATCGAAAAACGCTACTTCAAATTTGTTCTCGATAAGACCGGAGGCCGAAAAGAAAAGGCGGCACAGGTTTTAGGAATCAATCGCCGAACACTATATCGAAAAGAGCGAGAATACGGCTTGGTTCAAGATACCAATTCACATTCCGATTCTGATCAAGACCTTGATGGCGAAGAAGAAGACGAGAGCTAAAAACTCTATGGAGTTTTGAATTCAATTTTAAACGTGGCCCCAAGCCCAACGCCATCACTTTCAACAAATACTTTGGCTTCCATCTCTTCAACTAATTTGGCCACAATTGATAAACCAAGCCCTGTCCCCTTACCGGCTGCTTTAGTTGTAAAAAATGGCTGAAAGAGCTTGCGAATATTATCTTTTGAAATTCCGCAACCAGAGTCCCTAATACTCACCATACATCGTCTGTTCGGAATTCCTTCAGCCATAATTTCTATAAAATGAGGACTGGCAATTTTTTCAGTAGTTTGGTTTAGCGATTCGGCTCTAATTTTTTGCTCTTCAATTGCGTGCATTGAATTGATAATAATATTTAAAAAAAGTTGTTGCAAATGGGCGGGATCGGCAAACACAATTTGCTCTAAATTTTTACTTTGAAGCTCAATCCCAATTTTACGACAAGACTCGCCCATCAAATTAAGAACTTCTTTCACTGCAGGGAAGAGTTGAATTTCTCGAAGTAAAATTTGATCTGGAACTCGGCTGACTCGCAGTAAAGACTGAATGAGGCCAGATATACGATCAATTTGTCCGAGTACGGCCTCTAAGTTTTTCTTGGCCACTTCATTTCCGACAAGTTGATTCATAACAAGTTCTGTACGCCCGCGAATCACGCCCAGAGGATTTCCGATTTCGTGCGCAAGACCTCCCGCCAGCATACCAATCGAAGCCAGTCGGTCCTGCTGAAGAATTTGTTGCTCCATGCGTTTATGTTCTGAAAGATCAACTGCAATTCCCATATAACCAGCTATTTTACCCGAAGCCTCTCGGTACGGAGTAATCGTCAGCAGCACAGGCACCAAATGCCCATCCTTGGCGCGATTAACCACTTCGCCTCGCCAGAAACCTATTTTTGGATCTAAAATGGTTTGCCATAAAGCTTTGTAAAAATTGTCATCTTGCAGTGGAGATCGCAAAAGTCGTGGGGTTTGCCCAAGCGCTTCGTCTTTACGATAGCCGTATGTTAAAATCCAAGCCGGATTAACATATGTCAGTCGTCCTGAGGGATCCGTTAACATAATCGCTTCAAAACAATCCTGAACACATCTTAAAAAAACTTGGTCAACTAAACCTGCGGCATTGATATCTTCCATCCCGCTATTTTAAAGCTGTGTTCCAATTCTGTCAACGAGCCATGAATGCTCGCGCGAGAACTTGAAATGTCCCATTTTTTGATCGAACCCGAGATGAGTTGAATTAAAGCCAAGATCGACTCATGGCATATCTACTGCATTGTCCATTTATATAATCTGATTTTTTCAAAGGAATTTATGTTTGCATTTACAGAACACCTCAAAAATGAAATGCAAGTCATTCATTTGGGATTATCTCTACTTGAGACATATTCTTCGGATCTCACTGATGAGAAATTGGTTCCTCCCGAAGATATTCGACTCGCAATTTATGCCATTCAAATTGCCTTTGAAGAAACCCACCTCGCCAAAGAAGAAGCCTTCCTCATTGCTAAACTACAAAGTTCGCAAGTTTGGAATGCACTTTCCCCAACCGACAAAAATAAAATTACAAAAAACTTAGAAGACAATCGAAAGACTTGCAAACAACTACTCGATTTGCGCCTCTTTGTAGACAAATATGAAACCAAAGCTTCCCAGTTGGTCTTACTCAAACTATTTTTAATTGAATTTGTATCTCGGGTAACTTGGCATTTAGAAAATGAAATCAAAACAACATTTGCTTTAGCTGATCAAATTTTGACCTCTATCGAGCAAAAGGAAATTCTTCAAAGAGCCCTAGAGTTTGGCGCCGCCTATAGTACCGGTCAGATCTGTAAGTCTCGGCTCATTTTCAATCGCTTGCGCTTTTCACGAGGCCTCCCAGCCGCATAAAACTTCGGAGCCTGGCAAACCGACTTCAGTTAACGGCTCCAGAAACCGAGACCGAAACAGCTTAACGGCCGACGGCTGCTGCTGCCACGAAAACTGATTCAACTCTGATTCAACTCTGACTCGACTCCGACTCGAATCCGAGCCAAATAAAAATTAAGCCTGGGCCAAAAAGTAACTTATCCAAAACCAATTTGTCCCATTTTTTAATAAGCTCTGCCAATTTGTCTCAGCCTAATTTTCAAAACCCATATAGGTTAATTTAAGCGGCATATCGCTTGCACTTATGCACCATAGAATCAATTTTTCTTAACAAGGAGCCAAAATGAAAGCTATCCCAACTGTATCAAAATATATGACCACTCTTCCCCACACAATTGGCTCCGATCAAAACTTAATTAAGGCTGAGAAAATGATGGCTGAATTGCGAGTTCGCCATTTGCCAGTTATGAATGGTGGCAAATTGGTTGGGATTCTCTCAGATCGTGACTTAAGACTTGTTGAAAGTTTTCAAGATGTCGATCCAGAAAAAGTGACAGTTGAAGAAGCCTATACGCCCGAGCCCTTTATCATTTCACCAACTTCGAGCTTAACTGATGTTTGCTCTGAAATGGCATCAAAAAAAATGGGCTGCGCCTTGGTTTGTGATCGACAAGAACTCGTAGGCATTTTTACTTGGGTCGATGCGCTCAATGCATTTAGCGAACTGCTGACCACACGTTTAAAACAATAAGAGGCCCGCAATATGAAACTTCGCTTTCTCGGAGCAACAGATACAGTCACCGGTTCACGCTATCTTCTGAGCTCCGAAAAGACGAAAATTTTAATCGACTGCGGTTTGTTTCAAGGTTACAAAAAATTGCGTCTGCGAAATTGGGAAGATCTCCCTTTTTCGGCCTCAGAACTTGACGCTGTCATTTTAACTCATGCACATCTTGATCATAGCGGCTATATTCCACTACTTGTCAAAAATGGTTTTCGCGGAAGTATTTATTGTAGCGAAGCGACCTATGACCTTTGCAGTGTCTTGCTTCCGGACTCTGGTTATCTTCAAGAAGAAGAGGCCAGGCACGCCAATAAGCATGGTTTTTCAAGGCACAAACCAGCACTGCCACTTTATACTGAAAAAGAAGCTCGCGCCTGTCTCAGTTCATTTGTGCCCACCAACTGGAAGGAAATTTATAGTATTTCAAAAAATGGCTCGGATGATAAAATTGAATTTAGCTTTCATCCGGCAGGCCATCTCTTTGGAGCCGCGAGCATTTTAATTCAAACCAAAAAAGGCAGCATCTGTTTTTCTGGTGACCTTGGTCGAAAAAGCGACCCGATCAACCGCCTGCCAGACTTTGATTTGGGTGCCGATGAGCTTGTGGTTGAATCAACCTACGGAAACCGTAAGCATCTCGAGGTCGATCCGAAAGAAGAGCTGCGAAAAGTGATACTTAAGACCTATGAACGAAAGGGAAGCTTACTCATTCCTTCATTTGCGGTTGGACGAGCGCAATTGGTTTTGCATTATATTCGCGAATTGAAAATCGCAAACCAAATTCCGGACCTTCCAGTTTATTTAAATAGCCCAATGGCTCAAAGAGCGAATGAAGTTTTTTGTAAGGACTTTCACGAATCAAAAATGTCACAAGCAGAAGCCAAAGAAATTTGTGCGACCGCAAAAGCTATCATAAGTGTTGAAGACTCAGCTGCTCTAAATGAGCGAAAAGATCCCATCATTATCATCGCGGCGAGCGGTATGGCTACCGGCGGACGCATACTTCATCACCTTAAAAACTTTGCTCCCGACCCAAAAAATACGATTCTTTTTGTTGGCTTTCAAGCCGGCGGTACTCGTGGAGAAAGCATTTTAAATGGAGCTAACGAGATTAAGATATTTGGTGATTTCGTAAAAATTCGCGCCGAAATAGCTCACTTGAGCTCGATGTCGGCGCACGCTGATGCAAATGAAATATTAAGTTGGATTCGAAACTTTAAGAAAAAACCCCGCCGTGTATTTGTCACTCACGGTGAACCTGCCGCTGCCGACGAATTGCGCCGCCAAATTGAACATCAATTGAGTCTGCCAGCGCTGACCCCTGAATTCGGTCAATCATTTGAATTGCTTCAATCCGAAGATAATTTAGTCACTCGCTCTTGATTTAAAAAAATTAATAGCAATTTCAAATTGGCACACTTTTTTCAGCAAATCAGTTGGTTAAAAGTCAGCGACAAACTAACGACTCAGTAGGAATTTGAGCCGTGCCGATTTTTGCGAATGATGAAAATTTAACAATCTAGATCAAAGGGGAAATTTGTGAAATCAATTGCGTTTTTGTTACTTAGCTGGACATTAATAACTGCGTGTACACATCATGACGATGCTCCACCAGCGACCGCGGCACCGCCACCACCTGTAGCTACCGCGCAAAGCTTTGGCACCACCAATGGCCAAGAAGGCGGCCCCTGCGATCCTCAAATCCTGGCAGACTACCGAGTCGCCCAAAACTCGTGTGGCTCCGGTGATCTCAGCGGGATGGCGGCCTGCCAAGATGCTCTTAATTTATTTAGCTCGCAACACCCAAATGTCAACTGCAGCACATCAACAGGAAGCGAAACCATCACCATCAAAACTTCTCATTCCTCATCAAATACTTCTACACACTCTGAAGTAAATGAATTCAGCATTGATTAATAAGTTACAAATTACTGGGCTAATTCGGCGTTTGCCTGGCCACTGTAAGTTGCAAGCAAAGAACAGAATTTGCCGTCTTTTCCCGCCCATGTATAATATAGACCTGGCCCCTTAGCACCTGGATCAGAGGTTATTTTGATCATTTCTGGCTTACCTGAAGGCGTCACTAATTCTCCACACAGTTCTGCCGCCGGCGAAAAGTTGCTGCCATTTTCTAAAAATCGAAAGCTAGTAATCTTCACATCTGCGGCCAATACGTTGATACTAAGAGTGGTACAAGCCAGGAAGCTAGCAATAGTTGATTTATACATGACAATCTCCTGTTGGTGGTTCGTTGAACTTACTAAAATGAAATCCTTGAGATATTATTCCTACATATTGTATCGAGCACAAGTTTTATGAGCGTGTCTAGGAAATAAAAAAAGGGCAACTCTGAAAGAGCTGCCCTTTTAAAATGACTAATAAAAACTAAATTCTAGTCTTTGTCGTCAGTGGTGATGCGAGTCAATAGAGCCTTCGCGCCATCAAGAATTTCTTTTGCAGTTTCTTTGATCTCAGCAACGATGCTATCGTAAACTGATTTTACTTTGGCCATACGTGCTGCGCGCTCAGCTTGATCTTTGTCACTGTCTTCTGCGCGGCCAGTTACTTCACGAACTTCTTGGGCCACATTGTGAGCAACAGTTAGAGCAGAAGTCTTAGCTTCTTCCATTTCTGTCATAAGACCTTTAAGAGCAAGTCTTAATTGAGCCAAACGTGCTTCACGCTCTTGCTTGTCATTGTCGTTAGCATCACGTTGTTGCTCCATCTTTTCAATTTGAGACTGAATGTCAGTAGCAAATTTTGAAACTTGAGCAACTTTGCCTTGGAACTTAGCTTGAACACAAGCTAGTTTCTGGCCCTCTCCAGCTGTCATTACGCTGCAAGAATCATCTTCTGCGTGTGCTACTGATGCAAGTGCAACAACTGCCGCGAATGATAGTGCGATTTTTTTCATGAGTTCTCCTCTTTAATTACAAATCGCGCTGGAAGTTATTTCCAAACTTGAAAACGATTTGCATTGATGACGAGGTACTATTCAAATTCTGTGCTCAGTTTAACCCAAATATATTTGATCTGAAGGCGTTTTTTTTTCTTTTCTTCATTTCGCAGGATTTTGCTCTTACTTTTTTACAATTTGCGATTTTTTTCTCGGCAGCTGGGGTGAAATTCTAGCCAATCATACCCAAGCTAATCAAATGCTGTTGATCTAATCCGCCCTCATAAAGACTGTCAAACCAAGGGAGTTCTACTTGCAGTGAGGTCTCACTAACAGGCTCTGCAAATTTTAACTTTTCAATAAAGAGACTTTCAAGGGCTTTATTATCATCAATTATACTTTGAATCTTAAGCATCAGCTGCTCAGTCAAAATTCTTGGTATTTTATCTAACACTTTCAGCGCCCAAGACTTTTGAATCCAATCAAGCGAATAAATTCCTAGAAACAAAGACCACGAACAAAAAAGTCGATAGCCTGAAGACTGTATAGGAATACTTTGAATATACTCAAGCGAATAGCGGGCGTTAATAGCCAAGCTTTGAAAGAGCTGAGATCGAGACGGAACCAAAAAACGACCTTCTGCTTCGTCTTTAAATTGATCCTTCAATAGATTTATTTTTTGCAAGAAAAGCCCAAAGTGATGAGAGAGCAAAGTGAGGTTTTCAACTTTTAAAAAAATGGTTTTTTCACTTTGAAGATCGGTCAAGAGTTCACCCACGACCCCAGCTACAAAAAAACAATATTGATTAACTTCAGCCAAAGTTTTGAGCCTGCTACTGCCCTTTTTAGAAAAATAAAGCATGCCTCTGCTCATATTGAGCACACCTCGGCAAATTTTACTTCTTATATGAATGGGCAGCTCGTGAAAATCACTAAAAATTAAAAAGGACTCAGCTAGCAGAGTACGTTCACCTGCCGGAATCTCCGCATTAAATTGATGTTGCCAAATATGAACCTCATGTTCACTGGGGCTTACTAAAATAAAATTTTGAAAAAGTTTAAAGGATTGAAGTTTCGCTGTTTCATTTTTCCAGGAAGAGTCTTCAATGGTATCGAGCATACGACAGAGTAGATAGGAGATCGAAACCCAAAGCCTTAGGTCATCTTCTAAACGCGCAATACAAAAAGCGAAACTTCGACTGACTTGATCTAAATGTCGCTGATAAAAAGCAATCGTATTCACAACACTAAGCTCCTGGTAACTAATGCGCTCATCATTTAACTTTAGAAAGCCTTCAATATCAAAACTAAAAAGCGCAATTCCGCAATACTTCTCAAATTGTTTCTTATAGCTTCTCTAGACTTAAGACTACTATTTGTCACTCAAGGTCTAGTCCTCAGCCAGACACAATATGCCTAGTTTGAATTTACTTTAGAATCTCTCATTCACAAGCTAAAGTAGTAATATACCAAACATCTGAAGGGAAAATAAATGTTGGATCAACTTAAAAAATTGAAAGCGATCGCCGCGGCAATTTGTTTACTTTTAATCGCAGTTGGCTACGGCATCACAACTGTGAATAAAAATAAAGGCCCTGAGAGCACCAGTCTTTCTTCGAATCTTGCCCAAGACCCTTATATTTATACTGAAAAAGTTCAAGGCGTCTTCAATAGTCGCTGTATCGCGTGCCACAGTTGCTTAGACTCACCTTGCCAGCTTAATTTGCAATCCTATGATGGCCTCATGCGCGGATTAAAGAAAGAAAATGTCTATGGCGGGTCAAGAATGACCGAAATCGCTCCCACGAGACTATATGAAGATGCGCAAACAACAGCTCAATGGCACGACTTGGGATTTCGCAGCGTAATGGGTGATCACCAACACAAAGCAATGCTTATTGAATCCTTGCAGTTGGCTCTAGGAGATCGTGAGCGACCTAAAAAGGCAGTAAAAGACAGTCGTGTCTGCCCCACCCAAGAAGAAAAAGATGTTTTAAAAGATAAGCATGAACTCGCAATGCCGTATGGCTTACCAAGCCTTAATGAATCGGAGCGCAATTCAATTTTTGATTGGGTCTCGCATGGTGCCCCCCCACCCAAGAGCGAATCTCCAATTGTTTTTAGCAATGAAATTCGGGATCAAATTAAAGACTGGACACGCTTTTTAAATCAAAGTGATTTCAAACACCAAATCACAAGTCGCTATCTGTTTGAGCATTTGTATTTAGCACATTTTTATTTTCAAAACTCGCCAAAGGAGTTTTTAAGACTCGTACGCTCATCTCATTCTTGTGAAAGACCCGTCATTATTTCGACCAGAAATCCAAATGATTATCCGGGCACGGACGCGTTCTTCTATTGTTTTGTAAAACTTCAAGGAACTGTTGTGAGCAAAACTCATATCCCCTATGAAATTGGCGCTGCAAAGCTTGCTTGGCTCGAAAATAATTTTATTAATAGTGCTTGGCAACCAACGCATTACCCTTCTTGGGATACAGACAAAGCGGCAAACCCATTCATCACCTATAAAGAAATGCCAATTATTGCTCGTTACCGCTTCTTACTTGAAGACTCTCAATATCATGTCATGACCTTCATCAAAGGTCCGGTGTGCAATGGTTCGGTCGCAGTTGATTCTATTCAAGAGCAATTCTATGTATTCTTTATGAATCCAAGCTCTGATCTTATGGTCAAATCAAGCGAATACGCTGAGGCTGTAGAGCAATCCTTAACCCTGCCAGGACAATTCGGCGACGCAATTAAATTAAAGCAATTTCAAGGCGATTATAATGAAATGGCAAAGCGAAGAAACAGCTATCGCGTCGTCGAACGTGCCGCACTTGAAAAGTATTATGCCGGGGGACTATCGCTAAATGATATTTGGAATGGCGATGATTCAAATGACAATGCTGTACTTACAGTTTGGAGACACAACGACAATGCCGCTGTCCTAAAGGGCGCTCGCGGCGATATTTCTAAGTCCTACTTTGTATTGGATTACTCTACATTTGAACGCCTGGTGTACAACCTCGTGGTTAATTTTGACGTTTTTGGTAATCTCGAACATCAAGCCCTTACCAGACGCTATATGGACTTCATCAGAATGGATGCTGAAAATAACTATTTAAACTTCTTACCTGAGGCTCAAAGATCAATAGTAAAGCACTATTGGTATAGCGCCTCTGAATTAGTTCAAAGGAAACTTACCAGTAAATTAACAAAACTAGATGAATTTAAATTTGCAAATATAAGGGCGATTCCGTTTAAAAATGAAAAGCAATCTCATATCGAATTTGCACAAAAAATACTTTTCGAAAGATTGAACGACAAAGCTCGCGGTCCAGATGACAGTATCAATTGGAAGAGGCTAAAAGCCGATGTCCGCACCAATGATCCTATTGAGGCCTCGCTTCGCAGTATCGCAAGCATTCCTAATGGCAAGAAGGGCTATTCGGAGTATTTTCCCGATTTGAGCTATTTGATTATTGGACCGCTGGACAATCCTCAACGGCTCTATTCTGTCATTCACAATCGCGAGCACAGAAACGTGTCCTTTATGTTTTTTGAAAGTTTAGAATTTGCGAAAGAAGAAGATAGTCTTTCAATTGAGCCTGGTGTTTATGGCTCTTATCCAAATCAATTCTTTTATGTTGAACCGCAAAATCTTGAAACGATGTTGAGCGATTTGCGAAAAGTGCATTCTAAAGATAGCTATGAAGACTTTTACAAAACTTATGCAGTTGATCGCATGGATCCGAAAATTTGGAAGCTCTATGACTTTGTTAATAAAGAATATGTTAGGCTCGACCCCATTCAGGCGGGAGTGGTCGATCTTTCGCGCTATGATATGAAGTAAAAAAAAGGCCTGCCAAGTGTAAAGCCGGCAGGCCATCAAAAACATTTCAATAATTTTAAAAATTAATTACGGCGAGGTGGAGCGGAAGGTCTTGGCGCTCCTACATAAATCGTCTCGTCACAAAGAATCGGCTCAGAAATCAAAAGACTCCCGTTGTTATTTAAAACCTTTGCCGAAAATTTAACTCTTACTGTCTCATAATCACCTGAAATTTTAGGGAAGGTGACCTGTTCACGATTGAGCAGCTGAATCGAACCAATTCGATATTCTGCGCCGCCAGGAGTGGTCACACTGATGATATCTTGACCATTTACTCTAAGTGATTCATAAGGTCGTCTTGGGGCTCCACCATCTGTTTCATCAAGTTTATATTGAATTTTAGAATCTGAACTTGAACAAACAAGTTCATGGGCCTGACCACTAAGACCTGCAAGAATTACCACGCTCATTAAAAATGCAAATTTCATAAAATCTCCTATTCAACGGGTTTTGTTTCTTTAATCAAAATACTTTTTTATTTCGTTCAAATTCACGGCATTATAGCCCATTTTTGAAACCCTTCCGAAGATTTTTTAACTACCCTAGAACAATTTCAATTCAGTGCCAATTCGGGGCCGCTTTTGGGCCAATTGATAATTTCAGGCGTAGCACGCTTCAGCCGATATGTGTATCGAAGCTAATATTTGGGTTCCAGAAGAGATTTTGACAAATGCAATATTTGATCTGACCTATATCAAAAAATAAAACGGCTGCACCATAAAAGATGCAGCCTGAATCCGAATCCTAATTCAAAAGAATTTTAAAAATACTAATCTAAGTAATTGCAACCTGTTGGAACACAAGCGCCTTTTGGCGTAATTCCTCTACAGATTCCAAGAGCCTCTTCTTGGAGTGTTGATTGACTAAATGGAGAACCCACAGGCGAGGGCGATACCTGAGCGGTATAGGTGTTACGAGCAAAACACTTAACTTTATAGTGAACAAAAGCTGAATCCACATTGATTGTAGTCTCACCATTGATACAAACATTCACGGTTGTGCCAGCGGGACCTTGCTCTTTGTAACATTTAAATTGCTCACCTTTTTGATTTACAAATAATCCAGCACTTGTGCCTTCTTGTATTGGTGTTGCAGGTGCTCCCACTTTCATCTCAGCTTGAGCTTGTTGGGCCTGCAATTCACACTCTCTCTGATTGTGCTTCTTTTCCATATGATTTCCTACTGCCGCGCCAGCTGCGCCTAGAGCTAAACCACTTAGGCCTCGACCGCCCAAGACTTTTCCGACAGCAAAACCACCAACGGTACCGCCAACATTTCCGCCTCCGCACTCAGCGCGGGCAGACAAAGCACCCAATAAACTCAGACCTACAACAACTGACAACACTGCTCTTTTCATAACATCCTCTCTCTAAAGGTTTTTGCAAACAAGATCTTCTTGTGTGCTGCTTTTGATTTAAAAATATATTGAGCTTGCCAGAGCAACTAGTGGGCCAAGGTTAAAATCAAATTAAATATAAATGGAGACAGGGAGCTAACAGTACACGGCACCGCTTTTATAAATGTTTCAGGATTGGATTGAGTTGTCTTATTTAGGCTCGAAAAGGATCTGAATCAGTTTTCTGGCAGCCGCTGCTGTCAACGGTAGACGGTTTCGGTTTCAGCGAGGCCGTTTATAGAGGCGTGCTCAAAATGAATTGATGAAAAAACAAGGATCGTCCGATTCAGACTCTGGTTCTGAATCAGCTGCCGTTAGCCGAATTCGGTTTGCCTGAACCAGAATATTCCTAAATTTGTTTGCGAATTAACTTGCGTCGCTATTTTCAAATTCTTTTTTTATCTGTTTATAATAACTAATGTAAAATTCGAGGACTTTTGAATGATACTCTTTTGGTGTTACCTTACGACTCAAAGCCCGGTAAACATTTGTCGGACCCATATTATAGGCTGAAATATAAAGCTGGCCATCCGATTCAAATTTTTCTCGCAAGAGATTCAAATAGGCCGCACCAATTTTAACATTTTGCACTGGGTCTCTTAGGGTTCTCTCGCCCTTCCACTTCCAATTATTCAATTCGCAAATCCATTTTGCGGTTTCAGGTAAAATTTGCATCAGGCCAATTTCACCGGCGTCGCCTCTCACTTTAATATCAAAATTACTTTCATTTTCAATTACTGCAAGTAAGAAAAAGGGATCAAATCCGTATTTTTTACTCTCTACCAATATCGCTTTCGAAGTTGCCTTTGCTTTGCCCCGTGTGCGCTTATCAAAATCTGCAAAAGCTTCTTTTACATATTGGTGTATATGACGATCTGGTCGTTTAATGAGTTTCGCCACCTTAAAGTAAGAGCGATACTCTCGCCCCATCAATTCTTTGGCCTGAAGCAGCCGTCCCTTTAACGGAAGGCCATTCACGCTGGCGATTTTTCTCAGTTGCTTTTTCTCCGCATATTTTTTGGTAAATTTTTTGGCTGCCAACTTTTTCTTTTATGTTTTCTCAATTTATGCAGATCACTTAAGATGTCTTCAATTGCTGATTTTTCGCTGAAAAGAATTTTGGTGGCGTCGGTAAATTTTAGGTTGGGATTGTCATAGATCTCGTCTACTACCAAGGCATCTTCATCAGGCACGGGGTTTTCAACTTCAGCAAACCCCAGCGAAGAGTAAAATACTAAATTAACTAGAAAAAATATTTTTACACTTAGTCGCATTAGATTCGATATGAGCGAGTTTAAAATCATAATGAATTGAATTGCAATTCAAGTACCCGAAAAAAACTCATCATTTCAACTGAGACGATTGCAGAGCAGGATCTATGTCTAGCTCATTTACAATGCCTAGCTGCCTTTTCATGCGCTATTTTTTAGCTTCTTTTCGCTACAAAAAAAACAGCGTGGAAACTTCATTCATCAACTCATTTTGAAACGAATCAAAATAAGATATCGTCTTGATACACTTTTCTGGTCGAGGCCTAGCCAATTGCACTACGAAGGACCAGACGAATTTGTTCAAATTTGTCGATATTAAATACGACTGTCAAAAACGAATACAAGCGAATGGAATATATGCAAATCTACAAGATTTGGACAGGCATCTTTCTTGAAGTACTTAAATACGTAGAATGATTGGACATTGTCTCAAAGGGGGACTTATGAGAATGCTCAAAAGTTACAAATTCAACCTTATAATCCTTCTCACCGGCGGTATGATTTTGAGTTTTCAAAACTGCGCGGGCAATAATAAGGTGAGCTTCAGCCAACCAGTCCCAGAAAATTCAGTGTTTGTTACAAATGCAACTACTTCTAGTAACCAACTTTTATGTCCAGACGGAAGCGCCCCTCTATTAGATAGCGTAAATCCTTGCCCAAGCTCAGCACCTACTCCTACTCCAATTCCAACCCCAGGTCCTATTACTTCTCCAACTCCAAATCCATCTGGTTCTGGCAATGGTCCTCTTATTACTCCATCGCCTACACCAATCTCGACGCCATCACCTACTCCTTCTTCGACTCCAATTCATACTCCAACACCCTCGCCTACCCCAGCTCCTACTATAGCTGCGACACCAACTCCTGCACCATCTAATACTCCTGGTGCCTCACCAACTCCTCATTCAAGTCCTACTCCAGCTCCAGTTAGCACGCCTACTCCTACGCCAACACCAGTGGCTACACCGGTAGCGACACCAACGCCTACACCTACTCCTACTCCTTCTCCAAGTCCTGTAGCAAAATGTAAGGGTGATGATTGTGACGACGATGACGACAAAGACAAAGTAGAATGTGAAATCGCACCCAATGTTAGAATCGCTTTATCAACTGACTTCGATGATTCACGTGCTCATGGACAAAACGGAAAGTTGTGTATGTCACAACATGCCTGCCTAGTCTTAATCAATGAGTTTATGTCAAAAAGAAACTGTGAAATGAGAGCGGGACCAGAACACGGAAATGCAAAACCATTTTCTTGCACCAAAGCTTACAACGATAATTTCGGCAGCTGCCACAATGCTCGAAAAATCTCAGATGATGATGTCCGCAATGTTTTAGGCAGAATGAAGGGCGATCGATAAACCTAAGCGCTTAAAAAGAAATAACTCACTCACTTGGAGCGACCTCAAAAATGGGTCGCTCTTTCTTTTTAAGAAAATTATAAATATTTTTCAGGAGACTTTTCAAAACGATCTTTACAGCGCTTGGTGCAAAAAAAATGCTTTTTGCTTTTGTGACTTAATGTATTTGAACATCTTTCCGGAATTTTAATTTCCCACTTCGGACAAACGCTACAATAAACTTTTTTATTCGCTTTTTTAGATTTCATTTTCTTTAAACCCCCACCCACTCTTCGCTTAAAAATAATACCGAATTCCGATGCCACCTGTAAAAATCGCCGTGGTCGCAGGTATAATTGAAATCCCTGGCGCTATTTCAACAAAAACGCCAATGCTAGGATCCTTAGGTCGCCATTCCAATCCCAAAGGAACTCTTACTCCTAAGCCAAAGGAGCCTGAAGTACGCCCGTAATAAGCATAGTTCTGACTGCGATCATTGGTCGTAATCGCGGCAATTCCGCCAATACCTAAATAGGGAGTCAATTGCATGAGAAATGGCTCTTTTTGTTTAAAGGCTCCGGGATAATGATACAAATAATCACCATAAAAAATAAAATAATTTGAAATTGCAAAACCAAGTCCCGCATCAAATGCAATTTGTTTGTCTTTGAAGTATTTCATCGTGAGCGCCGTGGGGTCCCCTAATACGATACCCGCGCCTAATTCGTGATTTGCAAAGCACAAAGTTGAGAACAATAATATGCCTGATAAGATAAACGTTTGAATCTTAAGGCCTGTGCTAATCATTTTGGTCGCCTCTTATTTCTCGGTGCCCCTCGTGGTTCAATAACCACTTTTTTGCTTTCAAGCCTCCGCCAAATCCGCCTAAACCACCTGATTTTGCTATCACTCGGTGACACGGGATAATAATTCCAATTGGATTCTTGCCAATCGCGCTCCCCACCGCCCTTACGGCTTTCGGCTTTTTCAATTCAATCGCATGCTCACTGTAACTTCTCAATTCACCCATTTTAATTTTTTTCAATTCATTCCAAACTGAAACCTGAAAACCGGTGCCATCAATTTTCATTGCTAGATTGAAAGATTTAAGCTGGCCCGCAAAATAAGCTTTAAGTTGAGACTCTGTCTTTTTAAGAATTTCTGTTTTTCGCCTCACCGCCCCTTTGAGCGCAACTTCATTTTGCGAAAAATAGAGCCCAGTCAAGTAATGATCATCTGAAGTCAATGTCAGTCGACCCACCGGCGAGTTCACCTCAATAAAATAAACTGGGTCATTTTTGTTCATCGCTTAGACCTTTCCATTCTTTAATAGTTTACAATACTTCTCAAAAACTTGATCGAATTCTCCAAGTTCCCTTACCACACTTTTTGCAAATACCTTTGAAGGCTCAACAAACAAATCATGCATCGGCTTTACTTGTTTCAAAAATTGCTTACGTACGCCCTCAGCATCTCGGCCGCGTTCTTTTACATCGCGCTCAAGTCGCCGTTCATATCTTAAGTCTTCGGGAGTATCAAAAAACACCAGATCATCTAAGTGTTTTCGCACTTGGCTTGCATGAAAAATCAAAATCCCATCAACAATGACAACGCGCTTAGGACTCATATGAATGCATTCGGGCTTACGAGAATGCGTAATAAAATCATAGGTAGGAATTCGCACCGAATCGCATTTTTTTAGCAATCCCAATTGCTCGCCCAGCAAATCAAAATCAATGCTTTCTGGGTGGTCAAAGTTGACCGAGCCCCCATCATAATCAAAACGCTTGGATTGATCGAAGTAAAAATTGTCTTGATAAACAATGGCACATTCTTCGGGCCCGAGATGTTCATAAAGAGCCCTTGCAAAATAAGTTTTTCCGGAGCCGCTGCCACCTGCAACCCCCAAAATAAAAGTTTCAAATTCTTTGGATTTATCTTGTTTGATAGAGACGGTCACCGGCATCTCCCAAACCAGGCACAAGATAGCCCTGATCATTTATTTCATGTTCAATATTGACAGTAAAAATTTCGACATCGGGATGAAAATGGTGAATTTTCTTCCTGGCAAAATCGCTCAGTAAGATGGTGAGAATCTTAATCTCATTCACTTCATAACTTTTTAAGCGATCAATAGCCGCGATCATCGTATCGGCAGTTGAGACTAAAGGATCGCATAAAATCGCCATACGTCCCTTGATATCTTCGGGCATTTTAAAATAATATTCGACCGTATTGTGAATAAATTTATCACGATAAATTCCGATGAAGCCAGCCGAGGCAAAAGGAATAACTTGCAAAACTGAATCGAGCATCGCATTTCCGGCTCGCATGACTGACACTACGACCGGAGCCTTTAAAATTCGATCGATAGTCGTTTTGCAAATTGGAGTTTCAATTTCAACTCTGGTCATTTCTTTCCAGTCGCGCATGGCCTCATAGGCTAAGAGCACACTGATTTCTTTTGTGAGGTTACGAAAATCAACAGAATTGGTTCGCTTATCACGTAAATATCCCAATTTATGCTTGAGTAGCGGATGATCTAAAACTTTAACTTTGTCTTCCACTTTAATTCCTCTTTCTTTAAAAAACAGTTCCATCACTTTGAATCATAATTGGCGGATCACCGCCCGCACGTTTTTCTTGTGCCAAGAATCTTCCGGCCCACCATGTACCGCCTTCTAAAACTTTCGCAAGTGGAAACTCAGCCGCTGACTTTCCGAAGGCCTTTTGAATCGCACTTCCAAATTGATCTAATAAGTGAATAGTAATCGCACGCCATTCAATGATAAGATTCGAATCTGGGGTCCAAGCCCGATTCAGCTCCTCAGGTCGCACCAAACTCACCAGCCCTGAGTCGATCAATAATCCACCGTTGCGATATTCAG
Source organism: Bdellovibrionales bacterium (assembly GCA_043739185.1). Taxonomy (GTDB): domain Bacteria; phylum Bdellovibrionota; class Bdellovibrionia; order Bdellovibrionales; family JAMPXM01; genus JAYTQQ01. The sequence goes on from JAYUEN010000009.1 coordinate 19,167, forward strand.
CAAGCCCGGTTAAGTCTTCAACTCCGGTCACTAAAAATCCGGCTTCAATAATGGGTTCGATTAAAGAATAGGTCATCCATTGCGAGAGCTTGTGAAAGGGCACCAAAGATTCAAAACTCCCACTGATCCCAAGAGCTGAATGTTGCCACACGTCTCCCAAATTAACTGCTCCTGAGTTGAGGCGGCCTGGCCAAATCGTGCCCAATCCGTCTAATACGGCTCGCAAAATGGCGGTCGCAGGTATAGTCCTTCCGTATTTCTCAGAAAGATAATCAATAATATTTCCGGGACGCCCGTCTTTAAATATTTTTTCATTGCCGAGGGCCCTGGCCAAATTATTGAGAAGCTGCAGACGCCCTTCAACACCAATGAGAGGATTTTTTTCTGAAACCTGAAAAGCTTCATTTAAAATCGCAAGACTTAGCTTTTGTAGGCCCACTTGATCTGCGCGCAGAGATTTTCGATCCTCGCTCAAAGCTCCAGATAAAAACAAATAGAGACTGGCCACGCCCAGCCCTTCTGAGCGAGAATAGGATTTGCCGCCTTCAGCTTCATAAAAACTCCAGTCTTTTCCGGCGCCGGCATCGAGAAGGACTGAGGTGATCACCAAATCTAATTTAATTCGTGCTTTTTCGATGGGGTCAAAAGATTTCAATTTCAAATCTAGCTTTTGGACTCGGTCGATCCCACCGACTCGAAAGTGCCCCCAGCGTGAATGAAATGGAATTTTCAAATCAGGATAATTCTTACGAATGACCGAAATCACATATTCAACTGTCGCAGCCATTTTATCTGAGTGATACCGAAAGTGAGATTCTTTAGCTTCAACCAATTTAAAAATTTGAGCTGCGCGCTCACGAATCGCCTTGGGTGAAAGTAAAAATTCAATCTGATCGCTACTGAGCTTTATTTCCTTACTCAATCGCGCGTCCTTTGACTTTTGTGAGTTCATCTTTTTTGCGCGGCTTTTCTTTGGTGAAATAGCCGGCAGCTTTTTTTGCTTCCATCTCAACTTGGGCATCTTGCGGAATCAAATCATCCGGTATTGAAATGCGGTTGACCACTTCAATTCCGCTACCCACAATCGCATCGTATTTCATATTACTCATCGAGTGCAGATTGTGAATTTTTTTAATTCCAAAAAATTGCAAAGTATCCGGCATGAGTTCTTGAAATCTGGCATCCTCAACTCCGGCAACACACTGAGTGCGTGCAAAATAGGTGTCCGCAGTATCACCACCAAGTTGTCTCTTGCGAGCATTGTAAACCAAGAATTTTGTGACTTCGCCAAGTGCTCGGCCCTCTTTACGATAATAAACAATAATTCCCACGCCTCCACGTTGAGCCGTGCGAGCGGCATCTTCAATTCCGTACATCAAATAAGGCCTGCAGGTACAAATATCAGAGCCAAAAACATCCGAGCCATTGCACTCATCGTGCACGCGACAGGTGAGCTCAATTTCTGTATTATTTAAGTCCTGGGGATTTCCGAATATATAAGCAGTGGTACTTCCGATAGGAGGCAAACACACTTTGAGATCTGGTCGCGTAATCAGCTCAGGATACATTCCCCCAGTCTCTTGAAACAAAATCCTGCGCAGTTCGCCTTCATCGACATTGAGGCGTTCAGCTATCCCTGGCAAATACCAAACGGGATCTAATGCAACTTTAGTAACCTTAATGTCTTTGTTCTCGCGAACAATTTTGCCATCAACTTTCAATCGCCCTTTTGCAATGGCTTCTGCTAGTTCCGGAATTTGCAGATGGGCTTGCGTCACCGCAATCGTGGGTCGAACATCATAGCCCTTATCAAATAATGATTTAAAATTGATTTGAGGATCGAGTCCCCAAGGATCAATCGACACCATTTTTTTTGGATCAAACCATTGTTCATAAGGACCAATCTTAACTGGGCTTTGAGTATTATTTAAATCAGGCCTATGTGTATTCGGAAATTTTCCGCTTGCAATCGAGAGTGCACGATAGATGGTATAGCTGCCGCCGTGTGTACCAATGGCATTGCGGGCTTTTGCATTGGTAATAGACGCCACGACTGGTCCTCGTTCCAAAGGCGTCTTAGCACCCCAGCGAATCGGCAGCGTCTCGCGATATTTTAAATTCGAGTGCGACGCTAAGATCACATGATTGGACCTTTTATTTATATCTCTCATTTTCACCCTCATCTTTTTATTTTTCAGAACAATTTTCAGGTCAAATTAGGACATCCAATTGGAGTCACCCTGGAGTTCCCATTTCACAGTAATTTTTTTCATATTGGACCAAAGATCTAAACTGTAAGGACCGGTTATATCACCTTGACCAAATTTCGATGCATTTATACCGCCAAATGAAAATGGCTCGCGTGGAACCGGAACGCCAACATTAACCCCAACCATTCCCGTTGATGCCTCTCGTGACACACGATCTGCTAAACCACCGTTACTAGTGAAAACACTGCAAGCATTGCCGTAAGCAACGCTTTTTTCAATCCTTAAGGCATGTGAAAGATCAGGGCAACGTACGATACTCAAAATCGGACCAAACAGCTCTTCAGTACTTGCTTCGGAACCTTCTCCCACCTGATCAATGATCGTGGGTCCCAACCAATTGCCAGACTCAAAACCTCTAGGCGGGGAAGCTTTTCTTCCATCCAAAAGAATTTTTGCTCCGGCTTTTTCGGCTCTGCCTATGGCCGCCCGCAAAAACTCAACTTGTTCTTTGGTAATAATGGCGCCCATATTATTTCCGAGCTCTAAGGATTTAGCCCGCGCGAGTATTCTCTTGATGTGATGATCAACATCGCCAACGGCGAGTAAAACTGAAGCGGCCATACATCTTTGTCCGGCACAGCCAGTAAATGAATCCGATATTCCCACTCCACTCAATTCAGGATTTGCGTCGGGCAAAAGTATAATATGATTTTTCGCCCCGCCGAGTGCTAAGACCCGCTTTCCGAGATGAGTACCTCGTTGGTATACTAGCTTTGCGATTTTGGTTGAACCCACAAAGCCAATGGCTTTTATGTGCGGATGATCAATGATCGCTTCGACACTTGCAGACGCGCCATTCAAGACTGTGAAAACTCCATCAGGAATTCCCGCTTCTTTTAAAGCATTGGCTATTTTCATCGCCGTCAATGGAGTTTTGTCCGATGGCTTCCAGACATAGGAGTTTCCTAAAACGATGGCGATCGGAATAGTCCACATAGGTACCATTGCCGGAAAATTAAATGGGGTAATATTCGCAACTACGCCAAGAGGCTCTCTACGAAATTCACAACTGACTCCGCGAGAAACTTCGAGCTTGCCTCCAAAATCAAGATTTTGAATTGCCGTAGCATACTCTAATACTTCGATGCCTTTCATCAATCCGGCCTTCGCCTCTTCAAAAGTCTTGCCACTTTCAGCACTCTTTAAATTTGAAATCTCCGTTTGATCGCGCAATAAAATATTTCTAAACTGAAACAGTATTTTGCTGCGTTCTTTAATTGGCAAAATGGCCCAATTTTTTTGGGCTTCATTCGCGGCATTGATAGCCCAATCAATTTGTTTAACTGACGGAATTGAATACTGACCGATTTTCTTTCCGGTCAGCGGCGAAAAAACTTCTCTTGAAGCATTTTCTCCGACGACCCATTTCCCAGAAATGAAATTGTCGCAGCTTATACTAAATTCAGGACTATTTGTTTGCATAACTTTGAGAGTCTCCTAGCCTAAAGATAAGGCGGGAGAATAGATCGATATTACAGTCAATTGCCAGTAGTTTTAAACAAAGCAAAGACGCGTTGGCGCAAAGCATCCTAATGAGATAATAAAGCGCGAAATTATCAATATTTAAAAAAGAAAAGATTTTGAAGAAAATTTCACATTGCTGAACTTCCGCATCAGACCCCGTCAAAGCTTCGATTATTTTGCTGAAATAATGAACAAATACATGCTTCTGTTTCACTTTGAACCACATTTAAGTAAGGCAATTCAATACTTAAGAAGTTTTCTTGTGACAATCTTAACAAATTACGTTAATCGTAAAAGCTGTGGTCTTAAGGAAGTCGTGCTAAAATCCGATAAATTTCTTACGGACCATATTCATCTATGGAGAAAGAACATTTATGCTTGGATATAAAAAACTTGGACTCTTTTTAAAAGAAAAACGCGTAGAAGCAGGATTAACACAACCCGCTCTTGCAGATAAATTAGGCGAAGTTCATAGCCAGTTTGTTTCGAACTGGGAGCGCGGCCTTTGTGCTCCTCCAAGCCACGCGTTTCAGCGTCTTATTTCCGTTTTAGATTTGAGCCGCGAGGAACTGGTAAGAGTTATGGTGGCAGATTATCAATCCGAAGTTGAATACAAGGTTTACAAAAAGAAACCACGCCCACTCAAGCGCGCCCGATAATTAAAGTTTCCAAAGCCTTCACCAGATGAAGGCTTTTTTATTTTTTAAGATCTTCTAGATTCAATCGCCTTAAACTTGGCGATGCGATCGCGACCACCGAAACCGTAATGAGACAAATAACTCCGCCTAAGACGGCAGCAGGGACAGTTCCAAATAAGCGCGCTGCGATTCCTGATTCAAATTCACCAAGTTCATTTGAAGAGCCAATGAACATTGAGTTCACTGCAGAAATCTTTCCTCGCATGGAATCTGGCGAGGCAAGTTGCACAGCGGCCGAACGAATAATCATACTGACACTATCAAAGGCGCCACTCGCAGCAAGTGCTGCTAGAGATAAAATATAGTTTTGGCTGAGTGCAAATACCAAAATACAAACTCCAAATCCCGCAACGACGATGAGTAAATATTGTCCGGCCCGTTCTCGAATTTCAACCTTTGTAAGCCAAAAACTAATGAGTGCGGCGCCGAAAGCAGGAGACGCTCTTAAAAGACCAAGCCCCAAGGGACCAACCATTAAAATTTGCGCGGCATAGATCGGCAAAAGTGAGGTCACGCCGCCAAAAAGAACTGAAATCATATCTAGTGAAAGTGCAGAAAATAAAATCGGATGTCCAAATACAAATTTAGCACCTGATAAAAACTCCTCTTTTTTTGAGGCGTGAATTTTAGTATGTGTTAAAGCTGGCAAGTGAATGCGAATCGAAAGCAATGCCGAAAGTGCTGCAATCAACATCATACACAATAACAAGGTCGCGCCTGAAATACCAATCATACCATAGCATAGGCCTCCGAGAGCCGGTCCTGATATGCGCGCGATTTGCATTGCCGAGCTCATCCAAGCTGAAGCTTTAGATAAATTTTCTC
>JAYUEN010000010.1:0-8180 GCA_043739185.1 Bdellovibrionales bacterium
TCTAGAGTCCCAGTTTTTTCAATGAAAGAGTTCGTGGCACTGCGCCTGATTTGAATTTGGCATACAACAGCCTCGTAAACCCCAAATCTCAACTCGATACAAAGAGCAATTTTAAGCTCGTGACTCGCGTTGAGTCATTCAATTCAACTGAGCCAGAGAGACCAATTGAAAAATCTGATTTTCCCGAAAGGAGACAAAAATTAAGGACACAACTTTCGAATTGGCTTCGATCAAAATCAAATTTTCTATTTCGACAAATGTCTAATTTCTTACGCTGCCTTCATTTGAGACCACTAGTGATACGGCTCGCGAAATGCAGACTAGAAAGCTGAAGCTGTTCAGGAGTTGTATTCATGAGCTGCACTATATCTGATATAAGTAAAACGCTATGCCGCCACCGGCAACGCAGTATCCTCGGATTTTCAAGCCTAATACTCATTTCGTGCGGATCGAATTTTACCGTAATTTCCACAGGCACAAGTCTCAGCTCCTCAAGCTCAGTAAATCCAAATAGTCCGGTAACGCTCAATTCTTGCATTAGTCAATCGAGTGATCTCTTTCAAACTATTAAGAGTGGTGCAGACGCAATTCTTTGCCCAAATACAGTTATAAATTTAGATCACTCCTTAGTTTTCACCCGAGACAATCAAAAAATTTATACTCTTGGCAAGCCGATTCCGCAAAATTCAAATGATGCAAGAGCCACATTGGTCGTAAATTCTGCTTCAACTATTTCGGCAATTCGCTCCGATGTGAACCCCGGACTTTCGGGATTGCAAATTAGCAATATTATCATTGATGGCAATCGAAAAACTTTCGGCGCAACTCCTTGTAGCGGAACTTCCGACTGTGCTGCCCTCATAAGTCTCGGCGGCACCAGCAGACCCCTCGTCAATCAAGTCAAAGTCTTTGATGCCAGAGGCTGGAGTCATCTTTGGGCCGGATCAAGTAATGGCGTTCCCTGTGATGCAGCTAGCTTTACCAATAATCAAGTAGGCCCTGGTGGCGACAATATGAATGTCTCTGACGGAATTTCTGTAGCCTGCCCAAATAGCACGATTACCGGAAATCAAATCAGCGATGTTACCGATGGCGGGATTGTCCTTTTTGGAGTTTCAGGAACCAGGGTCGCACAAAATACAATTCACTCAATTAACCGAGATATGAATTTAGCAATTGGCTTAACTGATTTTCAAAGCGCACAGCCGGGCGATTTTACCAATACCATGGTTGAAGACAATATTATTGATGCCTCTGCATCAAGTTATTTGTATGTCGGAATTGCTATCGGAAATCGTCTATGGTTTGGCAATCAATTTGGCTCAAGCATGAATTTTGGAGGTGTCGTGCGCAATAACAGAATCACCGGCAAATCTATTGGCTATGCCATCCCGGTGAGTGGCGCAAGCCAGTTTATAATTTCAAATAATACGGTCTCAGGCGGCAATCTCGCCTATGACCAAGGCAATACAGACCATCTCAATATCGATAGCAGCTTTAGCACTGCCCCTACCGGAAGCTTTGATCACTTGATCTATCATGAACTCTTTTTAACTCGGATTTTTCGAAATTTATTAGGACGAAACCCTGACTTCGCTGGCCTCGGCTTTTATATTTCAAATATTGGTGGTTCTCGTTGTACCCAAGCCAATTTGCAATCCAATACTGCTCAAATTTTAAATTCGCCTGAAGCTAAAACTTATTTACAAAGTCTCAGCGTTGAGCAAATTGTTACGAATTTATATATTAGCATTCTCAATCGCCTACCCGATAGTGCGGGCCTAGCCTTTTATAGCTCTATTGTTTCAGGCGCTAGCGACCTTGTAAGTGGGGCGACCTCGGCCTCGAATCAACTCTTTGGCTCTAGTGAGTTTGCACAAACTGTCCTACCGCTAGTCTGTAGATAAAACCCTGCCCTCAGCTCGCCGCGACAAGTTACAAAAGAAGCCCTACATCTTTGGCCTCTTCAATAAATCTCATTGAATCTTTTTAAGTTCAAGGCCAGTCTGTTGGCGAATTTAAATCTTCAATGAAAAAGGTTTATATGTATAAAAAAAGTCGAATATTTCAAAGCCTCGCAATAAGTTTTTTCCTATTGAGTCTATGCACCTCTAAAAATTGCTTTGCAGCCTATCAGTGGGGCTTTGGCGATATGAGCTTCAACCACTTAAGCTGGGATCAAGGCACTCAAAATAAATCAACCAAGCGAGATTTCAATTATCTTGAGCTCGAAGGCGGCGGCCAATTTAGTTGGGGTGAACTCTATGGCTTCTTTGATAGCGAAAATCCTGGCAAATCGAATGATGAAATCAGATCAGCTACAAAGGGATCTATTCGCTATAATATATGCAATTCAAATTTCAGTCTCTATTCTCATGTCTATAATTTTAGTTCCTTCGGCTTTAGCGAACAAAATCGCATTTATGGCTTCGGCTATCAAATCTTGGGAAAAGACTGGTTCTTTAAACCTTTCTTAGGTGCTCATGAAGTTTCACAAACTTACTTTAGTGGCATGAATGGTTTTATGGCTGGCTGGACTCTCTTTTGGAGTTTTAAAATTTCTGGCGAAAGCTTCACCGCAATCGACTGGCATGAAATTGAGTTCGAACGCAATTTAATTTATGCAGCCTCTAACGGCGATAGTCGCACTAGTCACAATGGCGCCGCTTCAATTTGGTGGAATCCCCGAGCCGATATTTCAGCAGGCCTCCAATGGCGATACGCCGTAAATAAATTAGGTACACCTGGCGCACTCAATGCTCTAATTGAAAGCTTAAAATATAATTTTTAAAGCGGACGTATTGAATAATTTGCAGAAAGCATTTCCATTACAAAATCTCCCCAACTCTTAGATTTATCTTCAAGCGGTAATCCGCGCGCCATTGGCAAATAGTAGCGCGTCTGCATTTGGGTGAGCGTTTTAACATCTTGAGGCTCAATCACTCGCCAAACTCCTGGCTGCAACTCAACTTCATTCCAGGCATGACCGACAGGGGCCGCGCCCGCCAAACTAAATCCCATGACAATTCTCGTGGGAATTTTCAATGCCCTGGCGATTGAAGTAAAGATGACAGCGTAATGCTGACATACGCCTTTACCGCGCTTCAAGGCTTCTTCGGTCGTAAGTGGTCGGATATTATTATTGCGAGCCATATCCTCATCATAAATATAATTTTGCGAAAGATAATTTAAAATCTGCTGAACCTGTCCCTTGCGATCTTTCGCCTCAACTGCCAAAATTTCACTCGCAATTTTTTGAATCTGCGGAAGCTTCGTTTGAACCGTGTCATTACTTGCCATATCTATTTCTGAAGTCCCATCATTCGTGATCGCGGCAGCGTTTTCACTGAGGGTCATATTGATGCTATGAGAATTTGTGTCCTCTGTAGGCTTCGAAATTTTAAAATAGGCTGCAAAGTGGTCATAGTTCGGCACTCTCTCCGCCGACATTTGAAACGAATTATTTGTTTCTAAATAATTTTTTGAAAGTTTAAATTCAATTGTAGAATTTAAATCCGTTGAGGAACCTAACTTTTGGCTTTCCCAAATGGCCACAGGCAGCTGCCACTGCTTTTGATTCGAAACTTCGGTAAGTTTGACACCAATATTTTCGTCAATGCCTTCGGTGATTTTTAAAAATGCCTTGTCTTTTAAAGTGCTGCTCAAAACTTTGGTCTTCAAAGTCAAATCTAAGCCCATCTCTTTACGCTTTTTAATTCCCAGATCTTGCATTTCAAAATGCACAAGCCCTATAGTCTGCATATAAGCAAAACCAGATGCCGGAAAGCCACTGATACTATTAAGGTCACCTGATAAATTGGCCAAGAAGTCATTCTTTGCTAGGTGAAATTTGTCTTTTTGATTTTGCAAGTCACCATCTGAAAAGGAACTGTCCTTTGAATAAGAATAATTTTCTGCATCTTGTTTAGTTAATTTTTCAATCGAACTTTGACTGAGTCGCACTTCACAGGCCTGACTGATTTGAAAGTTTTGAGAAAAAGTTAAATCTTGCTTCGCATCTACACTTTCAAGCGAAACAGATAAACTAAACGCATCGCTGCTCAGACCGCTATTGGCCCGAGATAAACTGTAGCGCATAATAGACTTCAATGAATCTGAGTTTTCAGAATATTCTACTCCGACACTAATAATTTCACTTTTCATTTGTTGAGCTGAATAAGTTCTTTTCTTAAGTCGCTTCATTTGAATATTCGCATTGCTTATTTCTTCTGAAAAGTGGTCGCTTGCAGAAAATGCAAAATTTTTATCTAACATGCGTTTGCGTAGTTTGGTTTCACAATCCGCTTCTGCAGCTGAGAGTGTAGATAATTTTGTTTGCGGCGGCTCTTTTCCTACACCTAAAGAGGCGTCCTTTGGTGGGGCGCAAGATACGAGCATGGCGCTTAAACTAAAACCAATGCTGAGCAAACCGAGAGTGTATTTTTGATTAATTTTCACAAATAGATTCCTTTTTTATTTGGGAATTGCCATATCCAGGCCAGTTTTCAAAACGAACGCCTGCGCACTCATATGCCCCCCTCAAGCTTTGGGATGGAATGACTTACATACTTCAAGATTCTCAGCGGCATTCTATTGTCTTTTACTAGGGTCTTAAATTTTCTAAACTGTAAAACAATTAATCAATTTGCGGAGATCGGGCCATAAAAGCCAAAGTTTTATATTCAAATTTGATATGGGCGCCCCACCCTATAGTCTCTTTAGAAGGCCTTTGCTCTGACTCGATATAAGGGGCGATTTTGAATGCGCGCCTTTTTCAAGTAGGCTTAAAAATTCTTTTTTTAGCTCAGGGGAAATCTCCGAATGACTCGAAATATAGCGATCAACAGACTCTAAAACCACCGCCTGCGGATACTGAAGTGCGACTTCACTTTGGGTATCATCCTCAGATGTATTGACATCTGCCTGAGCGCAATTCATTAAACTTTTACAGGGCTTTTCAAGCAGTACTTTTTGTAAGAATTCGAAGTCTGATTGCTCGCTCATATTTCTGCCAAGTAAAAAAATGATGGTGCCGCGATCACTTCTTCTCTCAACTGGCAAATCCTCATAGTGTTTTTGAAATAATTTTTTGGCGTCTGAATTCAAGCTTTTGAGTTCAAGATCAAGTCTTGCATCATTGTCATTATGTGAAGCCAGAATTTCCTTCAGAATTCGCATTTGCTCTAAAGCATTGTCACTAGCTTCAGCAACTTTTACTTCTAAATTTTGTTTCTCTTGTGAATCTAAATTTGAAACTTTATTAAGGCTTTGATCATCTGAAATTAAAATAGGCTTGGCAGCAATTTCATTTGGCCTTGCTTGAGGCTCAACCACAACAAATGCTGGAGCCTGCTCGGGGCCTGCTCCTTTTTTAAGATAGATTAAAATGCCAACCAACAGAAGACTTGCAACTATCCCTAACTGCAATCTACTGAACATCGCGACTCATGGCCAAATGTGCTGCCGGATCCGAGAGACGATTGATGGTGTCGTCACCAAATAACTTCGCATCCATTTTCATTTTCTCATTGCAGTTTGCACAAAAGAATTGAATATTTTTTAACAAGACTGCTTGCAAGCCGTAAGCTCCATAAGGGGTCACATCACAAGCTGGCAAACCCTGCATCAAGGTATGCGAAATAATGCCACGAATATCATTGCCTTGAGCATCGCGAAAGGGTGTTGGACAAGTTGCGTGGTTCCAATAGCGATTGGCTTTTTCAGTGTGGCGGGATTCATGAAAAACAATGCTGATTCGAAAGAGTTGTGGAATCGGCAAATTCACGAAATTTGACGTCAGCCACATGGTACGATTGTCAATATCAGGACGCACACAAGCAGCCGCAGCACCGCCACCACAATCATTCATATCAACAGCTTGAATTCGTGAGGTGAAAAACTGCGTGAGACTTTGCCCGCCCAAATGTGAAGTAAAAATACTTGAATATATAGGTGTTCCACCACCACTTCCTTGAATTCTTTGAACAAACTGCAAATCGCCCAACATCTGAGTCTGAACTGCTGTCGGTACGTTCTTTGAAAAGGTCAAAGCTTGTGCTTGATATGCGCTCAAACTGATAACTACAAATGAAAAAAGAAATTTACTAAAAGACATTGCGAACCCCCCCTCGGTCGGCAGAAACTATCCTATATTTAAAAGAGGTCTAGAAGTAATTTTGAATTTTCGCTATTTTATATGCTGCTTCAAGCGACTTTGCTGCTTTTACTTATATCTTTCATTGCTTAGAGTTTTGTTGAAGTTTCTTAAGCTCGATTTCTGCCTGATCCTTCTTTTCACTATTTGAAAGCCACTCTGCTTCTGCTCCGTCAATTTTTAACTGAACCTCGCTCAATTCGTTTACCAATTCGCGTAGTTCAGGTCCGGCGCCAGAGGCAATTTTTTGATTTAGAAATTGCAGATGCGTTTGTAAAACATGAAGTGATTTGTCTAGGTCCGAAAGATTGCGCTCACATTGCCTCAGTGTGCGCTCGAGTTGCTTTTTTAAGTCTTTGTAATTGACTGATACGCTGGCTGCCGGGACCCTTTGATCTAAATTTGCAGTTCCTATATTCTCAGCTTTAGGTGAAGCTTTCGGCGCCAAAGCTTGTTTCTCATCTCGCCTGGCAAGCGCACCTTTTTGCAGGCTCCAAACATATTCATCATAGGTTCCCGGATAAACTCGGGCTCGGCCCCGATCAATTTCTAAAATCTTAGTTCCAATTCTTCTTACGAAACTACGATCATGGCTCACAACCACCAGTGTTCCCTCATAGGAGACAAGAGCTTGAGTCAATGCCTCGACAGTTTGAAAGTCGAGATGGTTGGTCGGCTCATCGAGAATCAAACACGAAGCTTTTTGCAATAGAATTTGTCCAAGCGCTACTCGCGATTTTTCTCCACCAGATAAAACCGCCACTTTTTTATGAATATCATCACCTGAAAACAAAAGAGATCCGGCCATATTGAGCGTTTCTTGCTTTAGTACCTCCCGATGAGCTTTGGCCACCATATTTTCAATCACGCTGAAATTTGGATCTAAATTCTCGGCAACATGTTGAGCGTAGTAACCAATATCTACGAGTTCCCCGCGAATAAATTCGCCTCTTAGTGGCTTCATGGCTCCGGCGAGGACTTTTAAAAGTGTAGATTTTCCCGCTCCATTTAAACCCACTACGGCGAAGTGATCTCCTTTATTCAATAAAAAATCGATGTCTCGCAAAATGATTTTTTCTCCGTAACCCAATTCAGCTCCCTCAAGCTTTGCAATCACTTTAGGTGAGCGCGCCGGAGGAGGAATACGAATCGTCGCTTTCACAGGGACACTTTTAAGTTCAATACTCTCCATACGATCAAGGGATTTGAGTCGCGATTGAGCTTGTTTGGCCTTCGAGGCCTTGGCGCCAAATTTGGCAACGAATTTTAAGACTTCATTTTTTTTCTCTTGCAGCGAGAGGGCACGAGCTTCGAGCTGGGTTCGAAGCAGAATTTTTTGTTCAAAATAGTCATCAAGATTGCCATTGAACTTGGTGATATCGCCCTCTTCGACCTCCAATATATGATCCGTAGTTCGACGTAAAAATTCTCGATCATGCGAGATAAGTAAGAATGCCCCTTCGTAAGCTTGTAAAAATTTTTCTAGAACCAGTGTGGTTTCAAGATCTAAATAATTGGTCGGCTCATCAAGCAACATGAGATTGGGCTCTTGCCCAATGAGAAAGAGCAATTTGCAACGCATACGATAGCCACCACTCAAAGAAGCTACCGGTCGCGCGAAAAATTCAGGTGTGAGGCCTAGATCATGTCCGAGAGATTTCAATTCCCAAATTGGCTTACTACAACCTACTGAAAGGTAATCTTCGAGTGTTTGTTCGGGAAGCCAATTGTCATGTTGCGCGAGATATCCAATTCTTAAACTCTGAGACCTGATGATCTCGCCCTCGTCTAAATTTTCTTGATCCGTCATGACTTTAAAGAGCGTGGTCTTGCCTGCTCCATTTGGTCCTATGACTCCGATATGCTCGGCCTCGTTTATAGCAAAGCTCGCATCGGTAAAAAGAGATTTGGTACCGTAGGCTTTGGCTCCGCCCTGGAGTTGAAAGAGGTTACTCATTTGACTAACTTGATCCTCGTGTGAATTATTTGCATATCAAAAAATAAATTTACCATAGTTTTTATATCT
>JAYUEN010000011.1:0-8161 GCA_043739185.1 Bdellovibrionales bacterium
TCTCGTCAGTCGGAAGCAGCAATGCTGGAATTCCTTCATACAAGAGACTTGTCACCAGCAGGGGAAGAGTTAGGCTTGAAACATCAAAAGGGAGCCATATTAATACAGGCGTCTCTTTGTTGATTTGATGAGACGCATAGAAACGAGAAAAAACCGTAATTTGGCCTCTAAGTTTCTCATAGCTTAATGTTTCTTCGCCTAAGGATAAGAATGCGGCGGTATTTTTGTTTGCAGAAGTCGCATAGTGATCGATTTGCGCTTTTAAAAATAAATCAGCTGCCATGATTCGGCACAGTCTTGCTCTGAACGAATTTTTCGATTTTAGTTAAAGTTGCAAAATTATTTTCAGAAAGATCTTCAATACTCACATTCAATTGAAAACGGGCCTCAATAAAAACCAAGAGATTTAAAATTCCAAGTGAATCAAGTGCGCCTGAATCCATTAGAGGAAAATCATCCGCAAAATTTTTCTGAACGCTGTCTTGATAAAAGGAATCTTCTTCTAAAAACTTTCTCAATGCCTGTTTGATTTCACTCATAGACCTATATTTGCAACAGATCCAGGTGCACGCAAGTCCAAATTGGATAGTTTATATTGAATTGCCTGCCGGCTTGATGTGTTCGATAAAAGCTCGAAGTTTTGGCTGTACTTAAGAACCTTGCGGGCAATAGAGATAAAAACCGGAGCTGGTTGCAGCAAACGGGTTCAGGACGATCTCTCGTTTTCCATTCTTCAATTTTTCTGCTATCGCGTCTTCAGTTGCGTAAATCACTCCGTCTCCCTCGGCGGGGGCTGAGACTGTGAGTTTCGGTTTTACGAAGTCAGTTTACTTACCTGGAATTGGCATGCATTCCATAATCTCAACACCGTCGCCCGGAAAAATCGTAAAGTGTGGATGTTCAAGAAACATTTTGGCAGCCGCATCCTGAGATTCCGCCTTCACGATAACAAAAGCGGACATCTGATTATTGATATCAGTAATGCCTTTGGTGTTAACGAGCTTGGTTTTACTAAGTGGACCGCCTGGAAATGCCAGCGCCGACTGATGTGTCATCATCCATTTAGTCCATCCTGCCTGGCCCTTAGCGATTCGTTCGTTGCGTTCAGCTTCGGAAAGAGCATTCCATTGGTCGGCCTTAGCGCCAGTCTTAGATCCTGTGAATACAGCTAAAAATTGTTTCATAATCTACTCCCATTCATTTTTAGATTTAATCCAACCCATTCAAAAAAAGACTTTCAATCTACTGCCAATCGCAATCCTCTTCTTAAAGAATATCTGGGTTCGAATTAAAGAATACCCCATGGTGATAGTGAAGTGATCCCAAAAAAGTCAAATAACGCCATGTTCTTTTTACTGATAAATGACAAACTTTGATTCTAAAACTAACGAAGAAGCTCATTTATTTTATCGATCACAGATTTTAAATTGATCACAAGTGTCAACTCTCACCTAAAGGAAGCACGAATCTATTTCGCATGGCTTTGCTTGCTCCAATACTTGCTTTACATGAAAGAGATAATTAATCATTAAAGTGGAAGTTTTCAATCTTAGATTCAGAAAAAAATTAGCCAGATTTTCGTTGTCTTCAGCCTCGGTCGCATTAACATTCTTTAAGTTCTTAAATTCGATTTTAAGTTGGCTGAGATGGATTTCGAAAACAACGGCCTAGTACCAAATTTCACCTCTTAGAATTAAGAACTGCTCATTTAGACCATTTTTAGTTTCATAGGATTTAATTGCAAGTCTCTGAACGTCTCAATTTTGTCCATATATTCGTGTCTTTCAAATAAGATAAAAATTAAATATTGGAGTAAATGAGTTTCAATCAAAAGCAAAAAATATTGCTTCGGAGACGCAACTTCGAAACTTAATATTTAGGAAAACCATGAGGCACTAAAGTCAGTAAAATAAGCCTGCCAATTCCTGTCAAAGTATATTAACTATTTGAATTAGGAATGAGAAGTTACCAGCTCCATTTAACAATCTAATTGAATCAGAAACGGCTCCAAATTGGAAAACTCAAAAATAGTGGCTAAGATATTATTTTGCCTAGGTGGGCTTCTCTCTATACTGATAATAATTCCATCTGGTCGGATGCTGGGCTTTACGTTATCTTCCTTTTTAATAAACTTATTTCTGTTATTGGCTGTAAGCATTCCTTTTTTGATTCTTAATTATATTTTCAGAAAGGGATATGCTTATCATCGAGTTATTTTTCTGAGTATTCCATTTCTCTTGGGCCATGGTTTCTTGGCATACCTTTACTTAAATCCTAAATTTCCCCCACAAGAATTTGGATTTATAGGGCTCTTGCTTTTGCCGATTTATGAATCTATTGTTGCGGTTCCGGTTGGATACTTCTTAATTTTAGTATTTGAGCTTGTTAATAAATCTCGCCATTAAAATTTTTCAATATGGACGGAAAGGATCTTGTGCAATTACACAAGGCGATATTCGATATGAAGCAAACTTTCTTTATCGTGATTTTAATTTCCTTTTTTGCGATGGCCGCTCTTGCTCAACAGACCCCTGAATTATTGGGCAAACTATGGGTCGAAGCAATTAGGGCGCAGTCTATTGAAAAAGTAAAATCTTTGGTTCATCCAAACTGTCCCAGAGAGTTAGTGAAGTCAAATATACTAGAGCGCATGATTGAAGGAGAGCTTCCGCCTCAACTTTCAATCGAAACACTGGAACTTGGCCCAAAAAATCTTTTGGAAAAAGTGTACTTTGTCATTCCAGAAAAACAACTGAATCTAAAATATATTACTAAAACAGAAGTCGAAAGAAAAAAGTTTGGAATAGGTAAAGGCTTTCCTATAGCAAAGCTAAATGACCGCTGGTACTTTGCAATCTGTTTAAAATCAAAATGAATAGCCATTGAAAAACTCGGGTTGGTAAAGCTTGGTCAGGCTCATGCCTCAGTATCAGCTTGTCTTTAAAGGCGGATGGTGTTGAGGAAACATTGGTTTTACCTTTTGAGAATTGCACAGTTTGAGTTTTCGGAGCAGACGGCATTTCAGTTTGAATGTTCAACATTTACTGAGGATCTGATGAAGTGTGGACTGAAATTCCTCGAGCATGCTTGGCTTACTATTTTGCTGGCTTTGATTGTCGCATTTTTTGAAATTCGGAAGTTTTCGAATCAACCAAGCCTATCGTTATGAGTTCCTTTGGCGTGCTATTGTTAAACTGAAAATACATACCGTTGTCAAAAATGAGCTGATTAGGAGTATCCACCAAAAGTCTTATGGCCGCCATTTTTAATTTTACAGCTGTCACCGAGTCTCGAATTTTCAATCCTGAATCCGTAGTTCCTCTATAGGATTCGTTAACTTGAATTCCCTTAACAATACCGTTCGGACCGGGAGGCATCAAGACAACAATCAATTCAACACCTAAGGGTCCAAAATATAGATTTTCGGAAATATTATTTTTATTTGTCTTAAAAGGTGGCCCCAACTGCGAAATTAATTTTTGATAGTTGGATCCCAATTCAATTGCGCCTACTCCCTTGGAGGAATTAAATTCCGCGCTCATCATCCTCGAAAAGTCTGCAGTGGATATTCGCTCATCTTTCAAATTTTTTTGTGCCTCGTTGTAACAACTGGCCTCGAAACTCTGAGTCGTCAAATACTCTTCCGCAATCATTTGAGTACTTTGCTTTCTTTGATACTCCATATATTTGGATTGCATATTTAAGGCGGTCATGAGTTCAGCTTTTTCGGCACCAAACTTTTCGAGCTTCTTTCGATATACGCAACGACACCACTTTAAGACATCAACATTTTCGGGCTCGCCCTTTACCTCTGTCAAAAGCATTTTCGCAGATTTTTGCGAATTTAATAAATTGATATTTCCTGATTTTACCGTACGAATCAGTACGCGCAAGCCCTTATCGTCTGGTAGATTATGTTCGCAGGGGTCATAGGCAACCGCCCGAACATTTAAAGCAGAAATTAATATGAAAACCAAAATACGTATTTGCATTTGATAAGGCCTATCGGTACGACTTTCTTCGTGTTCAGGAAACTCAAGCGTTTTGGCGCAGCCGTTCTGACAATATACCTTATTGGCAAGATAGGCTATGTAGGTAACCACTATCTGAGCCGAAATCACCCCGTAAATTTACTTGTGCGGTAAGTTTTTGAGTTTGGGCAATTTTGAAAAAGACGACGTAGTACTCGTTTTGTTCGCAACGGAGTGTTTTTGTATTAGGTATGGTATGGCATTTCATATTATTGAGCTTCAACCGAAAATCATCAAGACGTCCGACTAATTCCCCATCCCGATTTTCGACCTTCATTGAGCGTGTGCCATCTACACAGTTGATCACAGGCTGCGCAAAGGCCGCTGAACTTAGCATAAGAGATAAAATTAATTTTGAAACAAACTTCATATCGACTCCTATTTTGAATTGTATAGTATTTTCAGTTGGCGAACATAGCACAATTGTGACGGGATCTCATCTGCCAAAGATTTGCAATGTCAGGTTTACAATTGGATACCGAAAATTGTCTGTCCAAAATCCAGTGATATGATGGCGGATCGCGCTCGCACAAGTGGCGACATTCCGATTTCGAGTTTTGAAAATCTTGGGTTAAAAAGCGCTGATCAGGAGACACGCAAAGCAATTGTTGACCGCGAATCTTCTCGCCGAAAACCCTGTATCGAAAAGCGCAATATTCAAGTCAAAAAAATCTTCGAAGATCTGTCTCGACAAAAAGTAAATTTACGAGCTCGAACTTTCTTCGATACAAGTGTTTAAACAAAAACCATTAGTTCGACATTTGTTTCAGAGGGATCTGAAACGTAAAAATTCAGAAAAGTCTTTCCGCCTCGTTCGAATTTGCCAGCTCCTCTTTTAGAATTTCGAGCTGGTTCTGCACGTGGCTCGAGACCCATTTGTTCAGCGCGGGACAAAATTTCTTTGAATTTATTCACCTCACTGAGCTCTAATGCAAAATGAGCAGGATTTGGCAGATCAGTTTTAAAGGGTAAAATCAGGAGATCACATTCTGCTCCATGAAGAACCTGGCCGCCATCGCCGCCAGGATCATCCGAAACTTTCTTAAACTCAAAAAGTTCGCAGTAAAATGCGGTCGACTTCTCGACGTCCGAAGAACCCACGATAAGATGATTTATTTTCATGCCTGAATAATACTTGTCTCGATTAGACGGTCAACAAACTAATGTTTTGTCGAAGAATCGCGATCGCTCGTGACGTAAGTTTAAGATCTCGCGAATTTGCAAATTTGGATTTCAATGTGTTGACTTTGTGGCCAACCAAGCAGTTTACCGATCACGGATTGCCGATTCGAAAAGCTCACTTTAAAAAGCTCTAAAACCGAGACAGAAAATTCGCCGAATCTCTGTCTTGCCAAAACGCGACTTCATGTCGAGCCGATCATAGGCCAATCAACAGAGTTTATTCGCAACTAAGGATCAACTTGCGGACGATCTTATGGCTGGTTGGCTCTGAGCAGTTAAGAAGTTTTTCGTCAGTGCATTCGCGAGACTGAAAAATCACTGGGTTAGCCATCGTTGCGGATAATATTTTTCCCGCTTTTAAATCGACTTGCTGAATGACTTCAAAAGTTTCCATACCTGCTGAAGCCAACCATTTACCATTCCTATGCTTAATATCGAACCAATTATTAGGAGCCTTGGTTACTTGGGCGTTCATCCATTTGGCGGGAGTTTTTATACACATCTTCTCAGGTGGGACGTGATTGACTTTAATTTCGCCGACCCGTTTCGTCTGGTTGATATTTAGCAATGTGATCTCAAAATCAATGCAATCCTGTCCACTTCCCCATGAACTTGCGACAGCAGTTTTAAGATAGACATGGTCACCAGGATTTTGAATTGAAGGCTGGCGAATCGCAAGGGATTCGTCAACATAGAAGGTCAGAAGATCAGTGATTGGACCAATCAAGGAAGGACCGAGACTTGTGAGTTCTTGGGGAATTGACAATTTAAAAGGCGGGATCAGCGAAAGCACCTGTCGAAACTTATGAGCTTCTGGGCTGAGCGATACTATATGTCCATCGTCAGTGACGGACACCCATTCGAATTCTTCAAAAAATCCTTTATCATCGCTTTTAACGACTCCCAGCGCCCGAGCATCGTAAGTCGAACTTACTGCGCCGTCATAAGTATGTGTCATCTGGATCCGGCAACTCAGAGGCTCTGCGTAAGCGTATATCCTCTGAAACGGGTTGGCCCGGCTATCCAATGCCGGACTTCGATTGGAGATACTGGCGCAACCTAATACAACTGCAATAAGGAAACAAAATGTAATCGCGAGAATCTTACCCATACCATCCTTTAACATTCGAGGCCAGAGCATGCAAACACTCCAGAAAGGAATGTCAGCGACAAAAATCAAATCAGGCTCACGCTCACGCACTCAATCTGAACCTTGTGCTCCTGCAGATTCGGACGGGAAGACAGTTCGCTGATGACTTTTGGGATTCCTGCGACAAATTTAAAGCTTCAAAAGGCACGCAGACTAACACGGTCAACCGGGAAGAATATTAAAGCGAAAAGTTCTGAAATTTTGGTTATTGTCTGCGCGATTTTGAATTCGCGCAGACTTTCGAAGATAACTCTACTGCGCTGAACACCCGATGCAGGATTTCATTGATGATGCAAACCACCCTCGTACTGGCAAGAGTCTCTTGCTTGAATGCGTACTGCACCTGTACCCAGAGTGCTATTTTCTGTTAAAGTATTGAGTTTCAGTATTTTGCCCCAACTTACTTTGTTAATGTATATGCTCTCTGGCTATCTTGAGAAGCAATGCTAAATCCTTGCTCTAGCAAGTGGTTCAATACTTGTGCAATTTCAACATCCGATGGAACCTCAGATTGCTTGGAAGTGAAAACATAACTAAAGCTAGCCTCGCTACAAGAAACGTTAATTATAGGCGAAACATTCTGCGCTGCCCCCGATGAAATTTGATAATATTTGCTTAAGGGCTGCACTATACAAACACTGCGTGCAAAACCAACCGATGCAAAAATAAACGTAAAAGCAAAAAATAGCGACTTCATAAAAATTCCCTTCTCTTAGTTAGTTACACTTATATCATACATTTCAAAAGCCGTCGGATTTTTATCTTTGAAAATAGTTCTTTCAAATGAGTAGACAAATTTTGTCACGCATCAATCAACGGTGACGGCTTCGAAAAAAATATTGATTCTTGTAGTGTCGACGTTAGATTTGAAGCCTGGTTTTTTAGTACGGCGGTAACCGCCACCAAATATTTGCCGGCGCTTTTCCGATCGCGAAAGAGATCGAATTTTGTACGCCACTTGCACGCAATGTTGAGTACGAAAAAATTGAAAGTTTCACAATCTGAAGCGATTTTCTTAAATTTTTCATTTCTCGGGAGAGTTGAAATCAATCACAACCACCTAAAATGCTTGCCGCAATTTTCGTTTTCAGAATCTAAATGCTTTTTGAACAGCTAGCTAACTACGTTAACAACGGCCTAATTTTAGTAAGCGGTGAAATATGGAATGCCTTAGATGAGGTAAACAAGGCCGCTGGTTTCTCATGCGTTGTACTTGAAGGCGTAAAGGATGGTGTCCCTGATGTTTCTGCAGTTCTTTGTGATACATACTCTAGCAAGAATTCTTATGGTCCAACGAAGTACTGGAGTTATCCAGACTCTGATCCAAATTTTGAAGTCATTCAGTTTGATAGCCTTGACGGAATACTGATGCTTACTAAGACCTATATGAAAGCAGCAAAGAGTAGTTTCGATCTTTTTGGCTCTTTTGTTCGATACTATTCGCAGGCTCATTCTCTTATTGAAGACTTTTTGCCGGTAGGATTTCGTGATGTCCAAGTTACCTCTGACAACAATAGACAAGTTCGGTACGTCGGCAATGTTGAGTCTTGGCGGGAGCCAAGTGTGCCAAGTTTATGCCGGTATAAAGATCATTCTTTTTAGTCCGGCTCGATCAGCTTCGGGCCGCTATCGTTGAATAAAAGTCAGCGCGATCTCGAGCTGAAAAATTTTGCCGTTTTGTAAAGTATTTCTCCCGACTAGAAGTCTCAATTTTCGTAGAAAAAATGGTTTTCCAAATTTAAACAATTACTCTTCAAGCTATTGATTTAAAGAAAGAAAAAGGAATAAATAACTTTTT
>JAYUEN010000012.1:0-2701 GCA_043739185.1 Bdellovibrionales bacterium
CTCGTGCAGAATATGATGGGTGGTCTTAGTGCGCTCGGGATCGGGTCTATTGGAGTCAGTGAGAATACAACTTTTGAGTTAATGTTTAATCAATGGAATCCAAGCCGCAAAGTGGACAATTTGAATTTTGACAAAGAAGATGTCAGAGATGAATTAATTTTGAGTGACATGCTTATTTCAATTCGTGGGTTTAGCTTAGGACACACGCATCACCGCGTACTGTCGTTAAAAAATATGCCAGACCAAACTTATGCCTCGATGAGCGAGCAGTTACAGAAGCTCCCTTTTGATTCGAAGTTATTTTTGAGTATAGAGACACTCAATCAAGACCGAGAAGCCTTGGCACTCGAAACTCAGAGACGTATCACCTATGCAATGCACGCAGGAAAAAATGGCGTTTCTGACTTGGAAAGTGCCGCCAAGCTAAAGGATATTGAAAGCTTGTTGGCAAAAAGAGTCACTGGCGAAGAGAAGATATTTAGTGTGGCGCTTAATATTTTACTTCGCTCTGAGAGTGAATCTGATTTAGAGGACCAAGAGCAAAGGGTATTGCAAATCATCAGAGAGCTATCTGGCGCTGAGGGAATGTGTGAGAGCTTAGCAGCAGCGAACATATTTCTAGACTTTGCACTGCCTAACGGCAGAGCAAGGGAGCGATCTCGTCGAATGAATACCAGCGTATTGGCCGACTTCTTGCCAATTTTTGGAGATTGGGCTGGCCACTCAGAGCCGAGAGTTTTACTTCGAAATCGCAGAGGGGCCGTGATTGGCTTTGATCCATTTTCCCCGCGCCTCACGAATTTCAATCAGGTTGTAAGTGGCGGTTCGGGTTCTGGTAAATCTTTCCTAAGTAATTTATTAATTGCTCAAGCAATGAAAGAAGATCCGAAGATATTTATTCTCGACATTGGCGGTAGCTACCGAAAAATGTGTGAAATTCTGGATGGTCAATACATTGATCTTGGTGCAAACGCCAAAATCTCACTTAATCCATTTGATTTAAGTAACTCCAGTGATGAAGCCATTGATCAGAAAATCAAATTTATGGTCTCTCTTGTCGAAATCATGACGAAAGAAGATCAGGCTACCGGGATTGGAAAGCTTGAACGATCTGAGATCGAACAAATGATAAAAGACATTTTAAGAGATGAAAAGGCACCACGCTTGAGCCACCTTAGAAAACGCTTACTTGAGAATTCTGAGCCTTCGCTGCAAAAGCTAGGAAAAATTCTTGGCTCGTGGTGTGGAGACTCACCTTATGGTAAGTTTGTCGATCATCCGTCAAATATCGAGATTAGCAAAAAAATTGTTTGCTTTGATCTCAAAAATCTAGAGTCACAACCTGATTTGCAGGCGGTTTGTTTATTTTTGATAACTGATTTAATTTGGCGAGAAGTTCAGGCCGATCGAACCAATATGAAATTTGTATTGTTCGACGAGTGTTGGCAGTTGCTCAGTAACGATGCTGGAGCAAAGTTCATTGCCTCAGTATTTAGAACTTTCCGAAAATATAAGGCCTCGGCCATTGCAATCTCTCAAAGTATGGATGACTTTTCGAAATCAAAAGTTGCCAGCGCCATTTTACCAAATGCTTCGATCAAATGGATTCTCAAGCAAACAGGCGGCAATCTTGCGTCTCTTAAAGAGACTCTGCTTCTAAACGAACGTGAGTCAGAGCTCGTGGGAAGTGTGACTTCTAAAAAAGGTCAGTTCTCAGAAGCATTCTTAATTGCAGGAGACGATAAGCAAGTTGTTAAAATTGAAAGTACACCAATTGAATATTGGTTAGCAACCACTGACCCTCAGGATTTAAAAGTTTTTGAAGAAACTCGAGCTTTAAAGTCCGAACTCAACCAAGTAGCACTTTTAGAGTTCTTGGCAAGAAGGTTTCCAAACGGCGCTTCAGTTCCGTCGTTAAATTTATAAAGTAAAACATTAAAAAAAGAAATGGAGCCAACATGAAGAAATATCTTTGTATGTTTTTGATTATTGCTTCGGCGTGCCTTTCCCCAAATTCGGCGAATGCCGATGTTTGGGGTGCTGATGTGGCGGTACTCACTCAAATTTTAGCTCAAACTATTGCACAATTGGCACAGCTAAAGGCAATATTAAAAAATGGTGGCGACACACTAGGACTACTTGAGGAAGTTAATAGAGGTATCAATGATTCATTGAGCCTCGCAAGCACTCTTGGGATTCGAGTCGATCCGGGCCTGTACAAAAATTTACGAGATGTCGATGGCGCGTTGTCTTTAGTCGAAACTGTCTTTGGCAGAGCCGTCGAGTCACCGCTTGCAGTCACTCAACGCAATACCGATCGAACTGTTGCCGAATCCATTTCGTTTAATAACGAGCTCGATGACTACACTCGAAATCTCGACCGAGTCGGTGAAGACATTAAAATTTATTCACATCAAGTCTCGCCCGGTGGAGCTGCGAAACTTACCGCCGAATCAATGGGAGTCATGATCCATGTCATGAATCAACAAATTAGGGCCACAGGGCAGGGTCTAAAGCTTCAGGCTCAAGGACTCGCCATGCAGAACAAACATGAAAAAGATCAGACAGGTGAATATTTAAATCAGGCATCGACTCTCAAAAACAAGATGATGAGTCTCGACGCTCCTTTTGAAATACCGAGGTTTTAAATATGGATATGCACTGGTTATCCAACGAGGCCCAACAAATTCACTCCCTATTT
>JAYUEN010000013.1:0-2695 GCA_043739185.1 Bdellovibrionales bacterium
TAAGGAAATTGACAAAGAATAGTAAGCAAAATAACTTTAAAAAATCAGGCGGTCAAAGTAGCTGGGATGAAACCGGTCAAACTACGTGGGATTGGACAGAAGTCCAAAAGCGTGAAGAATTAGCCACAAAGTATCACGAAGTCAAAAATCACTACTTAAATCAAAAGAATCATACTAGAGCAACATCCGAAAAATACACAGCTGTACAAAAAGCTAGAACCCATTACAGTGACCTGCTGGACGATCCATTTTTAACTGAAAGAAGAGGCAAGGTTTTAAAGCAACCTTCTCACGTACTCAATTCGAGTATTGATGGTTACTGGGGACAAGTTAATGCTGATGAAGATAAGAAGAAGCGAAAAAAGAAGTCTTGGAGAAGGTTTACCAACCTTTTATTTATAGTTTCGGCTGTTCTTTGTATCACTGACGTTTCTCTAAATAGAATACCTTGGATCTATTCGCATCTGATCAAGATTCCATCTGTAGAGTCTACTATTGCAAAACCGCCAACAACCGTAAAACACAAAAAGTCAGCATCAGTCGAGATACTTATAGATGACTTCCTCACAGATAAAGCATTTATGTTGGGAGCTAAAAAGAAAGAGCTTGAAGAGTCTCATAAAGGGCGAACATACAACATGGATGAAGTGATGGAAGAAATCAGAAAATCCTCAGAGTTAAGAGCCGCCATAGAGGAGTTTCAAGTCAGTTTAACAAAGTGATGAATCCAATCATTCATGATTTTTAGTGAGTTGGTCCATCTACAAACCAATATTTTGTTCATCCATTAGACACTTCTCAGATAAGATTGAGTTAATGGTTATCTTACCAATGTAAGTCATCTCTTCAAAGTGAGATAGATTGATGGCCAAATTTTCGCTTCTATAATTAAAGATTTAAGTGAGCAGTTGGGGTGTCGATTTCAAGGGTAATTTCGCCTATTTCCTCTGGAGTAGCAGGCGCAATAATGACTTCGGTCGAATTCCAAGATCCTGCTCTTACCATTTTCAAGAGTGATACTTTCTTTGTGCGTTTACTTTTTTCGACTTCATCAAAATTATGCTTTTTATAATCGTGTCGTTTGCTCCAGGTAATAGTCAGAACAGGATCTTGGAAAGATGCATAATTTGGATTTCCTAGATTGATATGTAATTTGTAACCGTCAGCATAAGGAATTGCTTTCTTTAATGAAACTAAAAAACTAGATATAGATGAATCAAGTCTACTAAATCCTGTGTTATCAGGCGTGAAGGTTGCTTTCTTGAAGTCATTTGAGCTAACCTCAACCCTGAGGGCGTCCAGCTCGTTGGCCAAATAGGTGTTTGAGGTTTCAAGTGACTTAATTTTTTCTTTTGTTTCAGTCAGTTCTTTTTTAATGGATTCAACATCAGTACAGCCAACAATTGGTATTGTCATACTTAAGATCAACATTATGAATTGGCAGCGAACATTTAGCATGAGTTCCTTACTATCCAGTTGGAGTTTCTTTTTTAGCAAGCGTAAATGGTACATTCAAAGGGTTCTTGTAATGCTTTAATGTTGTTTTAATGTCCTTGTGTCCCATCCATATAGAGGCATGGTCAATTTGTTGTCCTAAAGATTGCATCAGGTCTACAAAACCTTTTCTTGCACAGTAGGTATCTATTTTCTCGCCACTTACTTTCTTGAGCATAGTAGGAGTTGGTCTTTCAATTTCACCACTTTTAAGGATTGAAATCGCAGTTTGTTGCTGCTCAAAAAGTATTGGAATATATTTTATAGATTCAGATTCATCTTCAGTTTCGATCTTAGTCTGATTTACGGCTAAAACCAAAATGCCAGCATCGTTCTTTTGAATGTCTAGTTTTACGCCTGAAAGCTGGTCAGTTTCAATAGGTCTAAGGCCAAGCCAAAGAGATACAAAAAGCCAGTTATATTGTTCAATGGGTAATTTGCTTTTCATCTTGGTGAGCATAGTTAAAGTCAGACGTTCGCTTTCTTTTCTTACGCCGATTTTAGACCGTTGTGCTTTAGCGATAGTACCTCTGAATTTACGAGGTGGTGTAGGAGCAGGTTGAAAGAATGTTCCTTGAGTCTTTGCGACGAATTGGCCCCACATGTTCAACATTTGAATCAATTTTTTGGAGTAATCAACGCTGCATTGTTTTTGAATCATGTACTGATAAAATTTATGAGCATCTTCAGCGTAATCTTTAGGTAAGACCTTAAGCTCAAGAATCATCTCCTGTATGAACTTAAAGTGACTTTGCAATTTGCTCTTGTGTGCATCTGCACCTGCTGACCTTTCTCGTACTCGCTCAGTAAACTCTTTGAGCAAATCTTCAGGAAAAAAAATAGCATCGTGAAAGCCAACTAGAGATACACGTCTTGCAGCTTGAGCAGCTTGGTGACGGTCGAGTTTCTTTTCTTTGTTTATTACTTTGATGCGCTTTCTGGCATCTTCAAGAGATAGGGTAGGATCAATTCCAATTTTCTGATAAGCGAGTGTTGGAACCTTAACCTGAACACGCTTCTGGTCGACCCACTTCTCTTCGTAAAGTGACCAACTGACTCGATTTGGTTTAGCGTAGAACGATGCCATGAAAAGACCTCTCTAGCCGTATCGGCTATAATTGAAAGGTACTTTACCTACACGCCCTACTCGGACACCCTACTCAAAATGACTTAAACTATTGAAAGCATTGAAGAATTGGTA
>JAYUEN010000014.1:0-8043 GCA_043739185.1 Bdellovibrionales bacterium
GGGAACTTTCATTAAGCTTCACTATCAGCAAGCGATTTTGAATTTGCTCACAGAACTTAAGGGTCAAGAGAAGACCTGCACGGCTGCACTTATCATTGATGAATACCAGGACGTTGTGACCTGCGGGGGCCGTGGCACTCTAGGTGATGATACTTTTATGGGAAAAGCTCGGGAGGCAAAGCCTGCGGTAATTGTTGCAACCCAGTCGATGAGTTCACTTATGGATTCTGTCGGAAGTCAGAGGGCAGCAATGGTTCTTATGCAAAACTTTAGAACGAGAATTGCTTGTCATTCTTCTGACTCTGAAACCATTAAGCTCTTTCAAGAACTTGCCGGAAAAGAGGACCGAGAGTTTGAATCGCACTCACTATCGGAAACTGCACAGTCGGCGAAGCGCAATCTTCTGGCTGGTGGGTTCGATTCGCAAAACTCCAGTCTGAACGAAGCCGTTAGTCGTGCAAAACGCCGAGAGGATCTCATTACAGGTAGAGAGTTTTCAAGACTTCGCACCTTTGAGGCGTTTGCCCAGGTGTTTGACGGAATTGAAACGAAATTTCTAAAGCTCTACCTGAAACCTGACTTCCTGAAGTTCATCAACACGAAGCACGGAACGGTGCTCGAAATGCTGCGAGTATCGAAGAAGGGAGGGGTTGTGGTGAGACTAAAGCATTTGTCTCGAAATTTTCGCGCCGTAGCCGCCTCCCTCTTCTTGGCTGGCAATGTTCAGGCCGCAATTCCAAATGTTTGCACAGTGGCGAGTACTCCAGCCTTCACTTCGTGCTTAGAATTAAATATTGGCGGTTGCACTTGTGGTTATCCTCCAAGGCCCTGTGCTGCAATTTCATATTATGTGCCTCAGACTTTTATAGAGGTTTGGCCGGAAGCTAAAACGAGTTATTTTTCTGCAATGCCTGGGGCAGCTCTCCAGTTAGCAAAGGTTTTGTCCAAACCTTTTGGCGCTGAAGCAGATAATGACACTCAAAGTTTTCAAGCGCGCACAATTGCGGTTCCCTTGGCAGGCTTAACTTTTCAAACAATGCCAGCGGGTGGAACCCGAACTGAAAAATTCTGCTTTGATGGCATGAGCGAACACTTTAGTCCTCATTGGGATACTGGCAAGAGCGACATGACTCAACCGTTATTCTTAGCATCTGGAATTTCACCAAAAGCCTGCATTTTAGTAGGGGCTGCAACCTCTATTACTGGTGGGGTCGGCGGCGGCACGCCAGCACCGGATTCGCCCATGTGCAGCTTCAATATGCCAAAGCTTGATATGTTTCCACCAAGCACTCACCCAGCTTGCAATGGTTGGGGTGTTTTTTATCCGCGTTATGGAACATACGATGGCCCCGCCTCTATGACTGGGGCACTAATGGTGGCTGACCGAATTAAGAGTTTGTCATCAGAAGTTCTTCACTCAATGCCAAACAGTCCCGAAGAAAAGTGGCAAATGATTTATCCGCAATCCAGTAGTTGCTTTCGAGAAGGACAAAATGTTGGTGTTTTAGAAACAGTGAAAAATGCTCGGGAAACTATGCGACTGATGAATGGCAAACTGAAAGGCTATCTCTTTGTAATTTGGAGCAAGACTATGGCTTGTAAGGATTTACCTCAGGCTGCGCAGTCAAAGGCAGCAGCACTTGCTATTCCCGCCGCTTGTGGAGGTTCAAAGTGAGTACTCTAAAACTTCTAAGCGAACACGGTATTACTGTCGCTAAGCGAAGAACTGCGGAGCAGCTTCTTCAAGATATCGGACCCTATGCAAGGATTCTTCTCGATCTCGTTATTGAAGCAAAAAAAAGAGGAGCCAGTGACATTCACATTGAACCTACAGAGTCAGGAGTTGATTTTAGACTTCGAGTAGATGGGAACCTCATTTTTTATAAAGCTGTAAGTCTTGAGCATCGGGAGAGTTTGATTCTAGAGGTGAAGAGAATTTTTGGTCTTTCAATTGGAGTTAGCGGGAGACCTCAAGACGGCAGAGCTTCGCTTTCAGAGATGAGACTCGATCTTCGCGTGAGTCTTCTCCCAACTCACTTTGGAGAAAAAGTTGTTATGCGACTTTTAAATCTCGATGCGAGTTTCAATCTTGGGGAACTTGGTTTTTTGGAGGCTGAGAAAATAGTTTTAGATAAGGCCTTACGCTTTGAAAACGGTGTGGTTGTAGTTTCCGGTCCCACGGGAAGCGGAAAGACGAGAACTCTGTATGCCTTGCTAAAGGCGCTGAACCCGAGGCGACTTAATATTGTGACACTTGAAGACCCTATTGAGTACCGAATTGAAGGGCTCAATCAGGTTCAAGTAAATCGCAAGATGAGCTTTGCTGATGCGCTGAGATCAGTGCTCAGACAAGATCCTGATGTGATCCTCGTTGGCGAAGTGAGAGATGCGGAGACTGCAAAACTTTGTTTTCAGGCGGCGGAGACTGGGCATTTGGTATTTACAACGCTTCATGCGAATGGCGCACTAGAAGTGATTGAACGCCTTTTCGGACTTGGAGTCGAAAAGCTTGTCTTAGAGTCCAACTTAAGACTTTCAATCGCGCAGCGACTTGAACAAAAACTCTGTCCTAATTGTGCCGAAGTACCCTCCCAAAATTTGATTGATTGGTTTGGGAAACAAAACCACGAAAAATTATCATTGGGCCAACTTCGAATGAAACATGAAGACGGATGTCAGAATTGTGCAGGGGGAATTCGCGGAAGAGTCCCCAATATTGAATGGGCTTTTTTCGACGTAGAAAACGGGATTAAGAGACCTAAACTTTATCAGTCACTCGCTGAGGCCAAAATTCAGAGGGCACTTCGAGGCGAAATTGATTGTAAGGAGGTATGGATTGGAAATTCTTAAAATTGTTTTTATTTTATTTATCTCATCATTCTCTCATGCTGGAACGATTCAGTATTTTGATTCAAAGATTGATTTTTGGAATGAAAAGCCGTCTTCAAAAGAGACTTCAGCCCTTCCGGTCAACGTGACCGAAAAATCTGATAGCAAATTCCCGTGGAAGACCTACCAAGACCCTAAAAATAAAGAGTTCTTCAAAGAGGGAGATTACACGCCTCCTGAACCATTTATGGAGGTCGCGCGAAATCCGACAGACGATAATATAAAACAGTGGTTCGAGTTGATGAAAACAAAAAATGAACTGCAAGCAAACTTACAACTAAGGATGCAGGAGTACATGGCAAAGAACGGTGAAATGAATAGTGTTCCCGCCAAGGAGCCTCAACCAAGCGTTCCCGTGCCGCAGAAAACTAAATCTTCAAATGCACCACTTGATCCAAGCAGGTTTCGAGTCCGCATGTATTTCGAATCGACATGTCCTCACTGTAAACGCATGTTCGGTGTCCTCAAAAAACTTCAGGACAATGGCTATGAAGTGGAGGCTTTGCAGGTAGATGGCGGTCCCATGCCCAGTTCTGAAAAAATTGTTCCGATTGGAAAAGCAGAACCAGATGACCTCAAAAAACATGGGATCAAGGGTGTGCCCTATTTACTTATAGCCGATACGAAGCGAAAAGCACTTTTGCCAGCTATTGAAGGCTATCACGAATTTGGAGAAGTGATGCAGCTCTTACGAGCTGCGAACTAAAACTAGAATTTAAGAAACGGGTCACTACTACTCACAGGCCCAATGATTTAAAACCAAAGAAGTCTCTCTACCACAAACGGCGAGTTGGCTTCGAGCAAGGATAGGAGATGCCCTATGCTCGGAGAACGCCTTTTTCTTGATAGATCGTTGATTCATGAACCGTATTTCAGATGGCCCGGACCAAAAAAGAATGAAGAATGGTTTTTCTTTATTCTAATTACAGTCCTTATCATCTGTCTTGCGCACACAAACGCCTTTGCCGCGACAAAGATTCCAGGTGCCGACGCCAGTGACAAGCTTGAAGCAGCGGGAACCTTACTTCGGATTGTTGATTCCGTTCTGTTTTCATGGGGAGCAAGGATCTTTGCTGGTCTTTGTATCATGTCTGCCGGATGGAATCTGAAGGAACAGCGCTTCGGGATCGCCGTTCTGTGTGTTGTTGCGGCTCTTGTTCTCGGCACGGCTCCAACTTGGGTCAAAAACATTTTTGATATTGGAGGAGGCGGAGGTGTCTTTTCTGAATACGTTTCGCCGCTTAAGGGTGTTGCAAATGCGTAAGCAAGAGCTTTTGAAATACAAGCATTCGTCCAGCGTGAGTCAGACCATCGACTCACCAATTATGGTGTTTGATTTCTGGGAATTGCCAGATGTGTTTGTAGCCCTTTTTATCATTTTGATTTTCGGAGTGCTTTTTTATTCCTGGGGCACGATGTTTTTGCTTTTAAGTATTTGTTTGGGCTTTGGGCCAATTATCAAAAAGAAATATCCGAAGGGCATATTTTTTCACTGGCCGTATGCAAAGCTTCGAATGGCTTTGCCTGGGCTCGTAAATCCAAAAGGCAAGACACGAAAATTTTCAGATTAAGAAAGAGGGTGAAAAATGGAAATAGCTCAAAACCAAAAGGAGACAGAATGGACGGCGAAAAAAAACAAAGATTCGAAAGAAAACCAAATTTTGATCTGGGTGCAAAACTTTCTCGGGATGGTCGGTACTGGATTATCACGCGTTCTGAAACCTGGATTCTTCCTCGTAAGTACATTGATGTCATCTCTCAAAACTTTGTTGCACAAGCACCTCTCACCATACCTGAACCAGAGATCGGAAAACCTAAAAAGAAAGGTAAACGAGATGTTAACAGCAATGGATAAAGGAGTTGAGGCGGTCCTTGTAACTACCCCACCCGTGGGGGTTTATAAAGGTGTTGATCTTCGCATTCTTCCCAAATTCATTGCTTTCAAGGCCGCAATGCTAAAGCAGCGAATGACCTTGCAATATATTTTGGCGATTCACTTGGCTGCATTTGCACTGAATATAGCCTTTTCAAGAATTGAAATTCATGGACTTGAAATGAAGCTTCGAGAAAAGGAATACATTTTAGCCCCTGGGGTAATGGACTTTACGACAGCGTCACCGCAGTCAGTGAGTGATACCTATGTCGTAAATGCAGCAATGAGTTTTTTGAGTATGTTGGGGAATATCAATGCAGCCAATGTTGATGAGCAATACAAAAGGCTATCTTCATTTATGACTCCAGAACTTCGTATTCAGTTTGAAGAAGAAGCGAAGGAATGGCGTGAAACCGTTAAATCAGAAAACATTTCTGAAATTCTAAAAGTCACTGACCGTGAGGTTGTAACGACCAGCGAGGGGTTTTATAAGCTGACGGCCCTAACCAGTCGCGAGAGGTACTCGAACAATGAAAGCCTTGGTCATGTGGATGAAGTCGTTGAAATGACCATGAAGCTCGTTCCGCCAGTGAAAGGCAAGGAATGGTATTTGGAAATTACCAATCTTAAACGCTCACGTACTGAAGGTTTTAAAACAAAGCCCGCGACTGAAAAAAGTGGTTCTTAATTTACAAAGGAGAAATATGAGTTTGTATCTAAATAGTTTAAAACCTGAGAAGCAGAAACTTTTGGTCATTGCGTATTTATGCTGTGTTGCTTTTTTATTTTGTTATCTGGCATTGAATATTGCGCAGGCAAAAACAATTTCTTATGGATCAGGACCTGAGTTAATCCGCATCAAGCATGGAGGTCCCACGGTCTTTCGTTTTTCAAAGGCAGTGCAAACTATCACCGGAGCAAGTCATCTTCAGATCAAACCGGCAAACGACGCCGATCCAAGCTATATGGTTTTATCTGTGACACCTAGATTTACCAATGGAACAAATGATGTGGCCTTTTTCTTAACTGATGGCTCCGTCGTTAAAGCCAAAATTGTGGTTAGCCCAAATGATCCATCGGCTGACAGCTATTACGATTTTAAATCACACGATACATTAGATGCTAGCGACGCAGAGAATGCCCCCGTGATTTCAGAGATAGAACTTCTTAAGGCAATGGCAAGGGATGATGCTGTTTCCGGGTATAAAATTGTTAAATCTTCAGATTCATTTCCCTCCAAAAGCGGCGTTGAGATTGACCTGATTCGAATTTACAAGGGATCGCCATTTAATGGCTACGTGTTTCGGCTGACAAATACTAATTGGAGAAAAAATGTCGAGGTGGACGTGAGACATGTCACCGTGGGCGAGCCAAATTTGGCTATTTTATCACAAAGTGACGAAGCATTTCTTTATCCGAAAGGAAAAGGAGTGCATCAAACACTTTTACGAGTTGTAGCAAAAAACACGGCCAGTAGTCACGACGTGATTCTTGCGATGGAAGCTCAGGAGCCAGCCTCTCCAAAGAAGGGTGATTGATATGAATATGAATCAGGCCGTTCAGCGGTTTCAGAGTGTCGACTGGAAGAAACATGAGTCTCGAATCAAAGAGATGGTTCAGAAGAAGCCATTGTATGTGGGGCTTGCGGCCCTAATTATTCTTCTCGTCGTGAACATGATCGGAATGGGGGGCGGAAAACCAAGCCGAATCATTGAGCGGCCCAAGGAAGTGAGTTTTCAAAATGGACGAATTCTCAATGACCGCGAAAGCACTTTTTATTATGGCAAAGAGAAGCTTCTTTCTCAGAAGGCACAAAGTTTGATTGAGACCCAGTCGAAACTTGAAACGAGGCTTGCGGAACTTGAGAAGAAACTTCAAGAAAAGCAGGTTGCGCCCGCTCCAAGTCCAATTGCTTCGCCCACGACTGGGAGCGGAGTTCCGTCAGCAGATGTCGCACTCAAACTTTATCCGAGTGACGCTGATCTCTCAGGTCAAGTAGTGGCCCCTATCGGTAATAGCAAAGGCGCAACTAAGAGATTGGGAGCAGTGGCTTCAAAAGGTCCAGATCTTATAGCCTTTCCTGTGAAGACAGATGCTAAGACCGAAGGGGTTATGCTTCCCGCCGGAAGTTATGTGAAGGCTAAAATTTTGACCGGAGTCGAAGTCCCAGAGGGAAAGACCTATCCTGTTCTGATGGTTCTAGACTTTTCTTACATTGCACCGAACGACCATAAGGTTGATCTCACCGGATGTTTCATGATTGCAAAAGCAGAAGGAGATCTTTCTACAGAGCGTGTACAGATGCAGGCTACAAAGATGAGTTGCGTTTCAAAAAAGGGAAAAATGTTCGAGAGAGAAGTAAATGGATTTGTGGCCGATGACAAAGACGGCTCGTTTGCGATGCAAGGCAAAGTAAATTCTAAGCAAGGCCGAGTGGCGACGATGGCGTTCTTAGCGAGTGTGGTGGACGGCGTTGGGAAAGCTGTGCAAGCAGCCCAAACCAGCCAAAGCACAAACGCCTTTGGTGGCAGCTCTTCGGTACTAACAGGAGACTCCAGCAAGTATGTGGTGGCTGGAGGAGCGTCAAACGCCGCCGGAATGGTAGCTCAGTGGTATTTGCAGCAGGCACAGAACTTGGCTCCAACTGTTGCGATTGGATCAGGACGAGATGTCTGGATCGTCATGAAAGACAAAGTGAATTTGCCGGAAGAATTTTTCAAAAAAGAAAGGAAGGCTAACGATGACGGTATCTATTCGTATTTTACTCGTATCCTTGACTAGCTTACTTGCGGCCTGTGCAAGTGGCCCAACGAAGTCTCTTCTAGAAGAGCGAGCTGGTTATGGTAGCAACAACTTACCTTCTATGAATATTAATGGAGGAAGCGGAGCAGTTCGCTATGTGCCGACACGAGTTCCAGAGAGAGTCTTGGTTGCATGGCTTCACGCCAAAGAGCTTCCGTCGAGGGACTATTTTTGGGGCTCGTGGCTGTCGGTCATTGTTGCTCCTGAAGGTTGGGAGATGACAAAGGTTGAGGTTCCAAAGGCTGAAAAGAAAAAAGTCAAAAAAACTGAGGAGCGTCCAACAACCGCTCCTCCAAAACTTAGCAAAGATTCAAAATTGAAAGCGCCTTAGGCCACACTTTAAAAGTGGTCCACCACCAAGGGCCACGAACGGTTTTTTTAAAAAATTAAAACAGTCCCTCTACCACTAAAAGGCGAGCGACAGGCAAAGCGAGGTTTCTCGATGCTTGGAGCAAAGCTAAATCTAGGTCCCGAAATTA
>JAYUEN010000015.1:0-8023 GCA_043739185.1 Bdellovibrionales bacterium
TGAGGTGTTCGCTCAGATCATGAGGCTCTTTGAGGCAACAAAAGAAGTCCCAACTTTTCTTAAGATTTACCAGGCGATAAAAGAGCCCTCATGTCTTCAGCCGCTTATTAACAAATGCAGCGTCGATTCACTTTCGACGTGGGCTACTCGATTTATGTTAATGAAGGCAGATGATCGCGAACAGAAAACCGTGGGGCTCACGTCACAGATGAGTCAATTTGCCTTGGGTTCAACTGCAAAATTGTTTAACGTTGAAAATCCGTCAATCAACCTATACGAGGTCCTGAAAAGGAATCAGCTCGTTTATTTTCAGTTGCCGGTTTTAAGGATGCCAAGTCTTGGTAAGGCCACTGGCAAACTCGTCTTGCAATGCTTGAATGCAGCGGTTTCGGAGCGCCATAAGCATGGAAGTAAAAATGATAAATTTTTCTCTGTTTACTTGGATGACTTTAGCGAGTTCATCCCAGAAACCTTTACAAGCCTTCTGAATAAAGCCAGAAGTGCCAATGTCGGCGTTACATTTGCGCACCAAGCTTTAGGCGACTTAAAGGCACTTGGCGATGACATTGAAAACACCATCCTCGTCAATTCCAATGTAAAGGTCTTTATGCGGACCAACGAGCCAGATTCTTCGGAGTATTTTTCAAAAGTTGCCGGCACCAACTTGGCTCAAAAAATTACCGAAAGACAATCCATGAAAATGCTCGGACCCCAAAAAAGTGGTGAAGGAACTGTTCGAGATGTTGAGCAGTTCAAATTCCATCCCAATTTGTTTAAATCTCAACTAGGGGTTGGCGAAGCCGTCTTAATTATTCCTCACGAGAAAGGGGCACAATCTATGCAGGTCAAATTTTCAATGCTTCCAGATCTGCCAAGTTGCCTTGTTCCAGATTTTGAAAAGCCAGAACCAATCGGGTTAGCACTTAGTGCGCCGCTGCCTTCAGAGCAAAATGGAGTGGCCGCACTAGTTGAACAGCATCAGAAAGATATTGGCGGGCTTGAACATTCGGCAAAAGGTCAAGGTGTTGGCAAAGTACTATCAATCTTGTCACTCGTGCTTCTATGCAGTTGTGTATCCAAAACCAAGAAGACTATTTGCGATTATGAAAGCGGCCACTCGAACACCAGATTTCTCCTAGTAGGATCTTGCGTAAAAACAAACCGAACAATCACTGGTTTTGAATGGGTTGAGACTGTCGTTAATGGCGGGCAAATAACGCAGGGGCATTTAGTTTTACAGACCTCAGCGGAACAAAAAGAAGGTGTCAAATGAGGCGTCTACATCCGGAGTTTAAGAAATCAATTGAGATCGCGGCCCGATTTGGATTCATTAGCCAAGATATCTTTGAGAATTTTGTTACCACGAAAAAACAAAGTATGAGTTACCGATTGTGGGACCGAATTAAAAAATCAAGGTATTTTGAGACTTATAACAATACGGCGATATCTAACAGCTACCTGAAACTTTCAGCTCATGGCAAAAGTAACTCAGATTCTTATACAAAATTTCTCAATGTCCCAGCTCCAGCGCCACAACAGTTAATGCATGACGAGGTGCTCATAAAGTTTTCTCTTCATTGTGAAAGAAAAGGCTTTTTCGAATTCGCTTGGCCAGAGATATTTACAAAAACCTATGATGTCATGTTTGCTAGACACTTTGTAGCCAGGCATCTTAAATTTCCAGACCTTTTATTTGAACTTGGTGGTCCAGATAAGAAATTCAAGGTGGCCATAGAATTTGAGCGAACTAGAAAATCAAATGCAAGATACCAGACAAATCTTTTATCGTATTCGGTTCAGAAGCACGTCGACCTTGTCATTTATGTTACCAGTCATGAGGCCATTGAAAAAGCCATAAAGGATGCAGCACTCAAAGTAAGCTATCCGTTTGATAGAAAGCCGGTTGCCTTCGCACGGACAGCCGATTTCATTTCAAACCCATCTGGCTTTCAGCTACGAATGGGTAGTCGGGCCTTGAGTTTTGAATCCCTTGTTCAAAGCTTGAAGCAGAAGCAGGCGGCGGCAGCATGAATTCAAATCCAAAAAATTTCGAACGAAACAGTGGAAAAACAGTGGAATCGATTCCACTGTTTCGAAATTCAAGAGTTCAATTAAAAAGTGGAGAAGCCGTTGAAATGCCGAAGAAAAATCGGGATCCGCCCACCCCCGACCATAGACTTTCTTTCCTGACCCCTCCCCCCCAACATTATGGTGGGAAGGGGTCAGGAAAGAAAGTCTATGGTCGGGGGTGGGTAAGAAAAAATAGGGAGTAGTAGTAGATATTATTAGTATGTAATTAATTAATGAGGAGGGGGAATGGGAGCAGAGGAATTAAAGGCGGGATTTAAAATGGAATTGAAAGCAGAATCGCGAGAGGAGAATGTTGTAAAAATACCGGTAACTAAGGAGGCTGAGAAAATATTTAGTGAAATTGTGGATAAAGTTAATTTAGGATTTGAAGCTGGTCGAGTGGTTCGACGTGATGTTGCGAGCTGGATTATCAAATATTTTTTCAATCGGCACTCAGATTCCGACATACGTGATCTCAGACAAGATCACTTGAACGAAGATATTTTGCTAGAAAACTTTTATCGCAAGATGAAAGACTTAAGCAAGCTTCCGCCAGATGTGCGAAAGGTATTGTTATCCACATTTAATGTGGAAGATTCGAAGTTATCCACAGTGCCGGTCCGAAGGCGCAGCAAAACTGTTACAGCGGAGGCACCTGATGAAGCAGCAAGCTGAAGCAAAAAATTATACAATTGAGTTGGTTCCGCATAAAAATAAAGATAAGGTAGAAGCCGATAAGAGACGCGCCGATGTGCTAGACATCCTAAAGCGAATGCATTTACGAGCGAAGAAAAAGGGCCGTCCATCTAACAAAGAAGAGGAATTTGAAAATGCGGCATAAACTGGGAGCATACATTAGAGTGTCCACGGATTTTGCGGCTCAGGTCGTTGAGGGCTCACTCGATTCCCAAAAACATCGCTTGCTTGGCTTTCTTGAAGCCAAAAATCGGGACCATAAAAACTGGGGCGAGATCCAAGAATTTTATATTGAAGAGGAAGGCCGATCTGCAGGTAATACCAATCGACCAGCCTATCAACGGATGATGAAAGACCTTCGCTCGGGCAAAATTAATTTCGTTTTAGTAGCCGACGTTTCAAGACTTTCGAGAAGCGTTTTAGATTTCTGTCTCCTGATAAAAGAGCTTGATGAGATCGGCGCAAAATATTTGTCGATCAAAGAAAACTACGACACCAGTACGCCTCAAGGTAAAATGATGATCATGACGCTCATGACATTGGCCCAATTCGAACGCGAGCAAACTGCTGAGCGTGTGTCACTCAACTTCCACTCGCGCGCGACTCGTGGCTTTCGAAATGGTGGCCCTGCGCCCCTTGGATACATTAGGGATGAGAAAAACCCAGCTACACTTTTGGTGCATGAAAAAGAAGCCAATGATGTTCGTGAAATCTTCAGAGTGTACCTTGAAGAACAATCAGTTGGTAAAACGATAAAGCAACTTGAGGTCATGAAGATCAAACCAAAGGTGCATCCGGATAAGCCATATCGTGCCAGTAATTCAGGAATCTGGCGACGACAGACACTTTTATATTTACTTAAAAATCATGCGCTCGTGGGCATGAGAGAGTTCAACAAGGAATACAAAAATAAGAATCAAGAGGAGCTTAAACCATTTCAGCGGTATGGTCTGGTACCGGCGGCTTGGCCAGCAATCCTTGATCGTGAGACCTTCGACTCTGCTCAAAAGGTCATTGAAGAGTCAGTGCAAGCCCAGTCCATTCGCACATCAAAGAATGAAGTTCGGGTTTTCATTGCCTCTGGAATTTTAAAATGTCCCGACTGCGGAACTTCCTATATGGGTGCAGCTTCACATGGCCGGAATGAAGTTCATCGTTATTATGTGCACCGAAAACTAGAGGGTGTGCCCATCACTTGTCAAATCAAGAGAATTAGAGCCGATGAGTTGGAGGCCGATCTTGTAAGGCACTTAGAAGAATATTTAAATCGTGAAGGTTATCTTAATAAAATCGAATTGGCCGTTCATAATGATTACGAGGAACGCCTAAAAGATTATAAGGTCCGCAAAATCGAACTCACTGGACAAATTCAAAAGCTTCAGCAGGACGCCGACGTTGTCTTCTCGGTCTTTAAAGAGATTAACGATGTGAACAGCATTACACTCGTAAAAGAAAAGATCGCAACGATTGCGAACGAGAAAGCCAGTGCTCAGAGCCAGCTCATAGAAATTGATAACTTTATTTTAGCAACACCCCGTCCGAAGGACGCAAAGAAGGTGATAGAGAAAAACTTGCTCGATTTCAAAATGCTTTGGCGCAAGAGCACGCCAGTGCAAAAACGAAAACTTCTTCATCGCTTGTTTGAAATCCTAATTCTTCAACCTGTCGGCATGGGAGTTCGCTATCGACGGACCGAGCTTGATGAGTGCAGCGGACCGTCTTTGGGCATAAAAAAAGCCGCTGACTCTTCATCAGCGGCTCACAAATCAAATGTTCTTGTTCTGGATTCTCACTTCAACCGGACCGCCAGTCAGACACTTCGGGACCAAGAGGTCGCCGGTGCGTCTATTGACAGGATTGGTCGGGGAGACAGGATTCGAACCTGCGACCCTCTGCTCCCAAAGCAGATGCGCTACCAGACTGCGCTACTCCCCGACAGTATTTAATTTCACCGATGAACTCATAGGCGAAGGTTCATTAGTATTGAATCTTCACCAAAAGGTCAAATCGAGCTAGTCAGTAATGCGATGGATTATCCAATCACTTTGCTCTATCCAAAATTGTTTTTAATTTGATTTCCAGACTTGTCGATTCGATGATTGCTTTTATGAATCAAAAAAAATTAGCTATACCCATGTTCACCTTTATTTGCGCGGGTCTCATTCCTTTTTCGGCCTTTTCTTCTGAAGATACCGAAATAAAATTTAGCGGAGATTTCAGAGCTCGCTATGAAAACTACCAAAATCCAACTGCCGTTTACAACGCAAGTGACAGCGAATCCCATGTCAATCATCGCCTAAGACTCAACGCTATACTCAGAAAGGGCGAAAATCTCACTTCCGGACTTAGCTTAATTCATTCTGGCGAATGGGGAAGCCACACCGGCGTGGCCGACTCCACCCTTGGTAGCAATGGCAGCGGCAATCTGAACGACGGAACAAAAAATGGAGTTCTTGATACCCAAAATATGATTCTCGTAAATCGTGCGTGGGGCGCCTGGAAATATAGCAATCTTGTCAACTTTCAATTCGGGCGCATCGGCCTCGAAATCGGCGATGGGACAGTTTTTAGTGAGAATGATTGGGATCAATTTCCCATCTCTCATGACGGAATGATTATTAATTGGGAAGTTAATTTTGGACGCTTTCAGTTTTTCACAATTAAAACCAACGAATACGGACCAGGCTTCATCTCTCACGACGCCGAAAGAAACCTCTATGGAGTCAGCTTAGATTTCAAAAGCATTCCTGAATGGATAAAAATATTAAATGCGCATTTCATTCAAGTTGTTAAAGATGAAACCGGTACCGGTTCAGCCTCCTCGCCCCCTTATCTTGCCGGCGCAAAAGTAAATGAACAAAGAGTTGGCGCGACACTCTCAGGAGATCGCGGCCGCTTTCTCTATCGGCTTTCAGGGGCCTATGTTTTCGGCCAAGGCACAACTCAAAGCGCGAGCACTCAAACCAATCTTAATATCTCAGAATATATGATGGACTCTTCTTTAGGTTTCATTTGGAATTCATCTCAAAGTTTCAAAAGCACTCTCGGATTTCACTTTGACTCCGGAAGTAAAGACCTCAGCACCGAACAAGTTCACGCCTATGAAAGCCTTTACTATGATTCTCACCTCTATGGCGGATTCATGGACGTCATCAGATGGGGAAATTTAACTTCATCAAACATTGCATTGAGCTATACTCCTGCAGAAGACATTGAAATTGGACTTACCTACTTCTATTTTACAAGAAGTGTTTCAAGCGATTTGACTGCAGCTTCAGGTACGAGTGCATCCTTTACTCAATTTGGTCCAGAATATAAGTCTTTAACGGCATCTCCATCGGCAACTGAGTTGGGTCACGAAATCGACTTGAGTTACAAAAAGACTTTTGATGGAGGTCTAAAATTTCAAGGCGTAGTGGCTGGTTTTTTACCAGGTTCTGCATTAAAAAATGCAACCGACCCAAAACAAGATCGAATTATTTTCGAATACTTCATTCAAGCTAACATCGATTTTTAAAATTAAGCTTTTTCAAAAATTGATCCCGAATTATCATTTTGAGACATATTACTGTCTTGCCTAAACCAACAAGGCTGCTCCTACACCATCTTTAAAAAGGCGGACCTAAACTTGACCTTTGGCTAATGTCGCTAGACAAAACTCCGATAAGATCCTATGCACGTAATTTCATACTCTTATCTCAAGAGCATTTTCACTTATAGGATTTGGGCTAATCTACTAATTCTTCTTAGCTTGAACCTAGTATCCCCAAGCCAACTTTTTGCGGGACGAATTGGTACCAATATTGTACTTCGCCCAAATGTAACCAACGAACTGAACAAATTACTTTTTGCCAGCGAAAATCTTCGAATTGCGATGCTCAACCAAGACGAAGATCAAATTGAAATTTGTATGAGAGAGTTAATGTGGGAAGTAGATCAAGCCCGTCTTGTCTCAAGTCATGTGCGCGATTTCGACAGACGTCATCTCCTCAAAATTCTCGACAATATCAAAGGGAATCTCGATATGAGTTCCTCATCATATGGAGTTTACCGAAAAGAGTTCTTCCTAAAGATCTTTAATCAGTTTGCAAATATCGTTCGAATTTACCAAGTTGATGCTCGCTTCTCAATCTTCTATTGTCCAAAGGACCATTCAACTTGGATCCAAGCATCTAACAAACCAGAAAATCCATTTAAAAACTCAAGCGTGCCAAAGGACTGCGGCCTTAAGGTCAATCGCCAAAACTAAACATATGAATCTCAATCAGCTTCCAAAGGAAATACTTGCGATTGCTATTCTCATTGGAGGATTAATTTTATTCATGCTCTTTGATCCACCTAAAACCCAATGTGATGTTCAAATCGATTTATTTAAAAACTCTCAAAATACTTTTGTTTTTCCTCAAGAAACCAAGACAGGCTTTCGTAAACCTGATTTTGAAATGAACCTTGCCAAGTGCCAAGAGGCCAATGGACCTGGCGGCTGCTATGAACTTTTTCAGCATCTCAAACAATTCAATCATGATTTAAATGCAGTTCCCGAACAATGCCAATCTTCGGTCGGTGCCATCAGCGAAGTACGTAAAGTTTTTGACAAATCATTGATGGTTTTCATTCAGCTTGCTTGGGGGTTTCAAGCACCTCTGTCTGCAAACCTCAAACAAGGCTGGCTCGATCAATCTGAAACCTATCTATTTTGTCTTTTAAAAAAGGACTACATCCGACTTTACAATATTGAAACCTGGAACCAAAGGGTAGACTACAGTCTCAAAGAGCTTCCCAATTCAAAAAGCATCAATGACAAGCAAATTTTGTTTCAACTCTCTTTGGCATCCTATAACTGCAAATAACCAAATTTTCCAAAAAAAAACCCAGGCTTCAAAAGAAACCTGGGTCAAAATAAAAAGCTGGCATCGTGCTACTCTCCCACAGGGTTGACCCTGCAATACCATCGCCGCAAGTGGACTTAACTTCTGTGTTCGGAATGGGAACAGGTGTGGCCCCACTGCTAAAGACACCAGCAAAAATTAAAATTAATAGTAAAAAAATTTGTTTAACTGTCACGCTGCTTTTCCACAGCTTTTCTAACACAACTGACAACCAGTTCAAATGTAAAAAATTAAATTCGATGATTTCTAGCATGGAAAAATCCATTAACTATAATATTTTCACTAAGAAAATATTTAAAAAAGCCTCACGACTATTAGTACGAATCAGCTGAAGGACTTACATCCCTTACACCTTTCGCCTATCAACC
>JAYUEN010000016.1:0-23984 GCA_043739185.1 Bdellovibrionales bacterium
AATAATCTGAAAATAAATTGGGGTGATCGACGGGGTTTGAACCCGCGACCACAGGAATCACAATCCTGTGCTCTACCAGCTGAGCTACGACCACCACAAGGAGGTATTTTTATATGATTGTGAGGCTAAAGATGCAACTGTAAAAGCTGAAAAAGCTCGGATTTTAGGGGGCTAATGCTTCGATTTTGGGAGTTTTTGCAGCTCCCAAAGTTTGGCGAACTTTAAAAACACTGAATAGGCAGCGCCAACTGAAATGATGAAGCCGGGCATTCCATCTAAAAAACCGCGCTTTATCAAATAAGTTTCAATAAATTTAGAAATTGGTTTGGTCACGAGTTTAAAAAATGAGAATTTTTTGCCGCGCTCAAAAAGATCTTGAGCCCCCAGTGATGAATAGCGATTATTGGTTGAAATTTGTTCGGCATGAGAATCAAAGGGCCAATGCAAAATCGCTTGCTCAAGGCGCACATAGTTTTGCGCCACTACCCGCTCATGCACATGGCGCGCTTGCCACGAAGCCCTTGTGCGATCAAAGAAACGCAATTGCCAATCAGGATACCAGCCGCCATAGCGTATCCAGCGGCCGAGATTAAACGAAAGCCTTGAAAATTCGATGCCGTCGTTTTTTTCAAAATCAAATACAAAGGGTGGAGTTAAAATTCCTTCAGCCAAATTTCTCAGGGTTAAGGATAGTTCTGGACTCAAAGCCTCATCGGCGTCAAGCGACAGTATCCAGTTGTGAGAGGCCAAGCTACAAGCAAATGTCTTTTGTTGCTGATAGCCGCGCCACTTTTCAACTGTGACTTTTGCGCCCAATTTTTTTGCGATTTCGCAAGTGGCGTCGCTGCTACCACTATCAACTAAAATAACCTCATCAACCCACGGCGCTGATTCGATGCATCTGGCAATTCCTGATTCTTCGTTTAGTGCTATAATGACGAGTGAAACCGGGTATTTTGCCATTGCCAAAAAGCTTCTCAGGTTCATTGCGAACTTGTCAAAGACAAAGGACTATGGGAGTCTTTTCGCTGGTCCATTTCAAAGAGGAGTCTGCTCATGAAACTCAAAGTCGCTGACCTAAAAATCTGGGGCACATCTGCACTCATTCTTTTAAGCATTCAAAGTTTAGTGCCTTGTGCGAATGCCTATTACTCAACTCTCGATACTGGCGATACTCTTGGCGCCAATAAATATGCCGTTAGCATTGAACCGCAATTCATTTTAGATCGTTATGACGGAGCCAATGTAAACGGACGCTTCGATGCTGGCATTAATGAAGACTCAAATATGCGCGCCATTGTGGGCTTCGGAATCGTAAACTTTCAAGCTGGAGCCATGTACAAATACATTCCATTTCCGGATACTCCAAACCAACCGGCAATAGGAATTGAAGCTGGAGCCATCTATGCACGTGTTCAAAATACTTCGGAGCTCGCTTTTCGCGTTCACCCATTGGTTAGCAAAAAAATAAAACTACAAGAATTGAAACTCAATATCTATGGCTCGCTCCCTATCGGAGTCAGCTTTCGTGATGGCAATACTTATTATCCCATACAACTTGCCCTTGGTTCGGAATGGAAGATTCCTAAGAATGAAAAATTCTCAGTCATGGGTGAAATTGGTCTAAATATAAACGCCGCTTTTGGCTATATCAGCTTTGCCGGAATATATTACTTCGATGATACCAATATCCGCAAATAGCTTCAATCTCCCGGAACTCAACGTTGGTATACGGCATCGAGACAAGTATGCCGCCGTATATCAACGTTGAGTTCCGGGAGATTGAAGTCAGAGGCCCTAAAAAAAAGGCCCCAAGTTATTCACTTGA
This sequence comes from Bdellovibrionales bacterium, assembly GCA_043739185.1. Taxonomy (GTDB): domain Bacteria; phylum Bdellovibrionota; class Bdellovibrionia; order Bdellovibrionales; family JAMPXM01; genus JAYTQQ01. The sequence continues at coordinate 1,829 of JAYUEN010000016.1, forward strand.
GGCCTTTCTCTCACTACTGACAAAGCAGCAATTAATTTACATCCTTATAATCGGCATCAATAACATCATCATCTTTTTTGCCGCCAGAAGTTGCTCCTGATGCGGTATCAGCACCACCATTAGCGCCAGCCGCCGCGCCCTCTGGGCCCTTTTTCTGATAAATATCATTGGTAATCTTATGACTCAAAGTTTGCAATTTATCATAAATCGCCTTGATCTCAGTTACTGACATATCTTGATTTGCAATCACCGCTCGACCACTAGTAATCAAATCAGTTGCGGCTGTTGCATCTGCCTCAGGTATGATCTTGGTATTTTCTTTAATGGTCTTTTCAGTTTGATACATTAGCCCGTCGAGATCATTTGAAGCGGTGATGCGCTCACGACGCTTTTTATCATCTTCAGCATGCTCTTCGGCATCTTTAACCATGCGTTTGATATCATCGTCTGTCAAACCAGACTTCGCAGTGATTTTGATGTTTTGAGTTTTGCCAGTTCCCAAATCTTTTGCCGAAACATTTAAGATACCATTGGCATCGATATCAAAGGACACTTCAATTTGTGGAGTGCCACGCTGAGCTGGAGGAAGACCCACTAGCTCAAAGCGACCCAAGGTTTTATTATCGCCGGCCATATCGCGCTCACCTTGAAGCACATGAATATCAACGCTTGGTTGATTATCAGCAGCGGTCGAGAAGGTCTGAGATTTTCTGGTTGGAATAGTGGTATTGCGCTCGATGAGTTTGGTCATGACACCACCCAAAGTTTCGATACCAAGAGACAAAGGTGTGACATCTAACAAGAGAACGTCTTTTACTTCGCCACCAAGTACTCCACCTTGAATTGCAGCACCAACGGCCACCACTTCATCAGGATTCACTGAACGATTTGGTTCGCGACCAAAGAAATCCTTAACGGCTTTTGCAACCGCAGGAATTCGAGTTGATCCTCCAACCAGAACCACTTCATCAATGTCTTTAATTGACCAGCCAGAGTCCGCAAGAGCTTTCTTAGTTGGCTCCATTGAACGCTTCACAAGATCTTCAGTCATTTGGTCAAATTTGGCGCGCGACAATTTAAGCGTTAAATGCTTAGGACCACTTTGATCAGCAGTAATGAATGGGAGATTAATCTCAGTCTCCATTGCGCTTGAAAGTTCGATCTTCGCTTTTTCAGCTCCCTCTTTAAGGCGCTGCAAAGCCATCTTATCGCCCTTCAAGTCAATGCCCTGATCTTTTTTAAATTCAGCGATCATCCACTCTAAGATGCGAATATCGAAATTATCTCCGCCCAAGTGGGTATCACCATTTGTTGATTTTACTTCAACGACATTGTCGCCCACTTCAAGAATCGAAATATCAAAAGTACCGCCACCTAAATCATAAACCGCAATTTTTTGATCTTTGTTTTTATCAAAGCCGTAAGCAAGTGCCGCGGCTGTTGGTTCGTTAATAATACGTTTGATATTAAGACCCGCAATTTTTCCTGCATCCTTAGTCGCCTGTCTCTGGGCATCGTTGAAATAAGCAGGAACAGTTACTACGGCATCGGTTACTTCAGTGCCAAGATAGTCCTCAGCAACTTTTTTAAGTTTAGCCAAAACCGCAGCTCCAATTTCTTCAGGAGATACAACTTTATCATTAATCTTAAATCCGCAATCATTACCTTTTTTCACAACATTATAAGGAACCAAAACGGTTTCTTCTTTGGTCTCTTCGAACTTACGTCCAATAAAACGCTTTGAAGAAAAAATCGTATTTTCTGGATTGGTCACCGCCTGGCGCTTTGCAATTTGACCAACTAGCTTTTCGCCATCTTTGGTATAGGCCACAACTGATGGAGTCGTTCTCCCGCCTTCTTCGTTCACTAAAACTTTAGGGTCCCCGCCCTCCATTACCGCAACAACCGAATTGGTCGTACCTAAGTCAATTCCTATAATTTTACCCATTTTAAGCTCCTTTAATAAAACTTTTAAACTTTAAGCATTTACTTTTTAAATATGTATTCGATTTGCAACTCGTCAAGTGCAGCTACTTAAAAAAATCCCTTTTTTGGGTCGAGGACTTTTTCGCCTCGAAGTTTAGCCAATTCGCGCAGAAGTTTTTCTTCTTCTTTTTTTAGCTTTTGCGGAATCTCAACTTCGATTTCAAAGTAAAGATGGCCTCGGCCTCCGCCTCTGAGTGAAGGTACCCCCCTGCGATCCATTTTGATACGATCTCCGTGAGCTGAGCCTGCAGGCACTAAAAGTTCCTCTTTGCCTTCAAAAGTATCAACATTTAGATGTGATCCAAGCAAAGCTTGCAGATAAGAGATTTTCACACGCGAGAGCAAATCAAGTCCATGACGTTCAAACTGCTCATCATCAGCAATGCGAATTTCAACATAGAGGTCGCCGGATGGGCCGCCCTTAAAGCCGCCCTCGCCTTCACCGCTCACTCTCAATTGAGTGCCATTATCAACGCCTGCCGGAATATTCACTCGAATCTTGCGCTTTATTTTTGAGCGACCACTTCCTCTGCACTTTTCGCAAGGACTTTTAATAATTCGGCCTTGGCCATGGCAAACCGGACAAGTCGTAGCCACCGAAAAGAATCCTTGAGAAGCAACCACTTGACCTTGTCCGCGGCAGTGTTTGCAAGTTTCAGCACTCGTGCCCTTTTGGGCTCCAGAGCCTGCGCAATCGACACAGCCCTCTTCAGTTTCAAATTCGACATCGCGTTCTGAGCCTTTGATAACGTCTTTTAATTTTACTTCGCACATATAACGTAAGTCAGAACCTCGCCCTGACTGACTCTTGCTTCGCGGGCGCCCTCTACTGGCACCAAAAAAATCTGAAAAAATGTCGCCAAAACTTGAGAAAATATCTTCGGAGTTTTGAAAACCGCCGCCATTTGCAAAAGCTGCATGTCCGAAACGGTCATATTTCGCGCGTTTTTCTGGATCACCTAAAACTTCATAGGCCGCCGCACAAGTTTTAAATTTGTTTTCGGCTTCGTGATTTCCGGGGTTTTTATCTGGATGAAACTGCATCGCAAGTTTGCGATAGGCCTTTTTTATCGTATCTTGGTCAGAGCTCCGCTCCACCCCTAAAACTTCATAGTAATCTTCTTTTGACATGCCTTTTCCTCAATCAAAGCACAATATGTTTTCGAGTACAAAAAGGTCAAGTGAACGAATCAAACTTTGGTGAAATATTTCTGTAATTTTTGGCTCAAACGCTTGATAGAAGCCAGATCCCGACCTGCCTTCCCGAGCCAAGCAAGTGGCAACTCAATGCTTTGGTCTTGAAAGCTCACAGAACAGTGTTTTTCATCCCTGCTCACCCGGCCCATGAGCAAAAGTTCAGCACACTTCTTTTGAGCTTTTTGAATGTTTTTTGGAGATATAAAAACCAGCGTCTGGTAGTCGCCAAGATCTCCCATCCAAAGCATGAGGGGGTGAAAAGCATTGTCCCGACAAAACTTCAGTGCCTTCGGATGCAAGCTATCACTTGAAAACTCAAGGCAAAAGCCAACTCTGTTGAGCTTTGATATGATATTAAGACTACTCGCCAAGCCATCACTGGTATCAATGCTTGCTCGGATGAGGGGCCGCAATTTCTGCATCAACCAGGGCTTGGGCTGGGGCCGATAGTGTTTTTCTGGCAGCTGTTTCAAAGGCAATCGGTGCAAAAACCTGAGTGCGAGTGCCGGGCCAATACCTAATTTTTCTCGCCCCACCAAAGCAATATAATCACCAGGTTTTACCGACGTTCTCATGAGCGGCAGTTTTTTGGATTCACCGATCGCAGTAGAGCTAAAAAAGTACTCCGCCGATTCTCCTGAGTCGCCACCCAATAGCACCATCTTCGAGGCCTTAAGGGCCGCATTCACGCCTTTAAAAAAACGAGTTTTAATCTTTGAACCTGCGCCAATTTTCCATTCGGTTGCGAGTAAAAGCCCAAGGGGACTTGCGCCACTTGCTGCCAAATCTGAAACTGAGGACATCACTGTGATCCAGCCCCATGTATATGGGTCATGGTAAAGTGCTTGATAAATCTCTTCACTCACAGAATCTAGCGTGAGTGCCAAATAAGTAGAGTTCAGTTTTAAAATTTCGCAATCGCTTTCAAAAAGGCGATTTTTTTGTAGTCGACTGCGCGGTGAATTTTTTAAGAGAACTTTTAGACTTCGAAGCTCTCTCAAATTTCGTTCAGGGTTTTTCAAAGATGCCAGTAAAATAAAAATTTTGCAGATCGGGATGGCAGTTCGGAGCGCCATTTGCCCCCTGAATGTCTTGGCAAATTTGCAGCTCTTTGGTTTCGCGCAAAATGATGGCGCTCACGCCTAGTTTCAAACCAATAGGCGTAAAAATGAGCTCGAGTGAATTGCCTTTAATTTCGGGGCAGTGATTAGGAGAAAATCCGAAGGTCGCAGATTCTAAAATGCTTCCGGAATCATTTACTTGAATTGAAATGAGATCACCGATTTGAGACTGACACTTCTCATTGCCCGTAATATCGTTAACCTTACCTTTGAAATGAGCGCGAAATTTCGCCGCCTCAAAAGAAAGACTGAGAACTCCCTGATTCAAATCCATCGCACCTTTATAGTCGGCGACATAATTTTTTACTAACTCAACATAATTGGCCGGAACTTCTCCGTTTGACGTGGCAATTTGTTTGCACGCGGCTAGCAATAAAACGCAAAGCAAGAGACTTAAATTCAGATTAATTCGAACTGATTTCATTTGGCTCCTCACCGAGATAAAATCTCACAATTCACATGGGCTCTTATCGACAGCAAAGCATTCAAGCATATGGTGAGTCAATACTTAGGGCCCTATGGGACTCGCCTGAACCCAAAATTCTAAAAAGTCTAACGCACTCAAAATAGCTAGGCTTTTTCGTGCAAATTCTTGCAAAGACTTTCGTTCAATGTCAGCTTCAGTATTATTATGCAAAAAGCAGTTTTGGTTGGAGTTCAACTCCCAAAAGTATCCAAAGAAGAAAATGAAGCTTCACTTGTAGAGCTTGGACGCTTAGTTACAACTCTAGGATTTGAAGTCATCGGACAAATGACCCAGAAGCGCCCGTCGCAAAGAAGTGCTACCGTATTGGGCGATGGAAGACTCAAAACTCTCGCCGAATGGACCGGCGGAACCGGTGAAGTTGCCTCAAGTGTTGTTCATAAAAAATCGCGCGCGGCCCTTAAATTTGAAAAAAATATCGAAGCTGCTGAAGAAGAATCAGAAGAGGATATTGAGGATCAACTTGAGGGAGATTTAGATGAAGTGGCTCTTGAATTTCCAAAGGAGCGCGCCGATATCGTTATTTTTGATTGCGATCTTTCACCATCACAACTTCGCAACTTAGAAAGTGCGACAGGTGTACAAGTACTTGATCGCACCGGCGTGATTATCGAAATTTTCTCAAGACATGCCAGAACCAGATCCGCAAGACTTCAAGTCGAAATTGCCCGGCTTACTTATGTGGCCCCAAGGCTTCGAGAAACCGGCGGAGGTGGCGATCGCGGCGGCGGCGGCATTGGCGCAAAAGGCTCAGGAGAAACCACTCTTGAACTCGAAAAACGCCATATCAGAGATCGCATCAAAGAACTCAAAATTGAATTGAGCAGCATTGACAATGAACATTTGGTCAGACGAGCTCGCCGCAGTGGCGAACGCTCCGTAGCACTTGTTGGTTATACCAATGCCGGTAAATCATCTCTAATGAGAGCGATGACTGGCAGTGAAGTTTTGGTGGCAGATAAACTCTTTGCTACCCTCGACACCACAGTTCGCCCACTTTATCCCGAAACCAAACCCAATATCCTTTTGTCTGATACCGTCGGCTTCATTAAAAAATTGCCGCATGATTTAGTGGCTTCGTTTAAATCAACTCTTGATGAAGCTTTGAATGCCTCACTATTGCTTTTTGTTGTTGATGCCGCTGATCAAACCTTTCGCGCCCAACTTGAAGTTACCAAAGAGGTTTTAAATGAAGTCGGTGCTGCTGAAACACCGAGCCTACTGATTTTAAATAAACGTGATCGCTTAAGTGCAAAAGAGAGCGCTGAGCTGCAGGCTGAATTTCCTGATGCCATCTTGCTATCGACAAGAGACCCAAAAGACCTTTCATCTTTGCGAGACAAGCTCCTCTCTTATTTCGAAGGAGATATGATCGATGAAGATCTCTTCATTCCGTATACGACTGCCTCAGCTATAGGAGAAATACGCTCACGAATGCGCGTACTTTCAGAAAACTACAATGAAAAAGGCACCACTTTAAGGGTGCGCGCCCTAAAAGAGAGCCTCGACTATATTAAAAGAAAATTTGAACTCTGAAATGGGCATTTATTACCAATCTTAAGCCTTGGCATTGCGCGCAAGGCCGCTCCTGTGTATATTCTCGCGCATGTCACAAAATACATTTCAAGAGCTCGGCTTATCTGAACCTATTCTAAAAGCATTAGTTGAAACCGGCTATACGATTCCGACGCCAATTCAACTAGCTGCAATTCCGCCCCTATTAGAGGGTCGGGATCTACTCGGTTGCGCACAAACCGGCACTGGCAAGACAGCGGCATTTGCGCTCCCAATTCTTGATCGCCTCGGAAAGGCAGAGAAGCGCCCGCTTGCACGCCATGCGAAGGTTTTGATCCTCACGCCAACTCGTGAATTAGCAATACAAATTCATGAAAGCTTTCGCACCTATGGTAAAAATTTGCGCCTCAAATTCGCCGTTGTTTATGGTGGAGTGGGCCAAGCCCCCCAGGTCAAAAATGTTTCTCAAGGGGTTGATGTTTTAGTGGCCACTCCGGGGCGACTTATTGATTTAATTGAACAGCGCCATATTAGTCTTAGTCAGCTCGAGGTATTTGTCTTAGATGAAGCTGATCGAATGTTGGATATGGGATTTATTCACGCTATACGCAGAGTGATCGGAATGCTGCCGAGAAAAAGACATAATTTATTTTTCTCAGCAACGATGCCGCCAGATATACAAAAACTTGCAGACACCATGCTAGTTGATCCGGTCAAAGTTGCAGTAACGCCTGCGGCTTCAACCGTTGAGCGCATTGAGCAATCGGTCATGTTTGTCGAGCGTAATCGCAAGAGTGATCTTTTACGTCATGTCTTAAAAGATAAGAGTCTCAGACGAGTGATTGTTTTCACTCGCACCAAACATGGCGCCAATAAAGTCGTTGAAGTTTTAGAGCGCAACCAAATCTCTTCAGCAGCTATTCACGGCAATAAATCTCAAACTGCACGCCAAAGAGCTCTTGAAGATTTTCGCGTTGGCCAAGTTCGAGTGCTTGTGGCGACCGATATTGCCGCTCGCGGAATTGATATTGATGATATCACCCATGTCATCAACTACGAAATTCCTAATATCTCTGAAAGCTATGTTCACCGAATCGGCAGAACGGCTCGAGCCGGAAGTGATGGCATCGCCATTTCTTTTTGTGACTTAGAAGAGCGCGCATTTTTGAAGGACATCGAAAAATTAATTGGTCTAAAAATTCAAGTTAATATCGAACAGCCCTATCATTCGTTAGTTGTTGCAAATGGCCAAGTTCAATCAAGGGGTAAGGCCAAAGCAATGATTGAAAATACTCAAAATCGCCGGCCGCGCAGCAGGCGGAGTTTTCACAGTAAACAACGCAATTCTTCAACACATTCGCAAAACCGCTCCAAATAACCTGTTTAGCGCCTCACTCTAATTTTGCCCTATAAGATTAATTGTGGCTTTTATCGCGCCAAATTAATGGGGCGAATTTTCTCAACCTATAATATTTTCAAAAATTTATTTGTTTTTGATAAGAAAAGTCTGGTAGGAGAAGCTTCATTTGCTTTTAAGTGCCAAATTGAAACCAGCACATTAAGGGTAAAAACTTTAAAAGGGGGATTTTAAGTGAAGAATACAATATTGAAGGCATGTGCAGGATTTGCTCTTGCCTTGATCGGAATTAACGCCGCGGCGCAACAGCTGCCGGTTTGCATCAATCATATAACTGGTTATCAGGTGCCAATTATTACCAATGCTGGCCAATCGAACCCAGCCTATTCGACCCTTGATCCAAGAACTGGCAGCCCAGAAATATTTTTGAATATTCCGGTTTTGCAAAATTTAGGAATTGATACTTCACCATATACTCTCACTTTTATTGTAGAGCATGAGTGCGGCCACGTTAATTTGGGACATCTTACAACTGGTCCGGTGCCACGAAAAAAGACCAATCAAGAAGAACTTGCGGCTGATTGTTATGCCGCTCATGCCGTTAAAAAATTGGGCTTCAATCAAAGCATGCTACATTATGTATTGATCGACGTAGATAAATTGCCGAAAGATCCTGATCATCCAGCGGGTATTGTGCGCGCTGCAAATATTGTGAAGTGCTTTGGTAAATAGCTTTTAAATTAATTTTGACTTCAAAAGGAGCCGTGATCTGGCTCCTTTTTTTTTGGCTTATGAGCTTCGATCTCCCCCAACTCAATGTCGGCACAGCGGGCTCGCCACCCCACTTAAACTTCAAAGAATTGCAGAAGAGCCACTTTACTATGAACCATTTTTTCTGTTCGTAAGTGAGGGCCATAAACTTTCAACGCAGTCAAAAATTTCAGAAAAAATGTTGAGTGCGAGTGAAGTCTGGCTGCTTTCAGATGAAAATTGCTTTCGCAATCAAGTACTAGAGGTTTGCACTGAACGTGGCCAAAAAATAAAACTTGGTCAGCTCGAACTCAAAGCAAGTCATCTTGAACCTCTGATTGAACTAGTGGCCACTGGCAACGGCTATACTCTTCTTCCGCAAATGGCAGCCGAGAGTGTCAAAAAGCGAAAAATTTCTGGTCGCATCATTGAATTTTCGCGCCCCTCTCCTGCACGAGAAATAAGTCTAGTTCATCGTCGAGGCCCATTGAAGCAAAGTATTCTCAAGGCCTTAAGCGAGAGCATTTTACAAGGCGTGCCCAAGACTTTTGCAAGAGAAGCTTCGCGCGCAATGCATACCGTCGGTGTCAATTAGCTTTGTCTATAGCGTATAGAAACAATCCATTGGCTCTATCAAAAATCCTAGTTCATAATCGTTCATAATTGAAAATGCACAAACAACCACAAGGAGAATTTATGGCAAAAGCACTTAAAGGTACTAAGACCCATGCAAATTTGAAAGACGCATTTGCAGGCGAGTCGCAAGCAAATCGCAGATATTTGTATTTCGCAAAAGTTGCAGACATCGAAGGTTATCCTGAGATTGCAAGTAACTTTCGAGAAACTGCAGAAGGCGAAACCGGCCACGCCCACGGTCACTTAGACTATTTGAAACAAGTTGGCGATCCAGCGACTGGTCTTCCTATGGGAGATACCACTTTGAATCTGAAAGCTTCAGTCGAAGGCGAAACTCATGAGTATACTGATATGTATCCAGGCATGGCAAAAACCGCACGTGACGAAGGATTTTCTGAAATTGCAGATTGGTTTGAAACTCTCGCTAAAGCTGAGAAGTCTCATGCCGGTCGATTCACTCAAATGTTAAAAACAATTACGTAAAAGAACTTGAGGAAATCATGGCAGAAGAAACGCATAGGAGAATTTCTTATCAGCCCACCGACGGTCTCAGTTATGATCCAATAGATCCGAAATACTGGGACGAATCGGCGCTACAAAAAGAAATAACCAGAGCGTTTGAACTCTGCCATGGTTGCCGAATGTGTTTTAAGTATTGTGACTCCTTCCCTAGTCTATTTGAATTCATAGATAAAAATCACGATGGCGACGTAAATAAAGTCACCAAGTCTGAAACTCACAAAGTAATGGATGCCTGTTTTCAGTGTAAACTTTGTGAAGTGCAATGCCCCTATACGCCAAGAGATAATCACGAATATCAATTGGATTTTCCTAAACTCGTTCATCGCTACAAAGCTCAAGAGGCGCGCGCAAACGGACTGGGCCTAAGAGATAAAGTCCTTGGCAATCCTGATGCTGCCGGAAGTCTCGCTCGAACTAGCTTTGGAATGGCCAATGTTATGAATCGCGTGAGTGCTCATCGTTGGTTTCTAGAAAAAATTGTGGGCATTCATCGCGACAAACTCCTGCCTGACTTTGCTAGTTCGACTTTTGAAAAATGGGCCGACTCGCAAAATCTAATTCGCGAAGATAAAAGAGACTGTGAAGTGGTTTTATTTCAAACTTGTTATGTACAAAACAATGAGCCCGAAATTGGTCGCGACACAATTGATGTCATGAAAAAAAATCAGGTGAAAATTCAGTGCGAAAAGGGCCTCGAATGTTGTGGCATGCCTCGCTGGGAATCTGGTGATCTCGAAAATACTCAAAAACAAGCCAAGCATAATTTAGATAAACTTTTGCCCTTTGTTGAAGCCGGCGCAAAGGTCGTCGCAATCAATCCCACTTGCTCGATGATGCTGAGAAAAGAATATCCAAATTTGGTAGCGCCTGAAGACCGTGAGCGCTCAAGAAGATTGGCTGCTGCCGTCATGGATCCCAGTGAATATTTATGGTCTATTCGAAATGAAGCGCGATTTAATACTGACTTCAAGAGCACTCCTGGCGCGCAGGTCAGTTATCACGCTCCTTGCCATTTGAGGGCGCAATCAATCGGCTTTAAAGGCAGAGACCTCTTAAAAAAAATTCCCGGTGTTGTTCCCAAAACTGTAACTGAATGTTGCGGACACGACGGAACCTATGCAATGAAAACCGAAAGCTTTGAGGCCTCAAAACGAATCGGGCAAAAGTCATTTGATGCCATGAAAGAAAATGAGTCTGAAATTTGGTCAACCGATTGTCCCCTGGCAGCTATTCAATTCAAGCAGCACGCTGGTGTTAAACCCATGCACCCTATGAGTATTTTGTCTCGCGCCTACCGTGAAGATGGCTTTAAAGAAAAAATAGTGAAAGTGAGTCAAGATGAAGAAGATCATAAGAACTGAAATTCGCCCCTTAGCTGAGTATGCGAAAATTCGAGAAGCATTTCGAACTCAAATTATGAAAGTCAAAGATGAGCGCCGAATTCAAATTCAGCCGCATCTCACTTTTCTCTTCGAAAATCACGATACTATTTTGTATCAAATACAAGAAATGCTTCGCACTGAGCAGCAAACTGGCGAGAAAGAAATTCTTCATGAGATTGAAACCTATAATGAATTGATTGGCGAAAAAGGCGAACTCGGCTGCACGCTCATGATTGAAATCGAACAAGCTGATGAGCGCAGTGTGAAGTTAGCACGCTGGCTTGATTTGCTTTCTCATATTTATTTGCTCACCGATCGAGGCTCAAAAGTATTTCCGCAGTTTGATTCTCGGCAAGTAGGTGAAAGTCGAATTAGCTCAGTTCATTATTTGAAATTTAAATTGGGTGATCAAATTCCAGTGCGCATCGGCTGCACTCATTTGGATTTAAAAGCGGAAGTGGCACTTACTCAAATTCAAACGGCAGCACTCTGTAAGGATTTAATTGGTTAAATTGAGTTTAGTACCCCGGGCTTTTAAGGTTTGCTCAAGCTTTAATTTGTAAACCTGACTCAGCTGAGCCCCAACTTCAGAGCTTTCGATAACTCCAAATGCAGCGGCTATGGCTTCAAGTGTTGCCATGCCATTTTCAATATGTTCTTTTCTCAAAAATAAAGGACCTGAAACTCTGGGCAAAAGTTTTACACGCGGAACATCTTTTAATTCAAGATGACGAGAATTTACTTTACTGGCTTGGCGCCAATTCCCGTCGGGGACAATCAGATGAATAGGCCTTTCATAGTTTTCTAAATATTCTTGAGTTAGGAATTCGGCCCCATCGGCCGGATAGAGCAAAAGACTTTGATAATTGGGGTTTAATATCTTTGTAAGATCTGTCTTTTCAGTTTGTTCAAATCCTCGAATGACCAATTCACTATTGACAAGTGCTTTGATTGCAAGCCTTCCGGTATTGCTCGTTCGCTTCAGTTCTTTGTAGTGAACAACTAAACTGATTCGGGTTTTCAGATCAAGTCGCGGAATGAATTCGCAAATACAATAGTCTTTATGCAAAAAACATCCCTGACAGGGATCAAGGGTTTTTCGAAGTCGCGATTTCATCACTTCAGCCCGATTTGCAAAAGCAAATCTTCAAATTTAGCATCTAATGAGGCTTGAATTCTCACTGGCGTATCAAGGACAGGATGTTGAAACCCAAGGCTTGTGCAGGCTAGTAAAAGACGATGACAATTAAATTTGGTGCGAAAGATTTGGTTGTGTATTCCGGAACCATAGTTGACATCCCCAACTATCGGATGCGAGAGATGCTTGAGATGTCTTCTGATTTGGTGCTTTCTTCCGGTCTGAGGTGTGGCCTCAATTAAACTGTAACGACTCGTAGGATGGACACCGCTTGAAAAGTCGAGTTCACATTGAGATAAAAGTCTAAAATTGGTTTTCGCATTCTGCGCTTTTTTGGTCTTGTTAGCTTTGAAATCAGTCTTGCGATCTTGAATTTCTTTAAGTGGATACTCGAGTTCAACTCGCTCAGACATAAAGCCACGAACCACGGCTAAATATTTTTTTTCAATTTGGCCGCGAGTGAAAAGATCGGTCATGGCGCGCGCAGCCACTGGCGATTTTGCGAATAAAAGTACCCCCGAAGTAGCTTTATCTAATCGATGCACCGGATAGACCCGCTTGCCAATTTGGTCACGCAAGATCTGAAGAGCAAATTGTTTTTCTTTTGAATCAATTTTTGTAGCATGCACCAAGAGACCCGATATTTTGTTAATCGCTACAAAATATTCATCCTGAAATAAGATTTCGAGTTCACAGATCTTCAAAGACACGAATAAGCTCCCCAGGAATTGGGGTAGGACGACCCGTTTTTAAATTGACGTAAACCCAAAAAGTCTTAGCACTAAGAACTTTTTTTTGATCATGAGTTCGTATAATACAATACTCACGGGTGGTTTTAACCCCCTCCATAGCCGAGACCCAAGTCTCAAGTAGCAATTCTTCTGCCAATAGTACCGGCGCCAAATAATCAATTTCATGGCGACGCACTACGAAGCCGGCACCATCTGAAATAAATTTCTGTAAACTATATCCTAAACTGTCAGAATGTTTTGTCGCACCCTGCATGAGCCAAGTAATATAAACTTCATTATTCACATGTTTAAATTCATCAATATCATTTTGACTTACTTTAATTGGCATTCTGAACATTTTTGTTTGGCTCATATTGGCAATATATAATCGCAAGCTTCGCTTTATTGCAACGGCCAATCTTATCGATATTTGGTATATCTTGATTTAAAAGACGCCTTAAAAAATGGAAGGCCAAAAGATTTGCAAAAAAATCAATGCTTAAAGCTGCTTACCGAAATCAAACGAGTCCTTTAAAAGATGAGAACGCAAAATTTTAATTTCGCGCACTTGACTTCGTTTAAAAGCGAATCATTTTTGAATCAGGTTGATCGAAAAACAAATCTTAAGGAGGTTTTCAATGAGATCTGGGGCAGTAAAAGAAGTGACTAAATAGTCTGAGGCAAGGCTCCGCTTTAATTTTCAGGAGCCTTGTTTTATTAGCCAATCCACGAAATGAGGCTCCGGCGTTCTGAGAATTCTTCCATCGCAAAGCGAATGCCCTCGCGGCCAAGGCCGGAGCTTTTCACTCCACCGTAAGGCATATTGTCGGCTCGATAGGTTGGTATATCGTTGGCTATTACTCCACCCACCTCAAGATTCTGCAGAGCTTGGTATTGAAGCTCGGAGTTCTGAGTGAAGACACCTACTTGTAAACCAAATTTTGAAGCATTGACCAAATCAAGGGCTTCAGAAAAATCTTGATACTCTTGAATTAAAACAATTGGCGCAAAAACTTCTTCGCATGATACTTTGCTTGTCGCTTTTACTTGGGTCAAAATCGTGGGCTGAATAAGATTTTTTTCTCTGGTTCCTCCGGTCAAAACCTTTGCGCCTTCTGCTTTTGCCTCGTCAATCCATTTCATTATGCGCTCGGCGGCGTTCTCATCAATGACAGGACCAACGCTTGTATCTTTATCATTTGGATCACCCGTTTTGATCTTTGCGGTCTCTTTGAGTAATGCATTGGTGAATTCGTCTTTCACTTTAGTATGCACAAAAATTCGTTGAACTGAAATACAAGATTGCCCAGCATAGCCATAACCACCCGTCGCGCACCTTTGGGCTGCTCGCAAAATATCTGAGTCAGAGTGAACAATCACTGCGGCATTGCCACCCAATTCGAGGGCAATCTTTTTACCTATTGCTTGGCCCTGAAGCTCCCATCCCACTTTACCGCTGCCTGTAAAGCTGAGTGTTGAAAGCCTCGGGTCACGAACAGCTTTTGATAATATTTCATTTGAGCAATTTAAAACTTGAAAGCATGCGGCCAAGATATTTTCTTTTGTATCTGAGGCTTGCCGAATAGCCTTTTCAAAAATCTCAGCAAGTAAATAAGCACAGCCAGGGGCTTGAGGTGACGGCTTTAATAAAATCGGACAACCGACAGCTAAAGCGGGTGCTACTTTGTGCGCAACCAAATTGAGCGGAAAATTAAAAGGCGTAATTGCAAGAATGGGCCCGCGAGCAAACCAGTATGAGATGGCGGGCGCATAAGCTCTGCCAGAAGCATCAATATCAAGAGGAATGACTTCGCCGCCAAATCTTTTTGCTTCCTCACTTGCTATCGTAAAACTTTGAATTGCACGATTCACTTCCATTTCAGCAAACAGAAAAGGTTTGCCAGCCTCTTCAATCATTTTTTTTATGAAATCTTTTCGCCGCATTTCAATTTCAGCAGCCATAAGACCCAAAACTCGGCTCCGCATATAGCGGCTATTTTTTCGAAATCCTAAACTGACGTCGTGAGCAGCCTGAATAGCGATCTCTAGATTTTCGGGGGTGGCCATACTTACCAGGCTCAGTTTTTCGCCTGAAAAAGGAGACTTCAATTGTGCTTTTTCAGAAGACTCCAACCATTTTCCGTTGATAAAACTTTTATAAATTAGCTGAGGCATTAGGATAAACTCGCAATTCCGGCCTCTAATATTTTTAAGCCTTCTTCAACATCTTTTAACTCTGTCACTAGCGGCATCAACAATCTCACAACATTGCCTAAAGAGCCCGAGGTCATAGTGATTAAGCCTCCTTCATAACAAAATTTAACTAAAGCTTTAGCAAGCTCAGGATCAGCTTCTTTGGTTTTTCGATCTTTCACAAATTCAATTCCCAACATCGGCCCAAGGCCTCTGATATTGCCAATGCGAATTTGTCGCTCCTGCATTGCTACCAAATGACTTTTCAAAAATTGGCCTAATTTTTTTGCTTTTTCTAAGAGATGATCTTTTTGAATGGTCTCGATTACCGCCAAGGCCGCGGCACAACTCAAGGGATTGCCACCAAAGGTCCCGCCGATTCCGCCCTCGGGTGCTGCATCCATAATTTCACTGCGACCAGTGACTGCCGAAATCGGTAAGCCACCACCCAAGCCTTTGGCGGAGAGAATGAGATCGGGAGTCCATTCGAGCTGTTCACAGGCATACAAGGTGCCGGTTCTGCCAAATCCACTTTGAATTTCATCGGCGATACTCACAATTTTTTCTTGTTCGCAAAAATCTTGCAGTAATTTTAAAAATTCCTTTGGAGCTGGAATAAATCCGCCCTCGCCTAAAACTGGCTCAATTATAACAGCTGCTGGTTTTTCTTTTAAGCTTGAAATGAGGTGTTTAAATTCTGCAAAACATTCTTTTACAACTCTTGCAGGCTCTTCGCCCGATGGCCAACGATAAGCAAAGGGATAGTGTGCACGATGCACATCCGGCATTAGGTTACCGAATCCAGCCCGGTAGGGTTTTTCTTTATAGGTCAGAGAAAGAGCCATAAAAGTTCTGCCATGAAAAGCATGCTCAAAGCAAATGACGGGATTTCGCCCGGTAAAAGCGCGTGCAATCTTAATCGCATTTTCAACTACCTCTGCGCCACTATTGGCTAAAAACGATTTCTTCTTAAAACTTCCTGGCGTTAATTGATTTAATTTTTCACAGAGTTCGATATAGACCTCATAAGGCGTGACATTAAAGCTTGCGTGCAGCAATTGATCTGCTTGCTGATGTATTGCTTGTACAATATGAGGATTGAGGTGGCCAAGATTTAAAACTCCAATGCCTGAGGCGAAATCAAGTAGGATATTTCCGTCTACATCTTCGAGAAATGCCCCTTTGGCCCTTTTTACAAATATGGGCGTGACATGAAATGGGCTTTTGAGCACAGCTTCGCTACGCCTTTTCATTAGTTCAATGCTCTTGGGACCAGGAACTTTTGTTTTAAGTTGAATAGACATTTTTAGTACCAACCAATCGGAGTTTCATCGAGATTGATATTCACTTGTTTAGTTTCTAAATAAGCTTCGATGCCGTAAAGTCCGAGTTCTCGACCCGTTCCGCTTTGTTTATAACCACCCCAAGGCATTTCATTAAAGGTCGGATGATAATTATTCACCCAGGTAATTCCTGCTCTTAGTTCTTTTACGACGCGAATCCCTTTGGTAATATTGGTGGTCCAAACACCGGCGGCCAAACCATATTCAGTATCATTTGCGAGTTCAATGGCCTGAGCTTCAGTTTTAAAAGTTGTAATCGTGAGTACAGGCCCAAAAATTTCTTCTCTGAAAATTCTCATTTTCGGTGTCACTTGATCAAAAATTGTCGGCTCACAAAAATTACCTTTTGCAAACTCACTTCCTTGAGGGCGCTTGCCTCCGCATAAGAGCTTCGCCCCTTCTTCTTGGCCTATTTTAATATAGGCTTCAACTTTTTTAAGATGCTCAACTGACACCAAGGGACCCATCTTGACATCTTTTAAAAGACCATGACCCAATTTTATTTTTGGAATTTTTTTAAGAATCGCCGCAATAAGTTTTGCATGAATGCTTTCTTCAACTAAAAGCCTTGAGCCAGCTGAGCAAACTTCTCCTTGATTTGCGAAGGCTCCAAAGAGCGCACCATCTACTGCCATTTCAAAATCAGCGTCGGCGAAAATGATGTTCGGGTTTTTTCCGCCAAGTTCAAGCGTGGTTTTTTTAAGATTTGATGTCGCAGCATTTGCGATTTTTCTGCCGGTTGCAGTCCCACCTGTAAAGGCAACTTTGTCTACGAGCATACTGCTTGCGAGTTCTTCGCCTACTCCTGCTCCAGGGCCAGTGACGAGATTGACTACACCAGAAGGCAAGTCAAGAGTCTGAATTAACTTTACTAGCTCAAGTGCGGTTAGCGGCGTGAGCTCAGAAGGTTTTAATATACAGGTATTTCCGGCAGCAAGTGCGGGTGCCAACTTCCAGGCGGCCATGAGTAAGGGAAAATTCCAGGGAATGATTTGTCCGCAAACGCCCAGTGGCTCTCGCAAAACAAAACTGAGTGAATTGGCTGGGACGCTCATGGTTTCGCCGTGAATCTTGGTAGCCAGTCCGCCATAAAACTCAAAACAATTGGCTGCATCTTGCACATCAAATTCAGCCTCAGCCAAGGGTTTACCACAATTTTTGGTTTCAAGCTCAGCTAGCATTTTGGCGTTTTGCCTGATTAAATCGCCAATTCTGAATAAGTATTTTCCACGCTCAAGAGCGGTGGTTTTTCTCCAGGCACCAGAGTCAAAGGCTTTACGAGCTGCTTGAATTGCGGTGACTGCATCTTCGCGACTACTTTCAGCCACACTAGCGATGATTTCGCCATTGCCCGGATCTTTGATTTCGCGAAGAGCTTTATTTTTTGCCGGCACCCAATTGCCGTTTATGAAATTTTCGTATTTCATTCTAATCCTTTATTTGAAATTTCGGTCCCTGAAATTTATGTCGTGCTTGAAAAAACCAAATGAGACATAGGGAAATAAAAAGTGCGCCAATGACCACTCCGGCTTGTTGATTCGGTGGCAGTACAAAGACAATAGTTATAAAACAGATCCAAATGAGGCCTAAAAATGCAATTGACGTGCTCAATTTTCCTAAATGCCAAGGGCCCGGCTCATCTTTTATTTTTTTAAATCTCCCTGAGAGTCTCGCAAAAATCGGTAGGCCATATGAAATATAAAGTGCAATCGTCGCAATTGAAACCACTGCTGTATACAGGTCAACTGACAATACAAGTAGCATAGCTAAAGCCGCGAGCCCCCAAATTGCATTTGCTGGTACACGGTGGCGAGTGCTGACTCTCGCCCAAAATTTCGCATACGGAAGTCCGCCATCTCTGGCAAATGCATAAACCATTCTCGAGGCAGAAGTCATTGCACCCAGGCCACAAAGCCACATGGCACCAGCTATGAGAATCGCCAAAGACCTTCCAGTACTTTCGCCCAAGCGAAGTTTTAAGATTCCGGTGAAAGCGTCGTCACCCATTGCGGTCACTTGCGTAAGATCAGGAATTGAAAGTGTTACGGCTATCAACATAATCAAACCAAAAATGACCGAGATACCAACAGCTAAAACAATTCCCCATGGCGCATTCTTTCTGGGGTTTTTTGTCTCCTCGGTCACATGTGCAGAAGCATCGTAACCAGCGAGCGTCCACTGCGCGAGCAATAGTCCGATGAGCATTATATAAGGGGGTGGAAGTTTCGGATCAATACTTTGAAACTTAAACAGAAATGAAATGGGCTGCGCAATGCCTTTTGAAAGCAAAGCTCCAAGTAGCAAAGAGACCACTGCGATATGATACCAAGCTGAAAAGTTATTGAGCCAAGACACAACTCGAATACCAATATGATTAAGCCCTGCATGAGTAAAAAGTAAAAAGGCGTAAAGTAAAATCGGAAAAAAACCTGTGGTTGGCCAAGCAAATATGCCAATTAAAAATTGTGCGAGTCCGTAATCAATACCTGCCAATACCGCAAATTGCCCAATGGTATTAAAACACGCTGTGAACCACCCCAGTCGCTTAGAGCCTAAAAAGCTACTCCAGTGATAAAGCGCTCCTGAGGTCGGATAACTACTGGCCAATTCTGCCATCGCAAGTGCAACGAAAAAAGTAAAAATTGATACGAGAATCCAACCGAAAATAATTTGTAATGGACCGCCGTATTTTAATCCGTAACCATAGAGTTGGGTGATGCCGGTCAAAATTGAAATCACTGAAAAGCTAACGGCGAAACTTGAGAAGCCGCCCATATCACGGAGCAATTCTTGGGCGTATCCAAGATGCTTTAAATCATCGCTGTCGAAACTGATATTTTGTTTTGTCACATTCAGAATTGTACGTGCACGGATGTTCGAGATCAATCTCGTTACGCTTTCGCAGCGCTCAACTTTGGTCTAGCTTTGACATATTTGGGATGAAGTGTGAGCCTTCTTTTAACCACTCTGAAAACATACAACCTCTAGGGTTGTAATTTTTCAGAGTACTTCCGGAGGCTACAGTGAGACTTATTTTGTTAGGTATTTTACTTTCTTCAAACGCATTGGCACATCCGCTCGATCCCCTTTCTAAAAATGAAATTGAAATTGCCATGCAAGTTCTGAAAAGAGCCGAACTCACAAACCAAGATACTTTGTTTCCTTATTTTATGTTGAACGAACCTGCAAAAAGCGAAGTCTTAAAAGGCGGCCCAACAAAACGCGAAGTTTTCATCGAGAGATTTGATCGCAAACAAAGTAAGCTTTATGAAATCATCATCGATATAGGTGCGAAAAAAATATTGAGCAATAAGGAAATGTCCGGCGCTCAACCCTCTGTCATGCTCAGTGAGTTTGATGCGGCCCCTCCGATTGTTAAAGCCGATGCGAGATTCAAAGAGGCGATGCAAAGACGTGGCATCTCTAATCTCGATGATATTGCAGTTGATATTTGGGCATACGGAAGCCCTGACTCCGATCACTCAAAAAGTGCCAGGCTCCTAAGAGCAATTTGTTATTTTAAAGGCAAGGGCAAAAACTTTTATGCACGCCCAATTGATGGCCTCACCTTTATTGTCAATATGGATGAGAAAAAAGTTGAGAAGGTAGTCGATACTGAAGTTTATCCGATTCCACCAAAAGCTTCTGAATTAGATGCCAAATCATTGGGGCCTAAACGCCAGGGACTCAAAGCTCTTAAAATTTCTCAACCCCAGGGCCCGAGCTTTCAAATCAGTGGCAATCAAATCACTTGGCAGAATTGGCGCTTTCGCTACAGCATGCATCCGCGAGAGGGATTGGTTATTTATTTAGTTGAGTATCACGATCAAGATCGTTGGCGCCAGATTATGTACCGCGGCTCCCTTTCAGATATGATGGTGCCCTATGGACATCCGGATCAGCACTGGACCTACCGCAATGCTTTTGATGAGGGTGAATATGGCATCGGAAGATATAGTGGCCCTCTCAAAAAAGGTGCCGAGGTGCCTGACAATGCAAATTTGTTTGATGCCACATTCGTTGATGATTTCGGAAAAGTTTATGTAACAAAAAACGCCGTGGCCCTTTACGAAAGAGATGGCGGACTTCTCTTTAAGCATTTTGATATGTACAATGGCGGAAACTTTGTGCGCAGGTCTCGAGAACTCGTCATCGGTTTTATCACCACCATTAGCAACTATGACTACGGTATCAATTGGATCTTCAAACAAGATGGCTCAATTGAGCTTGAGGCCCAACTCACAGGCATCATGCTAGCCAAGGGTTCGCATATCGAAAGCATGCCTTCAGGGCACCAACATTCAGAGGGTGATTTGAAGTATGGACATTTGGTTGCTCCAAATGTGGTAGCACCTCATCATCAACATTTTTTTAATTTTAGACTCGATATGGACATCGATGGCCTTGAAAATCGCGTTGCGGAACTCAATACCGAAGCTGTTACCGATAAATCTATTAATGCCGCCGGAAATGTTTTTTCAATGCAAGAAACTCCGTTGAAATCAGAGCTCGAAGCCGCCCGTGATCTCGATTTTAAGGCCCAACGAAAATGGAAGATTTATAATCCAAAGTCAAAAAATTCACTCGGCTATGAAGCCGGTTTTGTTTTGGTCCCAGGTGAAAATGCCGCCCCTTATTTGCAGGATTATTCACCTCTGAAAACTCGCGGTGGCTTTATCAATCATCAATTTTGGACAACCCAAGAACGAGACGATGAAATTTATGCGGGCGGAGCCTATCCCACTCAGCGTGCAAGTGCCGACGGCCTGCCGGTTTGGATAAAACAAAATCGCTCGCTTGAAAATCAAGATCTGGTTTTATGGTATACTCTTTGTGTCACCCACGCTCCGCGCCCTGAAGAGTGGCCGGTTATGAATGTGCATCGCACGGGCTTCAAACTCCTACCCGCCGGATTTTTCGAAAAAAATCCTGCCCTGGATGTGGCCGAATAATCTTGCCTGTAGAAATATCTTCGCGCAAAATGGGGTGAATGAAAACTTCGCCTGAGCATAGAGATAAACTAAAGATTTTGACGGCTAGCTTCGCCCGAATTCATAAAATGTTGCTCGAACACCAAATGGCTGATCTAGAAAGACAGAGTGGCATTGAAATAAAGCCGGCTGCTCGCTTAAATCTTTTATTGAATGACCCGGCTTTTGCTTGGCTCAGAAATTTGAGCCAGCTCATGGCGATCGCAGATGATGTTTACTTTCAAAAAGAAGAAATTTTGCCAGAACAAATGACCCAAATTTGTAAGGCATCCCAAGACCTCTTTATTCATGAAATCAAACCTGAATTTACGACTCCATACAAAATAACCGCTCAGAAATTGAGTCCTTTAATGCTCGAACATGCAAAACTGCTTAGCATTTTAAAAAATTTTTAAGCGCCACTTTGGGATTTTTGCGAATCGAGGCCTGATTTATCATTTCGACCTCTATCTTGGTGGCTAAGGCAAACTCACCATACCTGAGAATACTTTTGGCTATTTTAAATACTCTTACTATGCATTTTAGCCAATTCTGCTCAAACTGAATGCATTATTCCAATTGGCCCTGACTCCAAAGTATCGAAATCAAGAGAAATTTCTTGAACGCTTGGCAAACTCTGTCTATATTCGGATGCTTATTCCACCTTTGCGGGGTGGTAGTTAAGTTGGTTATAACGCCGCCCTGTCACGGCGGAGGCCGCGGGTTCGAGTCCCGTCCACCCCGCCATTTTAATTAGTAAAATTAGACACTTAGCTCTGAAGCACTTCTTAAAATTGGTTACTGGACAAGATTCGATTGGTTACTAAGATA
>JAYUEN010000017.1:0-2662 GCA_043739185.1 Bdellovibrionales bacterium
CTTCTCTGGGTTGCGGCGCAAAATCAAGGATGCCTAGATGTCTTAGATTTCGGAGGCGCCCTTGGTAGTACCTACTATCAAAATAAAAAATTCTTAAGTGGCCTGAAAAAAGTAAAGTGGCAAGTTGTTGTGCAAGAAAATTTTGTTAATATTGGCAAGAAAGAATTTGCGGACGGCATTTTGGATTTCTTTTATTCGCTTGAAGAGGCCCAATTGATCAATAGGGCCAAGGTTATAATACTTTCAAGTGTCTTAGCTTACCTTGAAAACCCGTACGGCCTCATAGACGAAATTCAGAAATTAGAAATTCCTTATATCGTGGTCGATTTGACGGGATTTGTCGATTCGACCAGTGACCTTTTAACAGTTCAGAATGTACCCAAATCTATTTATAAAGCTAGTTATCCGTGTTGGTTTTTAAGTAAAACGCACTTCCTCGAGAAAATGGACAAGAACTACGAAGTAATTGAGGAGTTTAAAGGCTATATCGGCTCAACAATTGAGCTCAAAGACAAGACTAAGGCGGGGTACAAGGGCTTTATTTTTAAGAGAAAAAAGCATTCTTAGCGAAGCTTTAGGCCCGCGATTTTCCTCAATGCTGAGTAGGTGTTCTGTGATTTTTAAATGACAAGACTTAGGACAAACACTAGGATGTGCCGGTGGCAAAACTTCTTCAATTAAGAACTTTTTCGGATGCTCGGGGCAATCTTACGGTTATCGAAAAAGAGCTCCCGTATCCAGTAAAAAGGTCCTATTATATCTATGATGTACCAGACGGTGTGGTACGGGGTGGCCACAGGCACAAAGAGACCACTCAAGTGCTCATCTGCTTGAGCGGCAGCTGTGTGGTCGATTGCCAAGAAAGCTCGGGCCGCTGGCAGGAGTATTGTCTCGATTCACGCGAGAAAGTCTTAATTTTGGAACCACCAGATTATCATACGATGAGGGCTTTTTCAAAAGGGGCGGTACTCTTGATACTATCGAGCCATCCTTATGATGTGAATGATTATATCGATAGTGGGTATCCTAACCAATGATTGAATTTGAAAATTTAAAAAAGACCAATGAAAAATTTTTTCAGGAGTTTGAAAGTAGATTCAGCAGTGTTCTCAAGTCAGGATGGTTTGTGCTGGGAGAGCAGGTTTCATCTTTCGAATCTGAATTTGCTGATTTTTGCGGGGGAGATAGCTTTATAGGAGTCGCATCAGGATTAGATGCGCTCCTATTGAGCTTAAAAGCAATGGAACCTATGCATGGGGCTGAGATTATAGTCCCTTCTAATACTTATATTGCCACAATTTTGGCAATCATTCAGGCGGGTTGCAAGCCGGTTTTAGTTGAACCTGATATACTAACTTATAATATAGATCCAAAAAAAATTGAGGCGGCAATTACTCCAAAAACTAAGGCGATATTGGTCGTACATTTATATGGCAAAGTTTGCGAAATGAAAGAGATTTGCAATATAAAAGATCGGCACAATCTGTTCTTGATCGAAGACTGCGCGCAGGCTCACGGCGCGAAAATTAAAAGCCAAATGGTCGGAAGCTTTGGCGACTTTGGCGCATTTAGTTTTTATCCGACAAAAAACTTAGGTGCCCTAGGGGATGCCGGCGGAGTTTTGCTTAGAGACAATAAATTTCTTCAAACATTGAAGCGCCTGCGAAACTATGGCTCGGATGTTAAATATTATAATGAAATTCTTGGTTTCAATTCAAGGCTTGACGAAATTCAAGCTGGTTTTTTACGGATAAAGCTTAAACATCTAAATGAAATTAATAGTCATAAGCGTCGATTGGCTGAAGTTTATTTTAGTTTACTTAATGATAACTTTATAAAGCCATCTAGGCATGCTGACTATTTTGATGTTTTTCATATTTTTAATATAAGACATAATGAACGAGATCGGCTAAAGGAATATTTGAATAAGAATGCAATTAAAACTGAGATTCATTATCCCGTGGCACCCAATCACCAAAAGGCATTGTCTGGTATGTTTCAAAATTGTGAATTTCCAATTTCTGAAGAGATTCATAGAACCACTTTAAGTTTACCTATTTCATTCGCTCACTCTGAAAAAGATATTGAGCAGGTGGTGAAAGTTCTGAATGCTTTTTAATTCTAAGCCTGAAGATGGCATCATTTATATTTTGTGCCCTGTTCACAACCGCCGTGATATTACCGAGATGTTTGTTCGCTGTCTTCTAGCTCAAAGTGAATCGACCTATCATTTGGTTTTGATAGATGATGGATCGACGGATGGCACTTCTGATATGGTAAAGAGCTTAATGGCGAACGCCACGATTTTAAAGGGCGACGGAAATCTCTGGTGGGCGGGCTCCCTTCAAAAGGCTTATTTATGGTTGCAAGGGCGTAAATTGATCGCTCAAGACATTGTTTTAATAATAAACGATGATGTTAGATTTGGTCCACAATACTTAACTGCGGGTCGAAAGTTGATTCGTGACTACCCAGAAGCGATGATTTGTTCACAATATTTCGATCAAGCTAGTGGTGCATTATTGGATTCGGGAGCCAAATGTAACTTTGAAAATTTGGAAATAACAAGTGCTTATGAAGACAAAGAAGTTGCATTTTTATCCACAAGAGGGCTTTTTTTAAGAGCAGCTGATTTTTTAGGTACGGGCGGTTTTTATCCCGA
>JAYUEN010000018.1:0-2657 GCA_043739185.1 Bdellovibrionales bacterium
GTGACAAACATCGAAGAATTTATATAGTAGAAAACGAAAATAGAATTGAATTTACCTCTCCGGCCGAAAATAAAGTATTGTGCTCGTTAAATATTCCAACCCAAATCTTAGAAAAAAATCTCTTCCTTAAATTGATTTTCAATTTGGTGTCCACATTGACCCAATGTCGAAATGGCAGAGTTCGCGGCAATATTATGCTCTTTGTAAAGCCTAGCAATAAAAAACTAATTGATCGCGCCGCACGCTTCACTCGAATTCTACTCAAAGAACAGCATCAATTGAGCAGTCAATTTGAGGAAATCATTGATTGTGTTTTTACAGCTAGCGAAAGCCTACAGGCTGAAGAATCAGTGGTTTTAAAAAGTGTCGACATTTTTCTGAATCGTCACAAATCGAGAACCGAATTGATGAAATTAAAATGAAGAAAAACTTTCTTTGGACCTTTTTAAAGATATTTTGCTTCTGTATTGGTTTGCTGGCATACATAAATGTCTTTGCTTGGGGTAAACAGGGCCATCAAATTATAAATCAGACCGCAGCTTTTTTATTAGCTGAAGAGTCTCCACATGAATTTTTACGCGAACATGCTTTCGATTTGGGTTATTTTGCAAATGTGCCAGATATCGTATGGAAGCAAGAAAGCACCTATAATACAGAGTCCCCCCAACATTTTATGGACATGGAGATCTTCGAAAAAGAGCTCCATATTAAAAACTCACTCAAGTCCCCCACACCTCCAAAGCTTGATGAAGCATTTTTACTGGATCGAGAAGAGTTCGATAGCCGCTATCCAAAAATAAATCACAAGGCTGGCAGATCTTGGTGGCGCATCCGAGAAATTTATGAACTTTTAGTCAAACAGTCCCAATTCTTGGCAGATAGCAAAATGAGTAATAAAGAACGATACGAGCTTCAGGCACATTGGCTCGTACTGGCGGGAGTACTAGGACACTATATTGGCGATTTGGCTCAGCCTCTTCATTGTACCGAAAACTTTGACGGGCAACTCACCCACCAAAAAGGCATTCATTCTTACTTTGAAGATAAAATGCTCAATTTGCTTTTACCTAGTTTATCAACTGAGGTTTTAAAAGAAGCTAAAAAACAATGGCCCGATTTTACAAAAAAAACCAAGGATCTCTCGACTCTCATTTTAATTTCCGAACTCACTCAGTCCGCGCGCTTTAAGCTCAGAACTCTACTTGAGCTTGATAAGAAATTGAAAAGAAAAAACCATCTGCAAAATTCAAAAGCTTATCGAAAGTTGATTGTTGAACAAATGGCAGAAGCCGCGGTGACCCTGGCTGAGCTTTGGCATCGTAATCTCAATTGGAAATTCAATGGCCAAGGCTTTTACAGATTTAATTCAACTCCCGAATACATTGCTCCTGGCACCTCACAAGCTAAACATATTGAAGAAATACACGAAGATTAATGATTTCAAAGCTACTGGAGTGCGATTAAGAAATGAATTTTTTTGCAATTTTTGAACTCTGCTTTGGAAGTATGCTTTGGGGATTTAGCTTTGTCGCTACTACCTGGTGCTTAGAATCCTTTTCGCCAGCTTATATTGTTGGCTTAAGATTCTTAATTAGTTTTTTAGTTTCATTTTTAATTTTTAATATTATTCCAAGAAGAAAAATTGATTTTAAGCTTATTAAAATAGCCATCATTCCGAGCTTACTCCTGTGTATCTTGATGCTCTTTACAGCCTGGGGCCAGAAATATACGACCGCCACCAATAGCGGTTTTATCACCTGTCTGTACGTATTGAATGTCCCACTTTTTGAGAAATTTTTTTCAAAAAGATCGATTCCTCGAATTTTTTGGCTTTTCATTTTAGTTGGCTTAGTTGGCTCTGGACTTATTTGTAATTTACAAACATTGAGCTTTAACTTTGGTGACTTTTTAATTTTGATCGGCTCCCTATTTGCGGGCGCCCAAATTTATTGGTTTAGCCTTATTGCAAAAAAGATCGATTCCGGATTCATATTTAATACATGGCAATCATTTTTATCTATGCTCTTGCCACTGGCTTATGCTCTAAGTTTTGACAAAGCCCCATCACACATTACTTCGAAAGCCTGGCTTGGACTCATTATCATGAGTATCGGATCCACCTTAATTGGTTTTGCCTTACAAGTCAGAGGCCAAAAGAAAATTTCAGCAACAACAGCTTCGATTATCTACCAAATTGAATCGCCCATAGCGGCCATTTTCGCCTATTTTCTCTTAGGCGAGAGACTGAGCTCAACTCAGCTTTTGGGTGCTAGCCTCATTTTTGGCGCAGCGCTTGGCGCAAGCCTGATATCCAGTAAACAAATTCAAAACACAGAAGTTCGAATAACTTAGATGCAATTAGAAATTCAAGGGTCTTGCGTCCTTCAAAAGCGAGTTCCGCAGCCGAATCTTTGATCCGGCGAGGACTGTGTGAGCTTTTTGAAGGACGCAAGACCCTTGAATTTCTAATTGCAAGCTTTTCATAGTTTTAAAAGTGTTTCTTAAATTAAACACTCTTTTAGTCGTCTTTACGGCTTTCACTTTGACCAAATAAGCTAGCTATGGCACTCAGCCTGGTATGAAGTTTTATCAGAGCTTTTTAAGTGAACAGCTTGATTTACGAAAAAAGAAGAATCCCCGCTTCTCGTTGAGGGCCT
>JAYUEN010000019.1:0-2657 GCA_043739185.1 Bdellovibrionales bacterium
GCTACCTCTTCTCCTCTCATGCACAGCCTAAAATCCTAACCGAAAACAAACACAAATCACCTATCCTTTACTCAGGGGCTTTGTTAGATCTGATTTATAGGAGCTCACATGAAATACAAATGCCTTTTATTTTTCGGCCTTTCTTTAATTCTCCAGAACCTATTTGCTGCCCAAAACACTTCGATTCTGGGAGCTGGGGCAACTTTTCCGGCGCCATTTTATCAAAAATGTTTTTTGACTTACAAGGCTGAGAACCCAAGCGTTGAAATTACTTATAATCCAATTGGGAGCGGTGGCGGAATTAAAAATCTCAAAGAACAAACTGTTGATTTCGGAGCAACAGATGCGCCAATGACTGACGAAGAAATGAAGGGTGCAAAAGAGATTTTACATATCCCGACTGTCATGGGCGCTGTTGTGATTACTCAAAATCTTGGACCAAATAAAATTGAGCTTAAGTTGACCCCTGAAGTATTAGCCGGACTTTTCTTGGGTGAAATCATTAAATGGAATGATCCAAAAATTGTTGAACTCAATAAGGGTAAAACTTTGCCGGACCTTGATGTTGTTGTTGTCTATCGAGCGGATTCATCTGGGACGACAAGTGTCTTTACTGATTATCTAACAAAAGTAAGTTCGACCTGGAAAACCAAAGTAGGCTCAGGAAAAAGTGTGAAGTGGCCAGTGGGTCAAGGAAACAAAGGCAATCAAGGTGTTGCTTCAGTTGTTAAAAATACGCCGGGTGCTATCGGTTACGTTGAGCTTGTTTTTGCTGAACAAGAGAATATGGCGATTGATGAAGTTAAAAATAAAGCGGGCCAATTTGTAAAACCAAGCCTGGCTTCGGTGACTGCAGCAGCGGCTGGGATCGCTAAGACGATGCCGAGTGATTTTAGAGTTTCAATGACCGATCCAGAAGGCAAAGCCAGTTATCCTATTTCGGCAATGACCTATTTGTTAGTTTATAAAGAGATGGAAAAAGCAAAAGGACAAGAGGTCTTAAAAATCTTAAATTGGTTGATGGCAAAAGGTCAGACTTTAGCTCCGCCACTTTTCTATGCTCCTTTACCAGCAAATGTTTTATCGAAAGTAAAAGAGAAGATTAAAACGATTCAGCTTAAATAATTGCGGGCTTTTGAAAAGATCTCATCGAACATGGGCTCGGTGAGACGCTTGGTAAAAGTATTTTGTTGGCTAGGGTGAAAACTCGCAATCAAATAGATATCCTGAAATTTAAAAGTTTGACCGTGTTTAAAGAGCGGCTTTTGAAGACTTGCATCTTTCTTTTTAAATTCTTTTAAAATGGCGTCCCAGGCAACACGGCCTAAGGCGATAATGACTTTGGCCTTTGATGCCTTAAGAGTTTGATCAAAAAAACCAGAACAATTTTGGATCTCTTTTGGAGTCGGCTTATTATCTGGTGGAGCACAGTGAGCGACACATGTAATGCTTGCATTGATGAGTCTCAAGCCATCATCAATTGATGTCGAAGTCTCTTGATTGGCAAAGCCTGCGCGATGCATGGCCCGATAAAGCCATAGTCCTGAGTTGTCGCCAGTGAAGATGCGTCCTGTGCGATTAGCGCCATGTGCGGCGGGAGCAAGGCCTACGACAAGAAGTTGCGCAGGTAGTGCGCCAAAATTGGGGACAGGTCTTCCCCAATAGGTCCAATCAAGATAAGACTTGCGTTTTTCTTTCGCCACTTGCTTGCAGTATTTGATGAGCCTCTGGCACTTTGTACAAGAAATGATTTGTTGATTGAGTTCAGCAGCCATCTATTGATTCATGATTTTAGTAATTTTATCTTTAAGTGGGTCCAGGTCCGTCGCACTCACATCGATAAGAAATTCAGTTTGAGGATAAATGGCGACGGCGACACCATGTTCGCAATGATCCAGGCAGCCAGACTGGTTAATGCGAATTCTTTTGCGCCAGTCAGGGTGAGAGTCAACCCAAGCTTTAAGTTCCTTTCGGATCTGGGCGCCACCTTTAAGTTCACAACACTCACCATTTGCTTTTTTATTGGTGCAAACAAAGACATGAGTTTTAAGCTGAGACTGGATATTTTTCATCTTACTACCCCTTTAAGCTCACTTATCTTTGTATTATTTGAATATGTTGGCAAGAAGTGTTTTATTTCGGCTAATGGCTTTAAATATTCTGAATTCTGATTTCTATAAGTATTTTAGTGAAGTTTACGGCGAAATTCGCTGGCTTAAACTATTTGAAAGTTTAAAGGCACCAGATAAAAAGGTGGCGAGGCTCAATCCGTACCTTGAAATGCCTTTGCAATTTCACAATATTTTAGATCAGAAGTATTTAGATGAAGAAAGTGTTCGAAATTTATCTAAGACAAGTGATGCCTTCTATCTTTTGGACTTAGCTTCACTTTTGCCTCCGCTTGCTTTGTCTCCAGAGCCTCAAGAGTCCTGCCTTGATATGTGCGCAGCGCCTGGCGGGAAAACTTTGGTCTTAGCATCGCTTATGGCGCCGAATGATTCCAATCAATTTGAATTAGTTGCAAATGAAATCTCACAAGATCGTCGATCAAGACTCATCCGAGTGTTAAAAGAGCAGTTACCTGAAAAGATTTTTAGGCAAATAAAGATTACGGCTCACGACGCCTCAAAGTGGAGTCTCTATCAAAAAAACTATTA
>JAYUEN010000020.1:0-2655 GCA_043739185.1 Bdellovibrionales bacterium
TTTTTTAAGCTTTGCGATGACACTCTCATTTTTTGAAATATAAGAATCAGAATCTAAAATAAATTTAATTGAATCAGAATATATTCTCTTCGCGTGATCGAGTTGTTTTTTCAGTGGACCATTTTGCGAAATAAATACGCCTGTTTTTTGTCTAAATTCATCAAGGTGAGCACCAATTGGAATGAGAGCCTGTTGAGTGGCTTCTAAGATCATAAATTGAGAATTATCAATGACCGAAGCTGCTTTATCAATTATTCGAAATTTTATGTTATTAGCCTTATATGGCGGAGCGAAATTCTTTGTAGAATTTTTTTTGCTTCCGATTAAGCTTTGCATTTGCGACCATGAATCAACATCAGGAAATAAGCAGCCGATACCGACAATCACAATGGGATCTTCCGTGTTCGAAACTGGCGACGGCGTTTCGAGAATGATTGTATCGTCTCTGTATTCCTCTAGAATCAAATGAGCATTGGTACCTCCAAAACCAAATCCATTAATTCCTGCTCTTCTAGGAAATCTACCATTCTCTCGCCATTCCTCGGTCTTCTGACTTATATAAAACGAACTATTTTGCAGATCCATTTCTGGATTTGGTCCTTGAAAGTGGTGCTGCGCCGTTAGCTTCTTGTTCTTGAGACAGAGAACCATTTTGATAACCGAAGCGACCCCTGCCGCCCAACCTAAATGTCCAAAGATCGATTTCACGCTTCCAAGTCCAATTTTGTTCTGCGCAGTTGGAATTCGCCCAAAAAAACTTTGCAATGACTTGAACTCAGTTGAATCTCCTGCCGGAGTTCCAGTTCCATGAGCCTCAATGAACTGAATCGTTGCCGGATCTATCTTTTGAAGCTGATAGGCCCGTTCCATAGCTAAAACCTGGCCCGTAGTACTAGGTGAATAGATCGACTTTCCGCGGCCATCACTAGCTGTACCCACGCTTTGAATAATCGCATGAATTTGATCACCATCTCTTTTCGCATCACTCAGACGTTTAATTGCTATAAAGGCAGAACCGTCGCCAAAGACGGTTCCGTCTGCTCGACTCTGAAACGGAAAGCAACCCGTCCGTGAAGAACCTCCGAGCCGACAAAATAAGACTTTCGCAAAAGGATCATTGGCGTAAAAACCGCCGCAAATTGCACAATCAATATTTTCATTTTGCAAATCCATCATAGCTAATTCAATTGCATATAACGAAGATGCACACGCAGCGTCTACCAATTGCAATGGAAATTTTCGCCCGACTAAGATTCCAATTAATTTCTCGATCACATTTGAAAATATGCTCGCTTCATTCAAGGATGCCGATGAATCGCTGAAAACTAATGCCTTGGCTAATTCATCTTTAATCTGACTATACATTAAATCGTCGTTGAGATTTTTTGTTAGTTCATTTAAGTACTCGTGCCTGACTAATGGTCCACAAAGATAATCAACCACCGAAGTGTGCCCAATATAAAATTTACTGTTTGAGGGAAGAGGTTTCATCGAACCTAAACACTCGTTCATAGCCGTAATGATATATTGATCATTTGCGCACAAGTTACGAATAAGGTCAGGCTTGCACCCGAACTTTTCAAAAGGAGGAATGAATCCCTGTGGGTAACTAACGATATCGTCATAATATTTATCACTTTCTCGTCGGTTCTCAGAGTAAAATAATGATGAATTCCACTTTTCAGGCGGAGTTTTCATAAATGAAACTTTGCCCTCAAGAAGGGTTTGCCAATAATGATTTAAATTAAAAGCATTTGGCAAAACACAGCCCATACTAACTATGGCGATTGAATCGGTTTTAGTCGATGAAACTGGCATTTTGGCTCCTCAAGCTACAACAGAGGAATTCGAGATCTTATCACCACTCTGGGTCAGTCGAGTCTGGATCATCTCTATGGCTTTTCGAATCGTGGTAATTTGCGATACTTTCTGCTCCGCTGAAGGCGGCAGAGAAAATAGTTTTAACAAACGTGAAATAATTTCTGTTTGCTTAACAGAGTCAAGCCCAAGCTCACTCTCAAGATCAGCATCCAATTCTAAGACTTCGTCGGGGTAATTTGTCAGTTCTTTATAAACACCCAAAGTTTTAACTTGAATCTCATCAAAAGAAATTGAATTGAATTTCGTGACCACATTCGGCGACTCTTTTTCCACGGCATGAGATTCTTGAGCGGGCTCAATTTCAATCGCGATTTCAAGTCTCGAGCTTAATTCGACTGCTAATTTTCTTATCGTAGTTAATTGGGAGACTTTTAGATCCTTAGGAACCGTCAATGAAAAAGCCTTCCAGACTTTGGCAATTATCTCAGTTTGTTTAACGGAGTCGAGCCCCAATTCGCTCTCTAGGTCAGCATCCATCTCTAAAACCTCAATAGGATAATTTGTCAGTTCTTTAAAGATATCTAAGATTTTCTCTTTTACAAATTGATTTGAAAATTCATTTGGCTGGGTCTTCTGTATTCGAGATTTTTGCTCTGACTTAATTTCTGACATCTCTACTTTAAGTGAAGGTATTCTTGCTTCACCTTGCTCACTGCCTTTGGCTAAGAGTAATTTTAAAGAGTCGATTCCAACTTTTATGCTCTGAGTATTCGAATTTGTTGCAAAAGCATTTACGAGTGGAGATCCAACGAAGTGTGATTGAGTAATTTTGGT
>JAYUEN010000021.1:0-7962 GCA_043739185.1 Bdellovibrionales bacterium
CTCATGAGCATTCGGTGCTGCCGTAAAATTTCTTGAGCTGAGGCATTCTGCAAGGCTGCAATCTTATCGAGCTGCTTTAATCCGAATAGCAACCACCAGCCAGCAAGTGCCAAACTAAAGGAGAGCCAAACAAATACGGCAATCAATTTGAAAGAGGGCCGTTTTCGAATTGAAAGCATCGCATCTCTTGTCATAAAGTTTTCAAAGCATTTTTCATTTTTAAAAGACATTCATCTAAAACTTGATCGGTATGTGCATAACCCAAAAATCCAACTTCAAAACCACTTGGAGCCAAATACACATTTTGTTTTAAAGCAGCATGAAAGATGCGCTTAAAATTATCAGCATGTTCTTTGTTGATG
Organism: Bdellovibrionales bacterium; assembly: GCA_043739185.1. Classification (GTDB taxonomy): domain Bacteria; phylum Bdellovibrionota; class Bdellovibrionia; order Bdellovibrionales; family JAMPXM01; genus JAYTQQ01. The sequence continues at coordinate 363 of JAYUEN010000021.1, forward strand.
TCTTCAAACCTCCGGATGGTTCTTCCGGTATCGGCATGCATCCAAAATATAGAGCCCTGATGAATGACCTTCATTGGGCCGACATATTCTCTTAAAAGTACTTCAAGCTCTTTGGTAAATTTCTGAGTTCGCATTTCTAAAACTTGATGAACTTTTTCGCGCTCTACTTTCTTTAAGGTCGCAAGTCCCGCTCTCATCCCTACTGGATTCGCACTGAGTGTACCGGCTTGGTAAACCGGTCCGCTTGGTGCCACGAAGTCCATGATGTCCTTTCGTCCCCCGTAACATCCTACGGGAAACCCGCCACCTATAACTTTTCCGTAAGTTACGAGATCGGGTTTAATGCCCAGCAATTCGGCCATGCCACCCATGGCCACGCGAAAGCCGCTGATGACTTCATCAAAAATCAAAAGTATTGAATTTTTACGACAAACTTCGGCAATATTTTGCAAAAACTCTTTTCTTTGCAGAAGTAAACCATAATTGGCAGGCAATGGCTCAATGATTACCGCCGCAATTTGATCACGGTTTTTTTCGACTATTTCTGAAAATATTCTCTCATCATCTAAGATGCCAACTAATGTTTCTTGCGCCGTACTTTCACTCACGCCGGCACTATCACTTGAGGCGAGCCCTGCCAATCCACTGCCCGCTTTCACCAATAAAGAATCGACATGACCATGATAACAACCTGCAAACTTAAGAATTTTATTTTTTTTAGTAAATCCCCGCGCAACCCGAACCGCACTCATGACCGCTTCGGTTCCTGAACTGACAAATCGTAATTTTTCTACCCAGGGAATCCGCGCGGTCATCCACTCGGCAAGCTCGAGTGAATAAGGCTCGCAAGCCCCAAAACTCCAAGCAAGCTCAATCGTTTCTTTGACAACTTCTAAAACTTCATCGTCTAAATGGCCGAGTATCAAAGGACCAAAGCTTTGGCAAAAATCGATATACCTTTCGCCTTCGACACTGGTAAGATAGGCACCCTTGGCACTGGCAAAAAATGTCGGTGTCCCACCTACACTTTTGAAAGCTCTTACCGGCGAATGCACTCCCCCTGGTGAAACTTTTTGAGCGCGCTCGAAAAGATCCTTTGATTGCAGCTTCATTGGTGCCTCCTTAGCAAATCGAGACGACTTGTTTCAGCCAGTCTTCATGACTTAAACATATTCTGAGTTTCTCATCACTGCCAAGACTGTTTTTGATATGTTCAAAGCTATGACCCGGACCGCAAAAATGCCAAGCTGATTTGATTTGTGGGAAGCGAGCTAAAACATAGTCAAATCCAGAGCCACTGCTCCAAAAAAAATGGGTTATACTCTGAAGGTCTAGTTTCACTTCATTTGGAACTAATCTATAAGTTGCAAGAAACTTCATCTCAGGATTTTGAAAGCCCTGTTCGTGGGTCAACTTAGTCCATTTTAGCTTTTTTCTGAGTGGACCTTGATCAATTGAAACCAATTCTTCAATACGAGGATCTTCGCTTTCGCCCAAGGACTCAGCCGAACCATTGACCCATATCCCTCGCTTGGCAAGCTTACTCCATGTTTTCAATCCTGAAGTCCAAAGCATTTGCTCATTTGAAGGCTGAAATTTTTCAGGTAAAGCTTCTTCTCGTGCGACCCAAATAAATCGATCCTTAAGCGCAGCATCTTGCTCTATGTTTTTAAGACAATGCCTGCTAAAAAATTTTGAATCCTTTAAATTTTGCGGAAAAACCTGATTCAGTGATTTGGCCTTATCAAAGCTTTTGTTGGTTTTAAGCTTAACCGAATCTAAGATCTCAGCTTTGTCTGTAAGACCCTTAAGAAAACACACTTCACCAAAGGGCCTGGTGAGAACACTCACGCCAATTTTTTGATGACAACCGCCCCCATATTGAGCCAAGACTTCCCGTTCTCTTATGACATTTTTAAAACATTCAGAGTCGTGAATATTCATTAGGTATTTGCGCCAAGGAGAATTTCTTTTGGCCTCAATCGCTAATGCTCCCTGAGCAGCGGCACTCGGATTGTGGGTCAGGGGCAAACACATCCAGCGACACATCTTTAAAATTTCAACGATGGTCTTTTGCCCGGTTAAATATTGCGGGTCCGAAGTTGAGAGCAAACGATCGAGTGCTGCTTTTGCCACAATCAAAGCGTCGACGTCCCCTGACATAAGTTTCTGAAGCCTGGTTAATATATTGCCACGCACATTTAAAAATTGCGTTTCCTTTAGCTCACAAGGAAAATGATTTTTGAAAAAGCTTTCAAGATTATAAGCCCGCCGAGGGGAAGAAGTAAGAATCTTGAGCCGTTTGGACGCCAACACACTCTTCATATTTTGTGATTTAAAGAGAAAGAGATCCCGCTGATCGTGACGCCCCAAAGTTGCAAGAATTTCAGTTTCTGGCTTCTCCTCGATCGGCAAATCCTTCCAGGAGTGAACCACCAGATCGACCTTGTCAATGACCAGGTCCTGGTAAAAGTCTTCAGTGAATACGCCTTTTTCAGGCATTTTCCACAGTGGATCATTTTGATTTTGATCACCAAGAGAAGCACGAAAATGCAATTCAATTTCAAGCTCGGGAAACTTCTCTCTAATTGATTTTGCGACGGTTTCAGTTTGCAGGCGGGCGAGATCACTTTGGCGAGACGCGATTCGAAGTTTAGAAAGCTTTTTTGAGCTCTCGTTCATGCCGTCATATCTTCCCATCCAAAGGGACGATGCTCGACTGTTTGTGAACGGAGTTTGGTTATCTGGTCAATCATTAGCTCGGCTGAGTTTTTTCGACCCATTATGAAATCAATATTTTCATTTAAAACACTCATAAACTGCGACAGTGTAGTCACCTCGCATTTAGCATCAAGCGGATCATGTTCAGAGTTGTGCCGTAAATCATAAATCTGTTTTAAACCTGTAGAATTTTGAGTGAGAATTTGCAAATCGCTCGTCGAAATTGGCGCCGCCACAACAAGCAAACCACTCATTGCTTCACCCGACTCTTGATCTGACAATTCATGCCAAATGATATTGGCATTTTTAAATTTTTTCTTGGCCTGACCGATGTGCCGAACATGAAGATGAAGCTGAGTGCCATCTTTTGCAATCCAAGGTAAAATTTCCTCACATAAATGGCCGGCCCCAATGATATGCACTTCGATCTCTGCCAATCGCTTGATTTCTTTTCTCAATAGACTTCCGTAAGATTGACTACCCAAATCGCTTAGGTGAGATGATCTTATTTTTTTAACATCCTCTAGCATTGCTTGAATAACTTTCTTAAGTTCAATGCCAAAATGTGAGTTAGGAAAATCGAATTTCAAAGCTGTATTTTTAAATTGACCCAGAATCTCGGTTTCTCCGATAAGTGAAGAATGCAAACCACAAATCACCTCTAAAAAGAACTGATATGATTTTTCGCCTTCTAAAATTTCGTCATTTGAGTTGAGCTCCCAAGACGCAAGCTCTTCTTTTGGTCCCAATATCATATTTCGCATACATGTCTTAAGCTGAAACCATGGCTGAAGATTCGCTTTGTCCTTACGAACAAAATCATCATCAATTGCCTTACGCTGAATGAGAACAAAGCCTTGTAACATTCATTTAGAATAGCCAAGCAGGGCCAGGTTTGTGTCACAGAATTGTCATATAAGACCTTAATTTAAGGCGGAAAATTCAATTATTTGGGTTTTGCCTCCTTTTGAGACAAAAGCTCGGTTTAAATTCACAATAATTTAGGCACTTTTCGCCAATCTTGTTTTGGTTGGGCCATACTCAGCCCAGGATTCCAAATCAGTTTTCGTAGCAGCCGCAGCGGTCAACCGCCTAACTGTTTCGGTCTCGGATTCAGTTGCCGTCAACTGAATCCGGCATACCGGGCCCTGAAGATTTCTACGTTTTACAGGCGCATAATGCCCTTGTATTTTTACTGACCTATGCTTTAATTTTTATTGTGAAATGTGCATTTCAAACTAAATTGAACTTTAAATTGGGTAGCTTTCTGCTCTGCCTCACTCTACTGAGTGTTTCTTATTCTGCAAACGCCAATTCTAAACTAAATAAGCCACACCATAAAATAAGTAAAAAATCAAAATCCCTGCACCCTGTCGAATTGATCGTTGAAAAACTTGTTTCAGAAATTGAAACGCGCTCAAGCATTAGAGATCCAGAACTCGAAACCCAAGAAGTGTCAGTCATTGAAGCTGACGCCACAAAAGCATCCTGGCTCCAAAAAGTTTATGCGGCCCATTTAGTCGAAGCCTCAAAGTTAACCGCCATGCTTTCAGACAAACTCTTGCAAAACAGAATCTTTGAACACTATTTACTCGACAGATCTGATCACTTCTTACTTCATAGCATTGGCCTAAAAGAATTTTTATTGAAGTATCATTTGGTCGACTCTGAAAAGCAACTTATTCCCAATACCGACAATTTTGAAGAGGCATTGGCTGAAGAATTTCCGAATGGATTCATGGTTAGACCCGCGCTTGGAGTTGCCCCTCTTGAGAGAAATCACGGATTGTTTGCGACCAATGATGATTTTTTAAAAGAAATTTTTCGACCTCATAATAGCCTTTATCAACCCAATACTTTGTTTAGACCCATCAAGAGCCATATTATAAACGCGGTAGCCAGTGGCGAGGCAATCATTCTGCAAGAAGATTTTGTTCGCTCTTTCCAATCCAAACAACGCCTAAAATTTAAGTCATACGAGAGACTCAGGCTTCACAGTTTTGAAAATAAAGTTGTCGCAAACGCCAACCCAGAACTTTGGTTCGTCAAACGAAACTTTGAAGTGAGCGCTGCGGATATTAAAAAAACTGAAGTCTTTGTACAGAGCTTTTTGGATTTATTGCCTAAAAATTTAACCGCCAAACAAGCATGGGGCATTGATGTCGCCTTGTTAGACAATGGTGAACTCAAAATTATCGATATCATAACCAATCGAGGGCTCAAGTCGTTTTGGTCTTCATATTTAGATGAACCAAAAATTCTTGGCGCCTATTCTAGACATCTTGAGGAGTATGCTAACGTAAATTTTCAAGGCTTTAACGGCATACTGTTTCGTTCCAATTTGGCAAACTACTTCAATTATTGGAAGCTTAAGAGAGCGCGAAGCGCCGAATTTCCCAAGCAAATGAGCTTTTCCGCACAAATATTTGGCGCCCTCCCGCCATGGCCTTTTTAGCTTGTATTAAGAAAGCTTTGTTCTATAGTTTTAGAACAGATCTTAAGTTCGTCAAAGTTGCCATTCAAATGGTAATACCTGAAGAACCGGGGTTCATTTTTTATGATTAGGAGAAAAAATGTCTGAGCCAAAATGTAATAATATTTCTCGCAGAAATTTCTTAGCGAAAGCTGCATTAGCCGTACCGATCACTTCCGCCTCTCAACTCATTTTCAGTCAAAAGGCTTTTGCCGCTGACGAAATGGTTTCAGAAAAAGATCCAACCGCGAAAGCGCTTGGCTTTGCCACGGATGCCTCAAAAGTTGATATCAAAAAATTTCCGAAACGTGCGGGAGCGGAAGGGGCCAAGCAGTTCTGCTGGAGTTGCGCCTTATACCAAGCAAAGGACACAAAGAATCCCAAGGCTGATGCCACTGCCCCTTGCTTGATTCTTAGCGGGAAAAAGGTCAAACAAACAAGCTGGTGCAATTCATGGGCGCAAAATCCGAACATTAAAATTTAATTTTAAAAAGGGAGTTACAATGAAATTTTCTAAATTGATCTTAAGCGTAGTTGGCATGCTAGCCACTTTGTCTGTTGTGAATCTAAGTTATGCAGAAGATATCCCGAAGGGACTTTCTTCAAATGAAAAAGATTATCTTACTGTGGCTTCTGTCAAAATCACGCCTTCGGTTGATATCATGCCAGTGATTTCGCCGTGCATGTTGAATTTGTCCTATTGCCCAGTTGATTTTCCTAGTACCCAAACCGCAAACCCCATCGGAAGCATTGGTGACATTATTGCCATCGGAGAAAGTCTTTGGAAAATCGTTGAGGCCGGCAAACCTTCGGCACATATTGTTTCAAATTCAGTGAGCGCTCTTCCAAAAGATAATCCGCATTGGACCTTAATGACCAATTGGCAAGGGCCAATGGTCAAATCCTATCATATGGAGGTCGTCAACAAACTTGGAATTAAAGTCGTAACCATGGATTACAAAATCATCGCCTACTACGGCGGAAAATTCAATGGCAAGGGCCAGTACCTAACCAACCTAACTATGATTACGGATAATGTTTCAGTTTCATGGGGATATGATTTGCAAGCCACTGCCGAATTAATGGATTTAATCAATACCGCAGACAATGAAAATCCAATTCCTGGATGCACACTTCAAATGAAATGGAAGACCGATACCGCAGTTCAACACCGAGAAGGTAGTCGTGCAGTGTTCGTCAAAGGCGATGGCTCAGTTAAAGAATTAAACTAACTCATTTCAATTTAAGTTGAGTGAACCCAAGTTGCTGCTTGGGTTTTTTTTGGCTTTAGCCGCTGATTTGGAGTCCTTTTGAATGCAAAATAAAATGAATTTATTTTTTTCATCTTTTCTTTTCTGCTTAGTCTCATGCCCAATTCTCGCAGCCGAATTTAGAACCTCGGCCTTCGAAGAATTTTTCAAGGCCGTCGGAGGAAAAACAGCATTAGAAAATCTCAAAACGATAGAGCGCATCGGCGAAATTGAATTCATTGATCATGGACAAGTAAGCCCAAAGGGAAAAGGCCATTATCGAACCTCTTTAATTTATCCGGACAAAGTTCGCGTTCACATAGACGTAGGCTCATATATTTACGATGAACTCAAAAATGAAAAGATTTATTTGTCGTACGCAGGCGGAGGCTTTCGCGAGTTGACCGACAATACGCAGAAGAAACAATTAGATGAAACCGGTTTGAAAGCAAATCGCGAATTGCTTTATTGGCAAAATGAACATACAAATTTGCAGGTGACTAAAGAAACTCCTATTTGGACCAAAAATACGGATTGTCTAAGTGGCCTTAAAGAATCGAAATTAGAATATGTTTGTTTCGATAAAACCACTCACCTGTTAGCAGCTGCCGGATCCCTCGAAGAACATCGCGAATATCAAGATTGGAAGAAAATCGACGGAGTTAAATTTCCAATGCGCCTCATTCATTTCAAAAAAGACCTAGTGAGCTACAAGATTAAACTCAGTAGCCTCACCATCAACAAAGTGATTTCAGCCAAAAACTTTGAGCTGGCTAGTGGTCTTAAGTAAAATTAACTTTCGCAGAAAGCGCCATTTTTAAGCCTTTTAATTTATGAGATTCAGTTGTTTTGAGAATCTCCATAATCATCTTGACTGATAATGCCCCTTTTTACAAAGATCTAAATATGAAAATTAGCAGCTGTGCGTTTCTCGCATTCATTTTAACGTCAAGTGCTTTTGCAATGAAGTCTCAATTCTCAATCGATACGAGCGTCGAATTGGATCAGTGGCAGCAATCCACTCCTAAAAAATCAAGCCCAAGTTTTTTTACTACAATAAGTCAGAATCTTGAGTGGTCGCCAAATTTCAATTGCAGCTTAGAGTTATCCGCAAAATCTTATTCTAGATTGTATAAGTCGCAAGAGGAAACAATAT
>JAYUEN010000022.1:0-2632 GCA_043739185.1 Bdellovibrionales bacterium
AAAACTCAAGCACAAACTTCCTGCGTTCAGTGTCCTCGAGCATATCCAAATCAGCGCTGAAAGCCTTAAAGAACTAAGAGACTGTATTGGTATTTTAAATGAACAATTTACTTCTGTTTATGAAGTAAATAAAAACTTGTGTGGCGTCCATCACAGTCTTGCCTCTCAAGTCTATGACAATTTCTTTCAAATTGCCTTAACAGATGTCGCGGCTGAAGGAGATGTTGGAAGCGAAGCTTGCCAAATGATTTCGGACGAGGTTCATAGCCTTCGACTCAGCGAAAGCCTCAAGCTTAAAAAGAAAATGTCGACGCTCCCCGATTCACCTTTTAACGAATTGGCTTATTCAAAAAGAACTAAAATATTTGAGCAATTCGCGCCGCTGTTTGATAAAATTCTTGCGCCAATAAAAAGTCGACCAACTCGAATGCGTCTCGTAAAATTGGCAGCTGGATCTTCAGTTCCCCCTCATATCGATTACGATCCGTCATATGCTATACGCATCATTATTCCAATTATCTCAACACCTGAGTGTCTCAATGTTTTCTGGGTTAAAAATCAAATTCAATCCATTTTTTTAGAACCAGGAAAGGCTTATTTTTTAAATACCGGTTACAAACACGCGGTCGTCAATTTATCACATGCGGACAGGTATACTTTTATGATTACCATTGATGGATCTGAAGACGTTAAACACCTCATTGCAAGTCATACCTGATGAAAGATATTCCGAATACTTTATGAATGAACTTGAGCAAATTAAAAAAGTACTGCCCTTCATATGGCCCCTTACCGAAAAAATGAGTTATCCAATTGATATTTTGCTGGAAGATTTAGAGAAAGCACTTGCTCGAACGCCTTTTGACGAAAAAAATCAAATTTCTCTGACTGCTCTCGATCAGGACAATCAAGATCCTTATAAATTTGCTGGCTCGCTTTACAGCTATGAGACGGCGACTTTTAAAAAAATGGAAGCTGAGTTTTCCTATTTTATCGATCAATATCGAGATTTGATTTTTTACAAGATATACTTGGAGCTCCAGCGATACTTACCCTTTCAACTAGGTCGAATGCGACTTTTAAAGTTGGGGCCTCATTCGTGCTATTCCATGCATCATGATGATGGACTTCGATTTCACTTAGCTTTGAAAACGAACCCACAATGTTTTATTTGTTTTAAAGAAGGCGGAGCATTTCATATTCCAGCCGACGGCAAAATTTACGGGAGCAATACGATGCTCACCCATACTGCCATCAATGGAAGTCTCGAAGATCGTGTACATCTAGTCGTAAGCACCACGTGGAGCCTAGCTGAAGGGCAAAAATATATCGATCAATTTACTAAAAATAATTAGCTCTCTTGATTACATATTTTGTTGCTTGAAAAATTTAAGGACGTTAGAAATTCGCATTTTTCGTCTATCGACTACAGCATCTCGTGCTTGGTTACTTATAGTCATTTTTGGTATTTTATAATAAGCCTCGATATAGTTCAAAAACTGAAGCTCAAAAGCTGCTGAAGTAGGTTTAATAGTTATTTCCTTAAAGATTTTTATAAAAGCTTCATCCAGATTCATTTGCGATATCAAATGAAATTTAATGTAAAAATATGCCTCTGTTTCTTCTTCTAAGTTATAACTCAACTTAATTTTGAATTTATTATTGAGATCTTCAAGTAAAGACTCGATTTTTGCTCGACCCAAATGTTCGTTGCCATTAGGGGGCCTAAAATAATATTCGGGATACAAACTTTGAAAAGACATGAAGCTTCTATTAAAATTCATCTGTGGACTACGATTAGGACTAAATCGATCCATTGCCTTGAGATAGGATGGGAAGACAAGAATAGGTGCATAATTACCTATATTATTGCTAAAGATAATTTTACCAACTAAAGCATTTAGGTCTTTCTGGTCTGTGCAAAACATGACTGCGTTTCTTTTTATAAATTTGGCAAGTTGTAAATCTTTTGTAGAAGTGTAAATTGAGTAAATATGTTGTAAGGCGAATTCAAAATCGTGAAATTTGAAAAATGAAATCATATAAGCATAGGTTCGAATCCACTCATTGTTTGATCTAAATGCAGTCTCAATGGCATTTTTATTGCGGTCGGGATCGATCGAGTCGGTTGGCTCAAAATCTTCATCATTTACTAAGTCATGCGTATAAATATTTTTGAGTTCAAGAAAAAATCGTCTGTTTAAGATCGGATCATTTAGATTGCTGAAACAGCGGGGATCTTCTTTCAAATCGCATAGAAATTTTTTTCGACCGTAGTACGTTGGAAATACTGTGTATCGATAGCGTCCGTCAATTATGGCCCGCTGCTTATCAAGCATCATGAATTTGTCTGCAGTCGATTCGAGGTAAATAGCTCCCGATTTTGAATCTATGTGCATGAAGTCGATCAACAGCTCTTTTGTCGTCATCTTGAGTATTCCTATAAAGTCGTTAAACGGATTAAATCCGGTTTCAACATATATAGGTTGTCGAGAAAGCGGTTCTTTCAAAAACAAGTAGCCCAGAAGGCTTGAGATCGCAATCGAATCTTCTGGATCAATTTTAGCTTCGTCTTTCAAGCTAGCTTTAAAGTACGCCCGCTCAGAGTTGGAGGCGGAGAGCAATGAATCTC
>JAYUEN010000023.1:0-2632 GCA_043739185.1 Bdellovibrionales bacterium
GGTTATGCTAAAGGCTTACAACGAATTGGTATATTCAAAATGGCAAGGAAATGCATCCCTAAAGAGATCAAACGCAATTTTGAGATTTATTCGCTTAAGTGTATGGAGATTGAGACTGATACTAAGCAATAGATTAGTTGATTTTTAAGGCTGTTTTTCATGTTAGGACGTGAATCGAAAGGACAACTTTACAAGCAGATCCCAAATCAAAAGAATTTGACTGCTCAGCGCGTAATTAGTAGTGTACTTTTCGACTTTCACAGTATTTCAGATGGGATATTTTATGCCTGAAAGCCTCAGTAATGGCCGTGTTTGTGTTATTGGCCTCGGATATATTGGGTTACCAACTGCTGGTCTGCTCGCAAGTCGCGGCTTTGAAGTACTTGGCGTTGATATTGTCAAAGAAGTCGTAGATTCGGTTAATCGCGGTGAAACTCATATTGTTGAACCTGATTTGCAGTTTTTAATTCAAGCAAATGTGAAGAGTGGAGCGCTGCGAGCCACGAATAAACCAGAAAATGCAGATATTTTTCTGATTTCCGTTCCGACTCCATTCAAAGAAAATCACAAGCCTGACATTGGTTACGTTGAAGCAGCATTTGAGTCAATATGCCCAGTACTTAAAAAGGGAAATCTCGTTGTGCTTGAATCGACAAGCCCAGTGGGTACCACCGAAAAGATGGCTCAGTTGATCGCAAAGAGAAGGCCCGATTTGGTTAGCAGTAAAAGTGAGAAAACTTTGGGGCTTCAAATTCATCTAGCTTACTGTCCAGAAAGAGTATTGCCTGGATCTATTTTGAGGGAACTCATTGAAAATGATCGCGTTGTTGGTGGCATTTGCGAGGTCGCCACGAATGCTGCCGTGGGCTTTTATCGCAAATTTGTAACTGGTAAAATTCTGCAGACGGATTCGCGGACCTCTGAAATGACCAAATTGACAGAGAATGCTTTTCGAGATGTTAATATTGCATTTGCCAACGAGCTTTCAAGGGTTTGCGAAAAATTGGATATTGATGTTTGGAATTTAATTTCCTTTGCCAATCATCATCCACGTGTCAAAATTTTGCGGCCTGGCCCTGGCGTCGGCGGCCATTGTATCGCAGTGGACCCCTGGTTTATTGTGGATTCAGCGCCTGAAGTAACTCCGCTATTGCAAAATGCAAGAGCCGTGAACGATTCGCAGCCACACCATACTTTTTTGAAAATAAAACCATATTTAGATAAGCTCGAAAAGTCAGGCAGTGGAATTGCTGTATTAGGTCTGGCTTTTAAACCTAATATTGATGACTTAAGAGAAAGTCCCGCAGTCGAAGTGACCAAAATAATTGCTGAAAATTTTAGTGGACCAATCTGGGCCGCAGAGCCACATGTTAGCAAATTGCCTTCAGAGCTTGCACGTTTTAAAAATGTTCATTTGTCAGATTATCGAACGAGTCTTAGAGAGGCTGGACTTGTGATTGTTTTAGTTATGCATGATGTTTTTAGAGACCTTTATTCTCACTGCCCAGAATCACTTACGGTAATTGATGTTGTCGGACTTAAATCCCTAATTGGTGCGCAAGGGCTTCCTAAGTGAGAAATAAAAAGATTGGTCGTGTGCTTTTTCTTTTTAATGCTACCACGCACTATTATAATTTGGTTTTGAATCGTTTAGATAAAGATACAGATTATGAGATAAACATTGCGGTACCAAAAGATCGGTTTAGAAATGTTGGTCCCGCAGTTTATCAGACGGAAGACAATCTTAAAGTGCCTCTTTATTCACTTGAAGAAAAAACTCATAGATTGTGGCGTTGTTATTTTCCAGAGCTTCCTGCGCTTTTGTGGAAATTGCGGCCAGATGTCATTGTCACGCTAGAACCTTATCAGTTTGGACTGTTTTGGCATCCACTCACGCGACTCTTACTTTGGATTTTTGGAACAAAAGTCATCCTTAAGAACATTCCGTTTCGAATGCCAAATTATAGGAGTCCAAAGGAAATTTATTTGAGTAAATACAAAGGTCTTCGAATCGGAAGGACCAATCTTAAGAAATTTTGGAATGAAATTTCAGAGTTTGAATACACAAAACATTTTTATTCACGTCTTTATGCTGCTCATGTTTGTTATATCGAAAAAGCTTATGAAATTTATGGAACGTACAGTGTAGATCCGAAGAAAATTTTTATCACATATAACTCACCAGATACTGACTATCTGTTAGCAATGAATGAGAAGGCAAAAAGCACAACCCCAATTCTTGAGGAAAATCCGTTTCGACTAATCCATGTTGGCCGCCTTGTAGAATGGAAGCGAGTTGACTTAATTATTCGCGCGGTTCAACATCTTGAAAAAGATTTTCCGAAAATTGAGCTTTTCGTTCTTGGTTTTGGGCCCATGCAGGAGCCTTGGCAAAATTTGGCGAAAGAACTAGGTGTCGAAAATCGAGTAAAATTTGTAGGTGGCATTTATGATGGCCTAGAGTTGGCCAGGTATTTTCGAGCTTCACAAATATACGTTTTGGGAGGTATGGGCGGCCTATCAATTAACGATGCCATGACTTACGAGCTACCGATTCTTTGTTCGGTATGTGACGGGACTGAAGCTCACCTCGTAAAAGATGGTTACAATGGTTTTTATTTTAATGACAGGG
>JAYUEN010000024.1:0-2630 GCA_043739185.1 Bdellovibrionales bacterium
CGTCAGCACCTGCAATGTGAAGTAAGTTTATCGGAAAAAATAAAACCCTTACCATCTGAACTTGAGCGGCTCGGCTCGAAATTGAATTCATTTACAAGAGTACTAAAGAATACCGTTCAAGATTTTTGATTTGTCCAACGATAGCACTTCAATTTAAGAGTTACAATTAGCACGACCTCTTTCTATACTACATTTAATCTTGGCTTTTTAAATTGCTAACTTGTGATTCCTTGTTAAAATAGTGAGCGAAATATAAGTCTATTACGAGGTACTTTTAATGCGTTTTAAATATGGTGTTCTGTTTGGTGTCCTGGTCTGTACTAGTCTTTCTTATGCAACAGAACCAATTAACCTAGCTGATCAAATAGTTCGAAAAGCAGATGATGTTAGAGGCCCACAAGAAGCTTTTTCAATGTCCGTGTCTGTACAAGACAGTCAAAAGGGTGTGACAAAAGAAAGTGTTTATAGAGTTTATTCAAAGGGCACTTTGTATTCATTGGTAGAGCAAACTGAACCGGTGAGGGCACAAGGCCGTAAACTCCTGATGCGAGATCACGATTTATGGTTATTTACCCCTAGTGTGAGTCGGCCTACTCGGGTAAGTTTTGAACTTAAATTAACTGGCGAAGTTGCCAACGGCGACTTAATGAGAACCAATTTTGCAGCAGATTACAGCGCTAGTATTTTAGGAGAAGAAATTCTAGATGGTAAAAAAGCTTTCAAATTAAAATTAGATGCCCGAAATAAAATGGTTACTTATCGTCGCATCGATTATTGGGTAGAGAAGGAAAAGTCTTATCCAATCAAAGCGCAATTTTATGCACTTTCCGGAAAACTACTCAAGACCGCAGTCTATTCAGAAATCAAATCGGTATTTGGAAAACCACGAATGACGAAAATATTGATTACGGATTCGATTCAAGCCAATCACACGTCTTTGCTTAAGTATTCGCAACAAAAAAAAGAAAATCTAGATGATTCCTTTTTCAACAAGGAGTCACTTGGTAACTAAATCTTCTTTGTTCATTTTTTTCTTTTTAGGTTTTTTTTTAATTTCTTCCGATTCGAATGCTTTGACGGAAAAAAAGTATTCTTTTACCGCAAGTTTTGATGCAGAACTTGCGGAACACATAAATCCACCTTCGGACCCTGCCTCCCAAAAATTAGGCATCGCCTTCGAACAAAAGGCCACACTCTCAAATAGCTTAAAGGGAGTATTCGGTTTTAGCAGTTGGAATGAAGCGGTCTATATTACACAGACACCTCCCTCTGCGGCTCCCCTCCTAAATGGCGATGCTCAAGATTTAAGATTGCGAAATGTTTATTTGCAATATCAATCTGGTAGTTTATTTCTTCGTTTGGGTAATCAACAGGTAGTGTGGGGCGAGTCCTATGGTTTTTTCTACTCAGATATCGTCAATCCAAAAGATGAACGCTACGGACTCTTTGGAGATTTTTCAGATATAAGACTACAGACCCCAATGCTAAATGCTAAGTTAGTTTTTTCAAATTTATCCCTTCAAGCACTCTATATTCCACAGCCCTTTTTCAATTTGTTACCGTCTCCTGGTAATGATTTTGCCTTTCCTTTAAAAAGACTCATTTCTGCTCAAAGTTATGAGATTGATCGGCAAGGTCCGCCTCCCGTGACCCAGGGGAATGAAGAATTCGGCTCGCGTATGAGTTTTCTTTTGGACAGGCTCGACATTTCAGCATTTTTCTTTTCTTATTTTGACCGCAACCCCTGGTATAATTTATCAGCTCGATCTCAAATTCCTCAAAGTCTCATTCTCGATGAACAGCATAGTCGGATTCGAAGCTATGGACTATCTCTCACAGATGATATGAACGGCACGATCTTGAGACTTGAAGGAATGGTGACTCCTGATCGATTCATTCCAAGTCTTTCAAGCATAGCTAATTTACCAGCCTTGGGCGCTACCAAATTGGATAATTATATTTATGTCGTAGGCTTTGATCTCCCAACCTGGAGACGCATAAACCTCAGCCTTCAATGGTCACAAGACATTTTAATAGGTAATACCCTAGGACTCCTCAGAAATGACATTGAATCCTTAGCAACAGCACATCTTCAATATTCTTTGTTTCGTGACAATACCGCCACCCTACTTTATTCTTTTTCAACTGAAGATTCTGGCCAGAGGTTGCAATTCAATTACGCCCTGCCTCTTTCAAATGGAGTTGAAGCACATTTTGGTGCTGATTATTTGGGTGGCCCGCCATCTAGCAATTTCGGCGGACTCAATCAAGCTACCCGTTACTATTTGCTGTTAAAGTGTTTTATAAAAGGCTAGTCATCAATAAGGGACAACTATGACAATTCAAAAATTTGAAATTAAGCGCCCGGCTGATTTTCATGACCAGCGCCGAAGAATCATTACTCAGGAACATCCTAGAATTAAAGATTTGCCAGGATATGAGTTGGCAGCACTCTTTCAACTTATAATATTTTTTATGATCCATATATTTTGCCTGGCTTTAAGCGCACATTTGGCTTGGTATTGGATCGTACTACTTTCATACACTGTAGGTGCGTTTATTCGAATGCGCTTCTTTAGCCTTTCACATGAATTTTGTCATAACTTAGTTCACCCAAAAATAAAGAACTG
>JAYUEN010000025.1:0-7843 GCA_043739185.1 Bdellovibrionales bacterium
AGACTTATCAAAAACACAATAAACATATCTAGCGTAATAAATGTCGTCTTTGGGAAATAAATCGAGAGTTCAACATTTTTAATTCCATCGGGGTTACATCTAAAAATGACTGCGTTCTTTGCAGTCAACTTGGTCTCGGCAAATTTTGCGCCTGATGAGTTTAATTCAATCTCTGCCTTTAAATATCCGGCAGCTAGCAGCGCTGAGTGGGCCACATCGACCACCTCGCGCGTTGCACCGACTTGAAGACGCGCTTCCGAAGCCCTGCAAATTTGTTCAGAAATAGTTTTCTTCTCAAACGAGTCGTAAACTTGTCGCAACCCTTTGTAGGCGGTGGCAATAGCTGCACTTGCTAGAAAAAGCACTATCAGAAAACGCATACTCATAAGATAGGATGCCTATCTGGGATCGTTTCAAATATTCTAAAGCTTAGAAGTCGTTCTTTTAAAATATTTTCGCCGTTAACAGTTAATGATTTTTTAAAATACAGTGGCAATAAATCCTGCCCATGTACGACTGCCGCAAAAAATGGAAATTTGAGATTCAGCATTTTTGCCAAATCAATGACGGCTAGATTGGAATTGAAACTTTCACCAAGAGAAATGAACTCAGCGTTCGTCGAAAACTTTTCAGAAAAATCATTTTCAAGATAATGCTCAAGCTCTTGAAAAATGAGACTCTGTGGCGACTTTAAATTTCCTTGCGCTGATCTTACGCGAATATAGTCAAAGGATTCGTAAAAGACTTGCTCCCATTTTGGAGAGGTCTTGATATCTTCTATTTTATCGCAAATATAGCCAAAGCTTGCGCCCTTGAATTTTTCTGATCTAGCTATGCCGATGCCAGCCGAATATCCGGCCAAAGTGTAGCGTGAAAGTAGAGAGGTGAATTCAATTCCATCAACCGTTGTGCGACTGATTTCATAAAATCCATTCCAGCCGTCTTTAATAAAAGTCAAAAGCAGCAAATGTCTTTCAAGAGCTTCCACCTTCGCCCGCTCAATCGAAGCCAAACTTGAAAATCCGACGGCCCATCCATTTGAATTCTGAAATGACGGGTTAATTTGTTTTGGATGATCGTTTGATTCAATTTTCATCCCGGATAAAGTCTGCTGAATTTGTAAATTCAAAGAGCCGTTTTGTTTTAAAAACTCGCCGTAGATCTTTCTTTCAAGGGCCTCGGCACAAGCTTTCACGGCAGCGGTCATTTCATCCTGGGATCTGCCAAAGCCACTCATGCCCTCAATGCCGGTGATATTGGCACAGAACCGATAAATCCGTTTACCAGAAAAAATAAATTCATCGCTATGCACTTTTGATTCATTTTTACTTACGAACCATGGAAGCAAGTCACTTGCATAAGTCTGCTCTGGCAAATCCACACACGATTCAAGCTGCTTGAGGGTCATCATTTGTACAAGCGACATCTTTTAGTTTACCTTTTTTAATAATCGCCATAGCTCGACTTCGCCATCTGTCAGCGATTGTGCGCCAAGCTCGATATTAGAGCGGTGATAGAGGTGCATTCTTGTAAAAAACAAAGGCACTGCCGATTGAGAGTCTAGCAACCACTTCTGATAGTTTTTTAACACCTCTATTTTTTGCGGAGTTAAGTCTGGCGATTCAGCTTCGATCAAATCAATTGGACTTTTTTTAATTTGCCCAGTCAAAAATCGAAGCTGAACAGCTGGGTACCGCTCAGAAGCAATGTAAGGAGTTAATATAAAATCAATTTTGTCTTTAGCTTTTGGATCTTCAAAAGCTTCGCTCCATTCTTTTGGCTCTAAATGAATCATTTCTATTTCAACTCCGACGGATTTTGCAGCCTGTTCAATCAAACCAATAAATTTGTCAGAGTAGAAATTCCAAGGCTTCCCGACGCGAATCTTTTTTACCGAATGTGATGGTAACTGATTTAAGAATTCAGCTTTTGACAGCGAGTAGTTGCTAGCAAAGGGTAGAAATGTTTCAGCCGGTATAGCTTCATCTGCTTTCGTTTTCCAAAGAGCTTCGATGAAGTCCTTACCTACGAGCTTAACTTTCTCGTTATTGTGGACACTATGCAGGTAAACAATGGTCGACGGTGCCGTTTTATAAACTTCAACGCCCAGGCTTTTTCTGTCAGTTTCTGCAAATGGGTTATGGCTTCTTAGAAGCAGATCAATCTTGCCAGCAGCAAGGTCTTCTTCAGCTTGGGTCACTGGAATAGAAATAAGCTCGATTCTTTGCGGAGATTGCGGAAACTTTTGTGAAATTAAAGACTCTTCGTTTCTTTTAAGTCTAAAGCCCAATTCGGTTTTAGTTTCGATAGAATAGGGGCCGCTAAATTTTGTCGGCACAAGCGACAAGTCTTTTGCAATATCACTTTTTGACCAAATGCCCGTTTCGGGCGAGGCCAGCTGCAAGAAAAACGATTCAGATTTTGTAATCAGCGTAATGGATAAATCGCCATCACTAGTTATTTTTAAACCTGAGCAGTTATCATCTAAAGACTTAAGATGATTGCAGCCCTCAATATAATTCCAAAGTGGCAGATGGGTTGAAGTCTTTTTTATAAGAACTCGCTTCAGCGTTGCCATCACGTCATCAATTGTGATCGGTGATCCATCGCTGAATTTCAGATCTTTTCTGATTTTAAAAATATGATTACGGTTTTGTGAAATTTCCCAACTGCTTGCGATATTTGGTAGAAATGTTCCCTTATCGAAATCATAAGAAACCAGTCCTGATGAAATATGATCCAGGAAATACCAGTCACCGCTTGTCTCAATTTTCGCAGGGTCTGGAAGAACTTTTTTTGTTCCTATCCTGACCTTAATACTTTCAAGTGTTTGATTCACGCTTTTCTGTCCTTTCCAGATCCAGACTCCCGCCAATAACAGAAGTCCACCAATGGCTGCTAACACGTAGCTTTTCATTTATATTCCAGAGGATGTTTCAAACGACGGTGACGAAGCTTCTGCATCGCCGCCTTTAGTTACTTTTTGTTTAAACACCTCGGGCAATTTCGATGGCGCTGAATCCTCTGATTCAATAATTTGAACCACTTGCTCGGATTCTTTAACAGGTAATTGATTTAGGACGTGCTGTGCCGTAACTGGATCAGCTTGCATCAGAAAATGAGCAAGTCCGACCATTGCAGTTTTTGTTATCATAGTTTCCCCCTTATTATAGTTTTATGCTTCTGCCAGTAGGTATCTACTGGGTTCAATTTTTAGTTTTTCAAGACGATAGCAAAGCGTGGACTTTGGTATTTGCAAAATGGCGGCAGCTTTTCTGATGGACGTTGTCGCGCGAAGTGCTTTTTTGATAGACTCCACTTGAGTAACATCAAGTTTTTGACCCAGCGGCATCTGAATGTCTGGCTCTTCCATTTTAAAACGACTTGCGATCAATCGCTCAACATCCACGCGGGTGATTTCACCGTCAGGACTTTGTAGCGAAAGCTGCGTGAGCGTATTTTTAAGATCCCTGACATTTCCCGGCCAACTAAAGTCTTCAAGGATTCTGATCGCCTCTGCTCTGATCGAAATTCTTCGTGATGATTCTTTATTTAAAGCATCAATGAAATGTAAAACAAGGGGCTCAATGTCTTCAGGGCGCTCACGAAGTTTTGGCACGCGGATCACATATTCAGCAATCCGGTAGTAAAGATCTTTCACAAAACGATCATCTTGAATCAGGGTTTCGATTTCTGGTTTGCCCGCGCAGATCAATCTAAAATCTGACTGAACGCCGACATTTTGAGTATCACCAAATTTGATAATTCTTTTTGTCTCAACGGCGCGAAGAAGCATTCTTTGAGCACTTGGACTCATGCAGTGGACTTCATCCAGAAAAACCGTACCTTGATGAGCGCGCTCAAGAACGCCGGTGCTTTCTTTGTCGGCTCCGGTGTAGGCACCCTTCACATGACCAAAAAGCTGAGTGGCTAAAAAATTCTCGGAGCCAGATCCAAAGCTTGCGCAGTTTAGAGGAAAATACTTAGTTGCCGTTGAGTTCAGTGCCGTTGCTAGATGTTCTTTGCCTGTGCCGGACTCGCCCAGAATCAAGACGCTGCGTTTAGTATTTTTTAAAGACAGAACTTCTTTATAAATTTTGTGAAGGGCTGCTGACCTTCCGATCAGGCCAATGCTTTTTAAGTCTTTTTCAATTTCAGATGCGGTTTCGGTGGGACCCGTGAATTTTCGACCAAGATGATTGTATTGTCGAATCACGTCTTTGATTTTATTTACCAGAATTCGTGGGTCATCATCTTTCATTAAAAAACTTTTGGTATAACCGTGGGCCGTCATATTCCTAAAAGTTTCTTTGCGGTCGTCGGCGGTCATAAACATAATTTCTTGATTAGGATTTTGCCTAAAGATCAGCTGCGCAACATCGGTGCCTGTCATATCAGGTAAATTGTAATCAAGAACACATACTGAATACTCGGCGCTTGCGGCTTTAAATTTCATCATGGCTTCTGAGCCTGTTGATGCGACATCAACGTCAATGCCTTCAGGTAGCAGCCACGCTTTGACTGATTCTGAAAAAGCCACATCATCCTCGATGAGTAGTATTCTGTCCTTCATGTAGTCCCCCTGAGACTCAGACCCTTAGAGCAAAGGGCTTGCCAAAATCTGAGCAACCTAAGCGATTTGACGGGCGGCCTGTCCAAGAAGTGGGACAGTCTCGACAGCAGATAAACATCAAATTGTTAACTAAGTGTTTGATCATACTGATAAATAAAATTTATTTTGAGGGTGTCCAAAAACCTGGACAGTGCAAATTAAAATTCCAGAAATGAACTTTAAAAATCAATTCATTACGACAACTTAGTGGTGTCAAATGGTGGCCAAGTTTCGGGACAGACCCTGAAAACAGCGTGAAGCTTTGAAATGTTTTCACAAAAGTCAAAAACCACGAAGGCCCAAATCTTGGAGATTTTCTACGTGTATTTGGTTAATAGTGAGCTGCCACAAGCCCAGGGTGCCCACGTGACCCTGCAATTTAAGCCAACTCTTTAGATTGGGTCGATTGTGAAGACGGACCTCTTTGTAGAGCCCTGAGCGATGCCCGCCAAAGTATTGCGATGGCTCCGCCGCCGGGATATCGCTTTAAATACTTCAGCTCAAATATAGCGCTGGGTGCGTTTTGGAGATTTGAATAGTGACCCGTATGGATTTTAAAAATAACCTCAAGGTATGAAGATACAGCTTTTTTATAAGTACGATGACGAACATCAAGATACAGCCGAAGTTTGGATAGACGGCTTAGTAGATGGATTTCCACAAAAATTTATTCTTGATACTGGATGTTCAACAACAAGCCTGTTTTATAACGATTTCTCCGCAAAATATGCTTCGTGTGGTTCTAGGCAATATTCAAGTGCATTTGGTTCAGCGACTAGTGAGTTTATCAAGGTTGCACAAATTGCAAGTGGTCCAATTCAACGAAAAGACATCATGATTTCTAGAACAGAACAAGGTGGTAATGACAAAAATCTTTTTGGTATGGATTTGCTTAAAGATTCTATTTTGCATTTGCTCCCTTTGCAAAAAGAGGTCGAAGTTTTATCGAGCTTGCCGGTCAGTGTAAATATGCAAACTATTCATTTAGATTCCGGATCAATTCCGTTTGTTGAATTAGACTTTGGTAATCAAAAGGCTATCGCGGTTTGGGATACTGGTGCCGGCATAACTATTGTCGATTCGAAATTTTTCAACAAAAATCGAAGTCTATTTGGTTCCGCAGGCAAAACAACAGGTACAGATTCGGCAGGTCATACGTTTGAAACAGAAATTTATCAAATGAAGTCGATTAAAATTGGCGAACACTTTTTTCCTCCGCATCGAGTCGTGCCGCTCGATTTAAACCATCTTGGTCCGAAAACTGGTCGAGGAATGGATTTTATTTTAGGATATAGCACTTTAAGACATGCAAATTGGCTGATGGACTTTCCGGGACGCAAGTGGGCGATTACTAAGACGCTTTTTTAACACTTGAATCTCGATGACCTGAATACCTTTTAAAACAGAATGATTCGATACACTTTAGGCTGAGCAAAATCTCAGCCTGTTTTTTTATGCTTCACATTTGCTCACGAACAGTCGATTTTACCTTACCCAGTGGCGCCATATCCTGCTTGCTTTTGAAGGTTCGCAATATTGATCGCAGCTCGGGAAAAAAATAAAATGCAAAAAAATCTTTCCTGCGTTTTTTAGAGCCAGATGGCGCCATATCTAGATAGGCGTTAAACAGCGTTCATTAATGCATTCGAAATTTACAATTCGTGACCAGGGTATGGTTGATGCTGGATCTTTCCAATACACATTCAATACTACAAAAAATAATAATGAGAATCAGGCTCGGCGGCTTCAGTTTTCATTGAAAGAAACGTGTATTTATGGGCAGAATAGTTCTGTGAATAAAGGATTATTTGCCAATGCCAGAACAGAAAGTTCAACGACCTCTTTATATATTTTTAGACGAATCTGGGGACTTCAATTTCTCTCCAACTGGATCTAAGTATTTCATCTTAAGTGGACTATCATCATTTAGTCCCTTTACTTGGTATCAAGAGATGATCGACTTACGATACACACTCATTGAGTCTCCGAATAGTTTTAATCTCGAAAGATTTCATGCCTCCGAAGACGTTCAAAAAATTCGAGATAATGTTTTTCAGGGTATTCAGAAAATTCAATCTCAGGTTCGAGTAGATAGTGTAATCGTTCAAAAAAATAAAGCTCATCCTAACATCAGAGGCGCAGAGCGATTTTTACCTTTGATTCTTCAGTGCTTATTGAAATATACCGTCAGAGGCTATGATACGAGTTTAATCTCGGAACTGATTTTTATTACAGACACATTGCCAGTGAAAAAAGAGCAAGAGGCCGTAAAAAAGGGTATCAAAACTCATCTTGCAGAATCCTTTCCGAATAATCTCACACATTCGATTTTTCATTGGGATTCAAGATCTGCGGTGGGTCTTCAAGTTGTAGATTACGTGAATTGGGCCATTCATAGAAAATGGAATAGAAACGACACTCGGTCGTATGAGCTGGTAAAAAACTGCATCAAAAGTGAGTTTGATATTTTTCAGACTGGTCGCACTTATTTTTATCAGAAAGACTAGGAAAAAACTGACCGCCTCGACTACCCCTTAGGGAGAACCCACTGGGTTCTTGTCATCAAGGCGGGACCTTTTTATATCTAAAGTATCGGAAGTTATTAGAGCAAACCTTAGACCAAGTCCAGACCTACATCTAGTAACCTATAACAATGTTATGTCTATTGATGATATTTGTCAATAGATCCTACAACAATGTTATATATAGCCGATAAAGCCTATATGGCTAAAAACACCATCCATAAGCTCGAAATTGAAGTGAGCGGCCCATATCTTTTAGTTCATGCGGAGCACTTCCCGTCACTATCCAATACTCCACAAGTGGATCTTTCTGATGAATTACAATTTCTGAGTCATCTTGGTAAAGAAGTTTTCACTGTCGGCTTTGTGATTAAATTCTTTCGTGAAAAACGAAATTGGAATTTAAGGGAGCTAGGGGAAAAGTCTAAGGTGCCGTTTAGTCAGATTTCTTTGTATGAGAATGACAAAGCGGATCCTGAGCCATCTTCTATTGAGAAGCTAGTAACAGCACTGGGCACCTCATTCGAGAATGCAATTAAGTTGGCAATAAAAATCAGAAACAAAAAATCAAAAATCAGTGCTTAGGAGATCACTCTCATAAGATCTGGATTAGTTAAAGTGGACCACCTAAACGTTTTTTTGTAAAAATAATATTCTTCAAGTTCAGATGGATCAGGACAAAGGCAGTTTAGATTTTAGTTTTTCAATT
>JAYUEN010000026.1:0-2606 GCA_043739185.1 Bdellovibrionales bacterium
CGGAGGAACATCAAAAGGTGATTTCTGAGGCGCGAGTCCTACAACAGGCGCATGTTGAGGTAACTTTGGTTTATGAGATGAAGGTACAAAGCTTGTATCAGTTGAATCCTCAGCGAGACCGCCGCGACCAACTAAAAAACGCTTTGTGAAATCTTGTTGCTTCGTTGTTGGATGCATCACAATTTGGAAACCCAATACTGCAATACCCAAAAATAATAAAGCTAACGGAAGTCTGCTGTTTTGCATAACTCCTCCCTTGATACCTTGGTACTATCGCAGGAATCGCGCCGAGCTTGGCATGAAATGAGCCTGGTAAGTCATCGAATTAACTTAAGAAAATGGCCTCTCTAAAGGGCCCAAATTGGGCCCTCACAAACTCGGTGTCTTAGTTTTAAACACTCTCGTTACGAGATAATAAAGTTTGAGTTTTTTTAAGTAGTTAGCTTTAATTGCGCTTAACCTATGAGTGACCAAACACAGCAGCTAATTGAGCAAGTAAAGAAGCAGGATTTCGCTTCTCTTGCAAAATTGCTCAGTCACCTTGAACGCCAGGGTCCTCAGGAGCTTGCAAAGTACCCTGATTTGATTCACCCAAAGAAATTGAGCTTTCGCATCGGTATTACAGGGCCTCCCGGTGCAGGTAAATCGACTCTTATTTCAAAGTTGATTGGTCAGATTCGCGCCAAAAACCACTCTGTGGGTGTGATTGCGGTCGACCCTTCAAGTCCTTTTTCCCAAGGGGCTGTCCTGGGAGATCGCATTCGCTACACAGAACATTTTGCGGATCCAAAAGTTTTTATTAGATCACTCGGTTCTCGAGGGAGTTTGGGTGGCTTGAGTGCCTCCGCCTATCTGATGGTGCGCGCTTTTGATCTCGCATGTTTTGATTTTGTTTTGATTGAAACTGTTGGAGTTGGACAAACAGAACTTGAAATTATGAACGTCGCTGATTTTGTCAGTGTGGTTTTAGTTCCCGAATCAGGAGATTCGATTCAAGCGATGAAGGCAGGCCTCCTCGAGATTGCAGATCTTTTTATTGTAAATAAATTTGATCGTCCTGGAGCAGACAGTTTTAAAAATGAACTCGAGCTTTCTCTGCATTTAGATCCGCGTCCAAATGCGATTCAGACAAAAGTGATTTCGATGATTGCAAGTCAAGGTGATGGAGTCGGCGAACTTTTGTCTCATGTTGAAACACATCAAAAATCTTCAGATTGGAAAAAGAAGCGAAACGATTTGAAAAGATTGAGATCCGAAGCGAAAGCTTTACTTCGTAATCAAATGGAGAGAAAAATCGTCTCAATAAGTGAAGGTATTTCAAACCTTGATGAGCTCGCAAAAACACTCGCAAAAAACCCTTTTCTTTAGGCTTAATCTTAATTTAATCAATTAGTTAATGCAAAGCATTAATTTATAGTCTAGACTTTTAACTAGGTTTGCAAAGCGACCTATTTTGAGGTGAGATTTGAGCGACCAAAATTCGGGGCTTTTTTCAGAGTCGCAACTTTCAGAGATTGCGAAGATGAGCCCAGCATTTACTTCTAAATCAAAAATGGCAGCAGGTCTTCCTGAGCTCGCCAAAGTGGTAAGCCGTGATCGAGCGGTGCCTCCAGTCCAATCGGGCTCCGAGCAAAATTTTACTTCGACGAGCGATGAAACAAAACAAGGAGTTTTACGACTTGCCGATTATATTCACCGCCAAAAGAAATCAAAAATTCCAAAAGATCCTCCACAGCTTAAGATGAAATCTTTTATTTTTGCTCCATTACCTGCAGAACTATTGAGGCGTGGTCTCGATACTTATGCTTGGGTCGAAGATCATAAAAGTCTTGCAATTGGGACATGCATAAATAAACATTTCTAATGCAATCATTTAACTCTGGGTTTATATCCAATGATGAGTTCCGAAACAAAAAAGCTATTTGAAGTCTTCGAAATTTTAAAATCTGATTCTGATCGCAAGGCCGCTTTTCATGACCTTGTTAAAAATCCGTCTTCTCTCATGCTCGTGACAGATGACGATTTAACTTTCACGTTTAAATTGATTCGGCTCGAAAATACGGCTCTCCATATGACGCCCATTGAACAATCTCGTCCACTTAGAACTGACGAAATAGTTTTTTTGATTTTTTCAATTTCATCTGGACAGTACGCGATGAAAGGGCCAGTTAAATATATGGGTAACGATGTCGTATTCACGTTGAATACGGAGCTAAGAAGGCTTCAGCGTCGAAAAAACTTTCGAGTGAATACTTCGAAACTTCAAACTCTCAAGCTTAATATCACCGGTCTTGGGGCCGTGAGTAAGCCCATTGATTTGATGGTTACCGATATTAGTGCAGGCGGAATTTCTGCTATCGTCCCAAGTGCACTTAATTTCGCAGGTAAACTTGGTCAGCAAGTGGTTTGTGGAATTCGTCATACTTCAAGATCTGTCTCAGATTTAAAAGGAATTGTTCGCCATATTGGTCCTTCTCCGGAAGGCGAAAGATGGGGAATTGAATTCAAATTATCGAACGAGCAGATGCAGGCCATGCTTGCTCTTTCTCTCCAGGTTCATAGAGAAAGCTTATTAGTTATAAATATTTAACGCTTAGCGCAAAAAT
>JAYUEN010000027.1:0-7836 GCA_043739185.1 Bdellovibrionales bacterium
GACTTGCCAAGCTTACGATCACTATTCCGACGCTTGCAAAACGGCCAGATGATATACAGCCGATTGCAGAATATTTCGCTCGATTTTATTCAAAAAAACATGGTCTCTCAAAAGAACTTCATCCTCAACTCAAGCGAGAGCTTGAGGCGTACGAGTGGCCAGGCAATGTTCGAGAACTCGAAGGAGTGATCGAGTCGCTTGTTATGACATCCAGCGAAGAAATTATTGGACCTGAAGGCTTTCGAGAAATTTTAAAACTCAAAGATTCGCAATCCTCGGAAAACTTTGAAAAGACTAATCTGAAAAAAGCGACCGAAAGCCTCCAAGCCGATGAAATTAAGCTCGCGCTGGCCGAAGCTGACACCATCGGGAATGCCGCAGACACATTGAGTATGCCAAGGACAACTTTAAATCATCGTATGAGAAAATTAAACATTAATCCCCGAAATTATTTGGGGACACGGAGGAAGTAAGAATGGCGTTTACAGAAATTGCACTTGTTAGTTTAGCAATGAGCTTGGCTCAGAATCCGAGTTCGACGGATCTTCAAAAATATCAAAGCTTATCTGCGTCACAGAAAACGGCAATAGAATTTATTATTGAAAGTCAGGATAAGCTTCCTGATGCATTCGAAAAGCTGATTCAACCCGGCGATCTAAAAGGTATAGCCGTTGGTGCACCAACAAGTGAATCCTCTGGGGGCGCGGGCAGCACGTAGAGATGGTAAAATTTTTTTTTATTCTGAGTATCATTGTAGCCTTGAGTATTGTAACTCAAGGCTTTTGGAGAGGAATTCTTGTGAATAAACAGATTGATATTTTGAATGTTTATATGCCGATAAGGAAGACTTTCCCTGATCCGGCAAATATCATTAATACGGGACAATGGTATCTTCTTGATCATACCTCATCAAGCCTCGCCCATTTTGACCACATCGCTGGCAAGTTCAAAGATTGTCTTGCCACGATTGAATCCTATTCTAGCGGAAGTCATAGCTTCACCCTGCTTGAAAATGCACGATTTCATGACGGCACAAAAATTACATCTGAAGATGTCGTCGCTTCAATTAAAAGACTTCTCATTTTAAAAACTTCGACCCACTTCCCGCTGTGGGATTATATTGAAGGTTGTGAAAATCTAAAGTCGATGACTGATGATTGCTCGGGCCTTAAGGCAGTCAGTGATCGTCGCGTGGATCTCAGGCTAAAGAGTCCAGTAGAAACTTTTATTTTACAAATGGCATCGCCCGAAACCGGCATTTGGTACCACGGGGATATTGATTCAAAGTCAGAAAAATTAGAAATTAAGCCGACCAAGTTTTCTGGCCCGTATTTTATTGAGTCAATAACTGAAAAGTCCTTTGAGCTGAAAAGAAATGAATTCAATCCGATTTCACAAATTTTCCCCAATTCGCCAAAGAAGATTTCAATAAAAATAATTTCTGCGGACAAGGTAATTGCAGAAATGAAGGCAGATAACATAGACGTCGTTATTCGAAGTCATAACCCCTATGATACGAACGAATACAAAGAAATGGGCTTTTCTGTTTTTAGTTCAAGTCCCGCAACCTTACTTTATTTACATGGCGCAGGGACTCAGAGCAGAAACTTATTGTCGAGACAATTTATTGAGACCCTATGGCGTCTCAATACTGATCCTCTTATTGTGGATGCAGATAATTTTTTGCCTTTCGATCCCAGCCTTTCCATAACAAGACGAGAGTTTCTCAATGCGCTCCCTGAAAAAGTAAACCTGAAAAAGCCGATTCGCATCGGAGTGCCTTGGACTTATCTTTCACAAGCATTTTATCAGTTTATTAAAAGCAGTGCCGAGAAGGTTGGTATGCCCGTTGAAATTATAGAGCTTGATTTAAGTGAATGGACAGCAGCCACCGATACATCGACAATTCCGAAAGATATTGATTACGTGTTAGGAATTTATGCCGCATCAGAAAGATATCCAGCCGTTCAACTTCGATATATTACGGGAACCCAGCGCGGCCCGAAAATCGACCTCAAGCTTGCGGAGCAACCCGAACTGACCGATGATAAAAAGCAGCTTTTACATCAATATCAAATTGAGCTTTTAACCTCTCAGTTTGCTGTCCCACTCTTTTTCTCCAGACATCAGATAACGTATAGAGACAGTCTGGATGTCGGCGATCAACCTCCATCGGATGCCGAGGTTGAACTCTGGAGGCTGACGAAGCGATGAGTTTATCAGCTGCTAAAACCCAATATCAAAACCCGTCGGAGCCCGCGAAGTCAAACGAAGCAAAATTGCTTGAATACTTTGCCGGTCTCAAAGGCGCAACTGTCGGTCAAATTGAGTCGAGCCTTTTTGGACAGAAGTATTTTTTCTATGAAGCAGGATTCGACAAATACCTTGGCTATGGCCGGGGTTTTTCTCGTTCGCAGGGCTGCATAAAAGCAGTCGCAGAATGTCTTGAAAGAAAATTCATGTGTGAAGCCTTTCAGGGTTCACTTAAAAATACGCCGCGGTGGAATCAAACTTCAAATGGATTCGCGGTACATTTTACTGTCGATGAAGCCATTAAATCTTCAATTCGTGAAACAATTGAGAGACATATTTTGCAAATGACTTATTTTCGTGACGGTTGGGCAGGATTTAATTTGCTTGAGCAAACTCGTGACGGTGAATTTGAGATGCAACGAATTGTTTCTCGCTATAGCTGTTCTGGATATCGAGCCGGTATCGTGATTGTTCGATCTGAAAAATTCTCTGGTATTGCAATGGGATATATTTGTGATTTAGAGGGCGAGTTTGAGTCCTCTGTACGATGGCGACATGCCTATTTTGAGGCGGTCGACAAAATTAGTCCGATGCTTAAAATCTTAGAAAACGGCCTGCCGTTAGGCCTTCAACCAATCGACAAAGCTCTCTATGACTGGTTCCTCAACGCGGATCACAAAGACCTCAAATTTTCAAATAATCTGTCGATTTTAAAACTTCCTGACGTGTTTCCGGTCGTTAGAACATTTGATTTGTCTGTTAAGTGGGGTTTAGATTTTCCATTCTTTGCGGCTCATACTTCGGGCGAGAACATTTTACCCTTGGTGGTCTCAGAACGAATGTCGAAGGAAGAGACTACTGATGTTATCAAGTTTCTTCAAAGACTGGGACTTCCGCCAAAGATCCCGAGCAGAAATCCAATCTTATGAAATGGCCAAGCTTGTCGATAATTGCAGGGATTTCGTTGCTGGTGGCTTGCATCTTTCAAGTTTACGACAATCAATCTTATGAAAATGAATCACGAAAAATTTCAAAAATGATCTGTGATATGGTTTCGCTTCGTGCCCAGGCAGGATCAACACGCGATGTTTACGATCAAATATTTGCGTTTCTGCGCAAGCACGCGTCAGATCCAAAAGCCGCAGTCAGTATTCACTCTGGTGGAAAAGTAATCGGATCTACTCTCTTGGAAAGCGAGCACGTGGCGCACTTTCAAAATACTTGTGACGTCGAAAATGCTCCTGACTATAAAATTATTTTTGCGTTTGCAAAGCGTCCCCTTATAGGTTTGGCGCTAGCTGAAACGTTTTGTGGCACTTTTTTATTTTTTTTGACAGCGTTCGGATTAATTAAATGTTCATTTAGACGAGTTCGCAGATTTTGGTTCGAACAAATTTTAATCCAGTTGAGTCATGAATTGGGCCTATCGCTCAATGAATCTATTGAATTTCAAGGCGCTATTTCAAAACGTGTTTCAAAAATTTTCACGTTGCCATTAATGTCTCTTAAAAGCGGTATTGAGAAATTAAAATCTTCCTTGGAACTCAAGCAATCTGAGCTTGTTGCCGCTCGCCTTCAAGTTATGAGTCAGGTTGAAGATAGGCGACGAACGGATGCTTTTGAAGATAGAGTTAGACTTGTTCGTCATGATCTCAAAAGTCCGCTGTCGGCACTTAAAATTGCATCAAGACAAGATACGGCTCAGCTTGAAACACTCACCTCAATAATTATGTCGGTTGAAAAAATAGTTGGCGACCTTGATCAGCATCAAATCGCAAATTCGCCTCAGGATCTTAGGTCCACCAGCTTAGAAATCGCCGAAGTTGCAATTCAAGAAGTGATTGATGCCAAGCGGGTATCTCTTAAATCTGCGCAAATTGAAATCAGCTTTAAGTATGACCGAGGTCGTCTCACTCCAATTGATGTTCATCCTGTATACTTTCGCCGGGTCATTGCAAATCTTGTCCAAAATGCTATTGAGGCCAGTAATAAAGGATCGGGCAAATTGGACTTGCAGGTGATCCGCAAGGAATCCACATTTGAAATCCAAATAAAAGATGACGGTAGAGGCATTGGTGAAGATGATATATCCACAATATTTGAAAACCTCATCACTATTGATAAGCCAGGTGGCTCGGGCTTAGGTTTATATTTTGTCAGAAATTGTGTACAAGCTTGGAATGGATCGATCACGGTGGATTCGGTGCCTACTTGCGGGGCGCAATTTACGATCACTCTCCCGATTGTTGCGATGTCGGCGCAGTTTCGGAGTGCTTCGCCAGGCGCAGGTAAGCTTGTCGTTCTGGATGACGAGTTTGAAGAATATAAATCAGTGTGGGAGTCCTACGGTAGCCAAGTAAAATTTTTTAATTCTCCACACTCTTTTATGGACTGGATTGAAGCAGACGCTGTCACTGACGATTTAACATTTATTATTGATGTCCACCTGAGGGATTCAATCGATGGCCTAGACGTGGCTCGATCTATGGATTCAGGTGCAAAAATATTTTTTTCAACATCAGATTATTTAAACCCCGAGATGATCGAGCTGTCCGCAAATCGAAAAATTCCAATTTTACCAAAAGCATTGCTTTTTTGCGCCAACTCATAATTTGAGTGAGCTTCCGCAAAAATAAGTTCACACTTCCTGCTTGGTCTGAGGAACTGTAACCGCTTTACTTGCCCTCGAGTTAGCGCTTCCAAATCTATCGGGCCTAGTTGTTCGGGCTCACACCATTGTCGGTGGGGACACTAAACCGAAATCTTTTCATTGACCATCAGTTGGTCATCTTTTGACGAGATCTCGTCAAAATCTTACTTTTGACCAAATCTCGTCAGAGGCCTTTTTTTAGTTATTTCATAATGTCTTCGACCATTTAAATACTTCAAGCACGTTTCCCTCGGTTTTCGCAATGAGGCTCTCCCGTCTGGCAATTTCGTCGGGCACTAACTGGGGAGAGATAAATGGCAAATCAAGTTTCAAACATAAGGGCTTGGAGAAATCACGACGGCAAACTTTTAAGCGATAAAGAACTTCGACAAATTTCGAAGTCCTGGGATGCCGAGATGTGGGAGCAATATCTAGTTGCGACTGTTGATGTTGATCGAGCAGAAGATGAGATGTCCGTTGAGGACTTCGAAACCTTGCTCGAGGAATCTTCTGAACGTCTTTGGGAGGGGCCTCTCCATGTCCCTGAACCAGTCAAAAAGGTCGTCTCTCAAGCTCTGAGACTCCTAACTAAAAAGCAAACACATATTATTTGGCTCACTTATTGGTGCGAATATTCACAACCTGAAATTGCAAGAAGACTCAAAATTTCGCATCAAGCAGCTTGTTCGACAAAAATTATTTCTCTTAACAAAATCAAGGACTTCCTCGCAAACGATGTTGCAGTCTCCAGCTACCTTATAGGAGGGTCAAAAAATTTCGACCTAAAACCGCGCAATCAACACGAACAAATTCTTGAGATCTATTTTCAAGATCTCAAAGGGAGTTACCTCAAATGACGTGGGAAGAAATGATTCAAAAGCGAAGACAAAAAGAGAGCACTGCCAAGTGCCTGAGTGATTTGAATATTCCAGAAAATATTTATCTGAACGTTTTCGGTCTTGAAGTTTTGCGTTTAAACGCCCTTGAAAGCTCCGCAGTCCTTCTCAGATTTGTAGAAGCACTTCCGATCGCAAGGGTAGCTGATCGCATGGGTATGAGCTGGGATGGCGCGGATTCGCTCATTGATCGAGCGACGAGCAAACTCAAAAGCTTTTTAAAAAATTATTATAAATCTGAAAGAACTTTAGGGGGGATAAGTCATGAAATGCATTATTCGTAAAATTAGGCGCTGGCTCGCCGATCTCATTCAGCCAGTTCCTCAACTCGATTGGGACACATTTGAGAAACTAGAACGCAAAAAAACAATCTCTGTTGAGAGGAGTATGTACAATGTATGACCCTGAAAATTTCTCTGAAAGACATTTAATTTATTCGGCTCCTACTAGCGACCGCCTTCGCTCTCGTGAAGTCGGCCATGCATTTCGAAATGGTACCGAGACGCATTTTGAGATGAAGCTAAATATCATGCCTGGTACTAAATTTTATTTGGTGCCGAATAGACGTGAAGGACCTGATTACAGAATTTATAGCGGAAAATGGCAAGCTCATCATAGAAGTTTAAGATTTTACCGTGATGTCGGGTCTGGAAACGTCAGTCACGACGAAGGCTACATCGTGCTTGAGTTCCCGGAGCTCAATCAGTGCTTCTATCTGAAATTTGAGCCTCTCGATATTCACTACTCCATAAAACGCTCGTCTGTAGCGTGATTCCGTCGGTGCTTCGATCAATTTTGTTCGAGGCACTCTTTTTTAAACCAAATGAAAGGAAATATCTTATGCAAAGTACATTATGCCATGGTGACTTAAATACCGAAACACCAAAGAAAAATGCGGCGTCGACGAAACTGCAAGTTGGACACGGCTGGTTCAAGCGCCTAATTCAAAAGAGCGACATCTTGCTGTTGCTGCTGTTGCCGCCGGAGTTGGCATTTGCGACAGTTGAGAGTTCGCTTTCAGCAGTTCAAGAAAAGCTTGTGGGGACACTCCTACCATTGGCCGCAATCTGCGGGCTAGTTTTTGCTGGCTTTAGCTTTGTTGCTGGACGACCCAATGCCCGCAATCATCTTGCACTCGCTATAATGGGGGCAATCATTGGTTTTGGTGCCGAGTCCATTGTTTCACTCATCAGAAGTTTAATTCACTAAATCTCAT
Source organism: Bdellovibrionales bacterium (assembly GCA_043739185.1). Classification (GTDB taxonomy): domain Bacteria; phylum Bdellovibrionota; class Bdellovibrionia; order Bdellovibrionales; family JAMPXM01; genus JAYTQQ01. Next base: position 7,016 of record JAYUEN010000027.1, read on the forward strand.
CAACTATTTATTACGAGGGGTCATTCAATGCTCAAAACGTCCGAGGTTTATAAATGTCTTGATAAAAAGACTTTGATTTTTGGTTTCGAGATGCTCGATCTATTTTTAGTTTTTTCTGTTTTGGCCGTTCTCAATTTCGTATTAAGTGGTGTTCAGTGGAAGTTTGCTTTCACTTGGGGACCGGCGCTAAGTCTTGCCACTTTTTTGAGATTGAGTAAAACAGGTAAACCCGAAAACTACCTACTGCATTTCTTAAAATATTATTTTTCGCCCGGAGTTCTTGAGTGTTTCACGCAAGCCAAACCTCGCCGGTATTTTATTACTAAATCTAACAGGGAGTGAATTGATGTCGCAAGCATTAGCCGATAAACTACAGATCTGGGGATTTGAAGACTCCAAGATCATTTATAAAGACTTTTCACTTGGCCTTTTGTTGAAGTTAAAACTCCGGGATGTATCTTGCTCGACCGATGAAGAGCTTAATACTCTTCATTCAGCCATTTGCGATTTTCTAAATGGACTGCCCGCCGGAATATCAATGCAATTCGTACAAGATATCAGCGGCGGCGTAGGCGAGATCCTTGATCAGCACGAATCTCTCTCTACAACACAAGATGAATTGACGTCTCTTTTGACAAAAAAGCGTATTGATCGATTCAAACAACTTGATGAAGACGGCCGCGTTCCGATGCAAAATGTTTATCTGTTGCTGCGCCGTGATTGCAAAATGAAAGAACAAAAAACTTCATTCAAGTTTTGGAAGAAATCGAACAGCGATATCCGCCGCGACGTCCTAGAACCAGAATTAAAATCATTTGATC
>JAYUEN010000028.1:0-2592 GCA_043739185.1 Bdellovibrionales bacterium
TGTCGTATCTGGCCAAATCATGCTCGAAGGCGAACGCATTATCAAAACAGGTCCCACTGAGTATATCGCCGAAAAAGGAAACTATACAGCTTGTACGACCTGTCCTCCGGCCTGGGGATTTCGTGCCAAACAAATTGATGCTCAACTTGGAGGTTACGCAAGACTAAAAAGCGTCTTATTTGAGGTTTTAAATTTTCCAATTATTTGGCTTCCTTATTTAATTGTCCCACTTAAAAGCGATCGCCAATCGGGACTGCTGATTCCCCGTATTTCAATTGCACCCTCATCTAGTGATAACAAGGGCCTGCAAATCGGTCTCGCCGAAAGTTACTTCTGGGCGATCGACCGTAGCCAAGATGCGACTTTTACCGTCAGCTCAAATCCAGCCAATGGAATAAAAGGTGCCGTTGACTATCGCTTTATATTAAGTGAGTCGAGCCACGGCGAGCTCGGATTTGGCGCGATTCATGATAAACTATTCAATGGAGATTTGCCGAGACTTTATCCTACAATTGACACAACAAAAGGTGGTGTATACGGACCCCCGCTAGCCGATGATTTTACGAGATGGTATTTGCGCTACGATCATCACTTTGAGTTGCCCGATAATTTTACGCAAAATACTAAGATCAATCTGCTTGGTGATTTTCTGTATCCCGTGCAAAATCCTGATGACTTTCCTAATATTGCCGGCGAGCGCGCACTCGAAAGCCGCTTTACACTGTCAAAAAATTCAGAATTAACCCATACAAGTCTCGATGGGTCTTACTATATCAATCTCTTAAAGTCAGATCCCATAAATGGCGGACATGGAACAATCATGTCAGGAAATAGTGATGCTGTTCATCGAGCGCCTGAGTTACGCTATTCAGTAGTGAATACCAAGCTGGGTTCGACTCGTATTCTTTTTCACGGCGATGCCAACTATGTTCATTTTGCAAGGCAGGATCTTTCGTATGATGATCTCACGGCAAAGACGGCTAGCTGCCAGACCAATAATTGCTACGATTCTTCAAGAGGCCTCAATCGTAAATCCGGCACCCTAAGCCAAGGCACAGGCCAATTCGATACGTCGCGAGATGCATTGAGGACCGGCGACCGCATTGATCTACACCCTGAAGTATCCTACCCTTTTCAAATCGGTAAGATTTTTGACATAGTTCCTGCGATTTCCTTTCGCTATATGCAATATAATTTTGATGTTTCTCCGGATAGTCCGGGCCAGAGCCCACCTGCCAATCAAGATCCGAGCGTCGTCGGATATGACACTCACCCTTCACGAAGTTACTTCACCGAAAGTCTTTCTGCCCGCACGCGATTTGGAAATGTTTGGGGAACTGACCCTGGCAACCCTCACGAAATTCGCTACAAACACGAATTCGAACCAGAGATTCGAATTTCCTCTCTTAGCGGAATGAATGAGACGCTTTCACCTTTTTTAAACTCCAATGAACATACCCCTGAATTTTTATCCGACCAGCCAATTAGCGACTCAGATATTTTTAACGACCCAGCAAAAGCACGAAGCCTGCAATTTGATTATAATGATCGAATCGTTAGGCGAAATATCATCACCGGAATTTTAACCAATAAAATAATAAAGAAGTCGTGGCAGTCGGCAACAGTTGCTCAACCCAATCCAGACATGAAGAATCTAAATCTTGATTTTGCTGCTGAACAAGCAGGCTATTTGCAAATTATAGGTCTTAAAATCTGGCAGTCATTTGATCTCGATGCGGCTTCTCGGGTACCACATTTTCCCTGGTCAGACATTGATGCCTTGATTGATTTTCATTTTCAGAACATTGAATCAAATATTTTTCTAAGATATTTCCCTTACCACAATGTCACCAATACCTCTTTGCGTTCGCGAATTTTTGATCAATATTCGAATTTCTTGCAAATAACTTATAATCAAAACTTTAAGATCACCGAGGACCTCAACGATGCGAACTATAATCCAAATAATCATGCCGAGAGTATTGGTTTCGGCGCAGGCTTCAACCGGCGCTATATCAAGATCGTCGGAAATATTAATTTAAATCCTATCGACTTTCGAAATAGTTACTATATCAATTCTTGGGATGCACTTGTGAGTATCGTACCGCCAGGAAATTGCTGGGGTGTAGGGTTTAAGTTCGTTCACGTACTTGGCGGCAATGGTACCGGAACGGCAATCAACTTCGACTATCAATTTGGCGGTGGAGCACCTACGCCGACAAGTGATCCCGTAAAAGACTCTGCAAAAGATTCGTCTAATAAAATCTAAAAATTAAAAACAGAATAACGAACAGCGCCGCCTTCAAGCCCATTGTGTTCGCTAATTAGAGGATAAATCTGAAGTCTTGGTATTTCATTTTTAACATTGGCAGGGGTATCATCATCTGCAGGAGCTGAACTCAAATTGACAACATACAAACCAAGCAAGATTCCGGCATAGAGGCCAATTGAAGCTCCCCTAGCAATTCGATTGAGATTGTCACCAGGTTTATCGGCAAAAGCCAGAGTTGCAGTTCCCACTAGGGTTCCAGCTAAAACTCCGTAAGTGCAACTCATGACAAAATCTTTTGCAGGATCTGCTTTCGCCACTTC